>JACPQZ010000051.1 GCA_016190205.1 Candidatus Omnitrophota bacterium | reverse complement strand
TGCCGGGTCCCGTCGGCAATCAAGAACGGCATGAACTCGAACGGTCTTGCGGGCCAATGGTTTGCCAGTCCGGAGCAACCATACACCCCGCAGATCGTTTCCGCAATCCCATCTCTCTTGAACCCGAACGCCGCGGCTAAGCTGCGGGCCGGACCGGCAGCTTGAGCCGCATGATACTCACAGTGTCGCGTGCTGCCAACACTAGCGTTGTTCGAAAGCACGCCACCGACTCATCGCGTGTACCAAGACCTTGAAACCGCGGGCTATCACGGCTTGGTCACCCCAATGGTATGGGTTCTTTTCACCATGAAACAGGTTGCATCGTGCCCTGTAGAGCGCCCACAGGAAGTGAGACCAGTCGAGGGGTATCCCCTCGTGGCGCACCTGGTGCCGGAAGGCACATCGAGGGCCGAGGTCCACCCCCGCTCTAGCAAAGGTCTCCGTTGCCTGTGCGTTCGAGTGCCACGAGTTCATCAGCTCGGCACGCCGCCGGAGGGCCTGGAGCCGTGGAATGGGCCAGAAGCGGGTGAACTCGACAGCGGCTTCATTGATGACCGGATCCTCCGAAAGAAGGGAATGAAACACTGCGGCCAGGTCAGGCTCGGCCGCGATGCTCTGCACCCAGTCCTGGTCGCGTCGATCGAGATCTGTTACGCACTCGGCCCATCCGTTGAGCGCAATCCAGGTGAATATGAACGGTTCAAAGCACTCCGACTCAGGGTTATCTCGGCCTCTCCAGCCTCTTTCGAACCAGGAGTGAATGACCCGCCGCCCCTGTCCGAGCTGGTCGAACCGTTCGTGCCTCACGTCGGCTATACGGGGTAGGGTTCCGACGCAGGGTTCTTCGGCCGTGATTGGTCGCACTCCGCCCCCCCCGCGAGGTCTAACGTTCACGCTAAGCGGCGCGCGTCGCTTTTGCGCGCGACCGCCTTGAGTGTGGGGTTAGATCGAGACCTCATTTGCTGGCAAGGGTCAACTTGCGACACTTGAACGCGGTGCCGCCGCGAATATTCCTCAGGGTCCGAGTGACAGGTATCGACTTCGCCCCCGGAAGCTTTCGAAAGTAGTCGTTGTATACCGCGTTCGACACAAGAGCCTTGTACGCGGGGGATTTGTCCTTGTCCTTTATCGCGGTCTGCAAACGACATGCGATGTTCAGTGCCCGCCCGATGTATTCCCTTTGCCTAAACATCACAGTCTTGAGCAGCGGCCCACGTTCGAGGCCCAGAGTTACTCCCGTGACCTGGGGCATTGCGTCCAGGTAACGCAAGACCTTCCTTTTGAGCTTTCGCCGAAAGAACTCACAAAGTCCCTTCAAGAATGACAACAGAACCGCTCCGTCGATGTCGGCCGGGAACAGCAAGATCCATCCATCGCCCATGAACTTGTAAGCTTCAAAACGATTGTCCTCCGCATTGTCACGTAGATACCGTTTGACCGCAGTTAAAAATGTTTCCAGACGGTGCACTTCACCCCTGAGCGTGAGACCCTCAATGATGTCTGACGATGAGCACATGTCGAACACTACAACCAGTAAGTCATCGGTCGTAGGAAGCCTCGGGCGCTCTGTCACCATGTCGTCTCCTCTTGCAGCGCGATCTAACGGGGCGCTCTTGTGCCGCCGCCCCGATGCGCCGACTGCGTAGCGCCGGCGCGGTCCGCGGCCCACCTACCGTGAGCCGCCAGGCTCGGAGATATCGAGCCACCCGGGGTCACCCGACTGGACCGGAGCGACGGCCGCGCGCGTCGGCGCATCGACCACAATGAGCCGCGCGCACCACTACCGCAACAGTTGAACGACCAGCTATCACCGCGCCGGCTCGATTGTGTTGTTAGGCACTCCGCGGCTCAGACGCACGCCCCCCGCACCGTTTCGAGAGTGCCGAGGTGAAGCGGCGCGGCAAGCAAGAGTGAGGCTGCGTCACTGTGCTGCGCGATGAAGCTCTGTGCCTTTCCCCAATGAACTGCGTTTCGACGTTCGCGGAGGGTGGTTGTCCATACCTCTGCGTCCGTCACCCTCGCGAGGTTCGTGCCCGCTGCCTTCAAGAGATCCTTGCCAGTGGAGCCTTCGAGCGTTCTCCTGATCTCAGTAACCTTCCGGCTGAGGCTCGCGAATGGGTCGCCAAGCAGCGTCTGCAGCTTGTTGTTTCCAAGCTTCGTGGCCACCGCCGTGCCGCATTCGCTCCACTCGGCCTCCGTGCCAGCCGCAAGCATGACGATTGCCGGAAGGTACAAGCCTCTTCGAAAACAGGCAAGACTCTGAGTGATGGCTTCGTGAACACCTTGGTGGAGGCTCACACAGTCTGCCCCCTGAAGAAAGACATCGGGATCGGTCGACGGCGCGGGCGCCAATGGCGGCCGTCTGATGGCGGCCGGAAACAGGCAGTTGACTGAGCCGAGTTGCAGTCCACCTGCCCCGTGGGGATCCCGCCAGGTGGCACTCGCCTGCCAATTGGCCGGAGCGCCGGGAAGCACTTCGCAGGCCGCGACGAGCTCCCAAACCGCCTGATAGAAACCGAGCCGCAGGCTATATGCACGGGCCAGAAGAGTAAGCGTGTCATCCGCTCCAGCCGCCTGAATGTCGACGTGTGTCGGAACGGCGCCCATTTCCGCCCGTAGCCACTGCTCGGTGAGGGCATCCGTGCTCGTTTCAGTCGCCGCGACGATGAAACCCTTCGCCCGCGCGATATCCTCCCGCGCAACGATGCTGCGCGACAGGAGCCTTTCGGACGCCTCGTCTGGAGACATCGCCCTCTCCTTGCGGGGTTAGGCACTGCTCATCTTCATTGCTCGTGGACGTCCAGGACAGACTGCTCCACAGCCTCTTTGTACTCCTTGAGGACCTCCGCACCGGGAAGGACGGACGCAAGGCTCCCAAGGAAGACGTTCCCCCACCCTAGTACTCGTAACAGCGTCCCCGTAGTGGCCCCAGCGCGCCATCGAGCTAGCGCGGCCTTAAAGCCGCGAAGCTTGGCACGGAGACTCGACCCTAGTAAACCCGCTGTTGCGAGTTTCTCTTCAAGATCGAGACCGCCGGCGCGCAGGCTCGTGACGACGCTGCGCACAGCAGCGCTTGCACGTTCCCAGGCCTCCCGGAGCTCCCCTAGAACGTCGGCCAGAACGAGATGAGGTCTGTCGAAGACCACGTTTTTCAGGACAGCTCCGAGCTCCTCAACTGCATCTGCTAGGTCTTCACGATCACCCATGGGCGCCTCCGATGGTCGGCAAGTGCCGCGGCGTTCTGGCGGTGCCTAACGTCACGGGTGAGCGTCGTTTTGCCCGCCGCGGGCAAAGCGTAAGCTCCACCCGATTGTTGGGTCTTCATTTCTTGAATCCTTGAATTGCCTTCATCAACTTCATTCCGGCAGTCCAAGAGAGTTCGCTTCCCTCGAATTCGCAACGATACAGTCCTTGCAGATTGGACGGCACGGGCAGGCGCTTGTCCCAGAGCAGTACGACGCGCTTGTCATATAGCACAAAGGCAGCACCGATCTCTATCAACACGTTCTCATTGATAGAGTACTTCCCGTCGCTTCCTTTGTTCCTCTCGTCCGCGGTTACGCTGATAATGCCAGCAGCGCAACGACGCATTGCTGAGAAGACCTTTTCTGGCACGGGGATCGCTGTGCTTTCCTCCTTGACCGCCACTTCGCAGGCGATATCGGCGATGCCTAGCATTGTCTGAACCTGCTCCACGATCTGCATATTCTCTCCATGA
Source organism: Candidatus Omnitrophota bacterium (assembly GCA_016190205.1). Taxonomy (GTDB): domain Bacteria; phylum Omnitrophota; class JACPQZ01; order JACPQZ01; family JACPQZ01; genus JACPQZ01. Next base: position 1,406 of record JACPQZ010000051.1, on the reverse strand, counting down.
GAGATAAAGACCCGTAGCTTCTCGGTCTTCTTCTCATCTTGTTTCGTGGGCGGTTCCGGCTGAACCGGAGGCGCTCCTGTCTCTGCTGCGGTTTCTGGTGGTTGCTCTTCTGTTCGCAGGGGGGTCTCTACCCACGGAGGACTTGAAGGGCCAGCCTCAATGAACGCTTGGAGTTTCTCGCGGACAGGCTGAAACCGTGTTGTCTGCCCTTTTCTCCCGATAACAAGCTTGCCGAGATCGGCGGCTTCGCAGAGACGGAAGAAGCAGACAGCCTGATCTTTCAGAGTCGTTTCATTGTCGGTTCCCGTAGCTTCGGAGTGGTGTTCATGCCAGTGTGCCGCCACGTCCGCATTCGTGACTTCAGGAAGATTCTGGTGGTAAATCAATTCCAGGGCGGACCGATAAGGTGCAATGCCACTGAGAATGTCGGAGAGTATTTGGGAAGCAGGTCTCGTCTTTCTGGCTAGCTCCCACCCCTTGGGAGCTAGTTTGATTCTTTCGCCTTCCTTCTGGATGATCTCCCAGGCTACGAAGCCCGTGATCTTTCTCGGATCTATGACTCTCTTCAGAACTGCCTTTGCCTCAGATAGGCTTGCTCCCATGGGCTTATTGCGCAGGTAGTCTACGACCGCCAGAACGTCATCGCCCGTTGTAAGAACCGGTAGCGTCATACTCTGTTCCTCCTTGTAGACCCAACGCCACGGCTCAGCGGGGCGCAGCGCGCCGTCCCCTGCAGCCGTTTGTTCGCTGCCTTCCGTTACTCTTCAATCAACCAAAGATTTCATCCGGTGAGACCGATTGCCAGCGCGTTCCATTGAGCTTGAACAGTTCGAGTTTCTCGGCACGCCGCCACTCTGCCAGGACGACAGCCTTCGCCCTGTGATACTTGGCATCCCTCGACAGGCGCGCAACATCTTCCGCCGTGGGTCGGGGCGCAGAGCCTCCCTTGGTCTGAATGAGGACGATATCGAAGAGGTCTCCGCGCTTGAGAGCTGGACCATCGTGGCGGTGATCCTTCCGGATAGCGATCAGGTCAACGATACCGCGAGCTTCAGCTTTCGCCTTGCCCCCGAAGTCCACCAAGTTCCACTTGGCTCCCGTACGCCGACTGTACGTAACGAGCCACTTCGTCATCGTCCGTGCCCACTTTGCAGTGTGGTGGGCCTTCTTGCCCGGGCTCATCATTTCAGCGGTGCGTGTCATGATTCTTTGGCAGCGAACTATTGAGTATATGGGTCCGCGCAAGAACGAAACACCTGAGTCCCTGTCAGGATACCCCCCACTTTCTAAGGCCGAGGCATTCGCAGTTAAGTTGCGAATTTTCGGGCCTGTCTCCCGGTTGGTGTCATTTTATTCCTTTGGGGTTAATACCCCGCGGCTTGCCGCGCTCCGAGCACGCCAGGGAT
>JACPQZ010000049.1 GCA_016190205.1 Candidatus Omnitrophota bacterium | reverse complement strand
AGGCCGCTTCGGCTGTTTTAGGTGTTCTCCGCAGGCGGCGAGGGAAAGAGAACGGCTGCTGTCTGAGGCCCGATTCGAGCGCGGCCCCCTCCTTCGCTCTGCGAAGTTTAATGTGCAAGAGAGCTTCGGAGGGGGAAAATCAGCCAGTGGGCTGATTTTGGAAGCGCGAGGGCTTAATCGGGCCGAGTTCAGCCGTTCCCCGAGCCGGCCAGGAGAACACCGACCCTGCGAAGCTGCACCGAAGGCTTTTCGTGTCATGGAGCGAAGCAGGGGAAAACAGACGGCGGCCGAAGGGACCGAGCCGGGCCGATCTGCGGAGAAGGGTGTCCGGTTCCAGTCAGCAACTGCTTGACAAATGTCGAGATACGGCCTTATAATACCCACACGAGTGGGAGCTTCTCGTAAGAGCTTAACCGACCAGAGAATTAGATAAGTCCTTCCCAAATATCTAGTTAACTCAATCATAACACTATACATAATGCTGTATCTTAATGCCTAAAAAAGCATTCTTAATAGACGGAAACTCCTTCTGTTACCGCGCTTATTTCGCTATTCGCTCGCTCACCAATTCCAAAGGCTTTCCGACGAATGCTATCTACGGCTTCGTGACCATGCTGCGCAAGCTCAAGGAAAAGGAAAATCCTGATTATCTGGCAGTGGCTTTTGATACCGGAGCCCCCACCTTCAGACACAAGGCCTATGAAGAGTATAAAATCCAGCGCACCCCCATGCCCGATGACATGTTCGTGCAGCTATCCAGGATCAAGGAAGTGATACAAGGTTACCGCATCCCCATATTTGAGAAAGATGGTTATGAGGCGGATGACGTCCTGGCTACCCTCGCCAAGAGGCTGGCCGGTGAGGGCGTCGAGGTCTTTATCGTGACCGGTGACAAGGATGCCCTGCAGCTCGTCAACTCCAGAATCAAGGTCTACAACACGAGCAAGGACGGGGTGATCTACGACGCGGCGAAGGTGAGGGAGCGCTACGGGGTGGGACCTGAAAAGATGACCGATATCATGGGGCTTATGGGAGACTCCATCGACAACATCCCCGGTATTCCAGGTTTTGGAGAAAAGACCGCGGTCGAACTGATCAGCCGCTTCGGGTCGCTCGAGAAGGTCCTTACCTCCGGCGAGGCCTTAAAGAGCGAGAAGCAGAGGCGCCTCATCACGGAATTCGGCGAGCAGGCCCGTATGAGCAAGGAGCTCGCCGCGCTGGACACAGAGGTGCCGATTGAGGTGGACGTCAAGGAGATGGATACCCGCATCACACCCGACACAGAGAGGCTTAAGTTACTCTTCCGCGAATTTGAGTTCAGCAGTCTGCTCAAGGAACTCCTGCCCGCTCCCGAAGAATCGCAGAAGGGGTCCCTCTACCAGCTCGTGGAAGGCGCGGAGGCCCTGGACGGATTTATCGAGCGGTTGAAGAAGCAGCGCTTGATCAGTGTGGACACCGAGACCACATCCGAAGACCCCATGCGCGCGGAGCTCGTCGGCCTTTCGTTTTCATGGAAAGAGAAAGAAGCATATTATATCCCAGTAGCCGCGAAGGATAGGAGGGAGGAGGGAGGAAAGAGGAGGGAGGAGAGAGAGCAGGATTTCATAACGAGCCGGAATAAAGAACGGTCGCACGATGTGAACGAAGTTTTAAGACGGCTCAAGCCTGTTCTGGAAGACCCCCGCGTCGAAAAGATAGGGCAAAATATCAAATACGATTGGGTGGTTTTAAAGCGCTATGGCGTGGACATGACGCCGCTTGCCTTCGACACGATGGTGGCTTCCTATCTTCTCAACCCTTCCAAACTGAATCATAATCTGGGCCAGATCGCCTTGGATGTGCTCGGGGTCACCATGACGCCGACCTCGGACTTAATCGGAAAGGGAAAAACGCAGGGGACGATGGATGCGGTGGAGATAGAGCGGGTGTCCGATTACGCCTGTGCAGATGCGGACATCGTCTTTCGTCTTAAGTCAAGGCTCGAGGAGGCGCTTGAAGATAAGGAGCTCCTGAAGCTCTTTCACGACGTGGAAATGCCCCTCGTGCGGGTCTTGGGCTCCATGGAGATGGCCGGTGTGGCCATCGATACGAAACAACTTAAGATTCTCTCAAAGAAAATGGAGTCCTCCTTGACGGAGCTGACCGGCCAGATTTACGAGACGGCCGGCACGGAGTTTAACATCAATTCTCCCTTGCAGCTGCGTAAGGTCCTTTTCGAGGATCTGAAGCTCCCGGTCATTAAACGTACCAAGACCGGACCTTCGACCGATGTAGAGGTTCTGGAGCGTCTGGCAGACAAACACCCTCTCCCCAAGCTCCTGGTGACCTATCGCGAAAATTCAAAACTGAAGTCCACCTATGTGGACGCCCTGCCCCTCATGCTCAACCCGGAAACCGAAAGGGTGCACACCTCGTTCAATCAAACTGTCACGGCGACGGGCCGGCTTTCGAGCTCCGATCCCAATCTTCAGAATATCCCTATTCGGACCGCCCTGGGGCGGGAGATCAGAAGGGCGTTTGTGGCCGGGGGGGCGGGCGAGGTTTTGGTGAAGGCCGATTACTCTCAAATAGAACTGCGCGTGCTGGCGCACCTTTCTGGTGACGAAGCACTTACGAAGGCTTTTGTGAAGGGGCTGGATGTCCACGCCCACACGGCTTCCCTCGTTTATGGTATACCTGAAAAGGAGGTCACCGCGGGGATGCGCTCCTCCGCCAAGACCGTAAATTTCGGCATCATCTACGGGTTGAGCGCCTTTGGCCTCGCCCGTACCCTCGGGATTGATCAGGAAGAAGCCCAGACTTTTATCGAGGCCTACTTTAAGCGTTATCCGGGCGTCAGGGATTACATGGACCGCCAAATCGACTCGGCGCGTAAGTATGGGTGCGTGACCACGCTCTTCCACCGCCGGCGCTACATTCCGGAGATCACGAGCGCGCAGGTCAACATACGCAATTTTGCAGAGCGCACCGCGATCAATACGCCTGTCCAAGGCAGCGCTGCCGATCTCATCAAGGTCGCCATGCTTAGGATACACGAGGCCCTCCAGGAAGAGGGGCTTAAAGCACGCATGATACTGCAGGTACACGATGAGCTGGTATTTGAAACGCCCAAAGCCCTAGTCCCGGCGCTCACCCGGCTGGTAAAGGACAAGATGGAGAACGCCATACGTCTTGACGTGCCTCTCGTTGCCCAGATCAAGACGGGTCAGAACTGGCTCGAGGTGGAGTAGGGCGTGGTACGGGTGGGCCTCACAGGCGGATATGGTACGGGAAAGAGCACCGTGGCGGGGATGTTTAGCCGATTGGGGGCCAGGGTGCTGGACGCGGACGAAATGGCGCACCGGGCCCTATCGCTTAAAACGCCGTCCGGGCGGCGCGTGCTCAAGGCTTTTGGACGGGGCATTCTGCTTCAAGGAAGGATCAGCCGGGCACGGCTCGCCCGGATTGTGTTTGACAACCCGCGCAAAAGGAAATTGCTCGAGCATATCGTTCATCCCGTCGTCATCCAGGGGGCCCATGAGGAAATGGCGAGCTTGCGTTCTCCCCGAATCGTCATGGTGAATGCCCCGCTCCTCATTGAGGCGGGGATGCACCGGTCCCTGGATTACACCATCGTCGTGGTCACGGACCGCAAGACTCAAAATGCGCGGCTTGAGAGGAAAGGAATCCCGGCTCGGGAGATCTCGAACAGGATCCGCAGCCAGATGCCCCTTGCCCGGAAAAAAGAGTTCGCAGACTTCATCATCGATAACAATGGTTCACGCTTGAGGACGTATCAGCAGGTTCGTCAAATTTTCAAGGTCTTAAACATTCTAGGAGGCCATTCGAAATGAAAAAGGAAGAGATGGAGAAACCCAACACAAACGCAAAACCGGTAACAAATAGCCGTCCGCCACAGGGCGCGGCGGACTCACGCCCGCCACAAGCGCCGGCGAACGCGCGCCCTTCTCAGGCTGCGCCGGGCGCAGAGACGGGCGCCAATAGCAGTCCCCCCGCCGAGGGACCTGTAGTATCCCGTGAGCAGGGGATAGACCTCGTCAAGCTCAAGGAAATGACCATCCCCGATCTCAACAAGATCGCGAGACAGTTCAAGCTCGAGGGCGTGTCGGGCCTGCGCAAGCAGGACCTCATCATGAAAATTCTGCAGGCCCAGGCGGAGAAAAACGGGGTGATGTTCGGAGAAGGGGTCTTGGAGATACTCCAGGACGGGTTCGGATTTTTGCGCTCGCCCAACTATAACTACCTGCCCTGTCCGGATGACATCTACATCTCCCCCTCGCAGATCCGCCGTTTTGACTTAAAGACGGGGGATACCGTGAGCGGGCAGATCCGGCCGCCCAAGGAGAACGAGCGCTATTTTGCGCTCCTCAAGGTCGAGGCGGTCAATTTCGAGGCCCCCGGGGAGTTTAGGGACAAGATCCACTTCGACAATCTCACTCCGCTCTATCCCCAAACCCGGTTCAGCCTCGAATGGAAAACCGAGGAAGTCTCGACGCGCATCGTCAACCTCATCACCCCCATCGGAAAAGGCCAGCGCGGCCTCATCGTGGCGCCGCCTTATAGCGGCAAGACGATCCTCCTCCAGAAGATAGCCAACGCAATTACGGCAAACCACCCGGATGTCATCCTGATCGTGCTTTTGATCGATGAGCGGCCGGAGGAAGTGACCGACATGCAGCGCTCGGTCAAGGGCGAGGTCGTGAGTTCCACGTTCGATGAGCCCGCCGAGCGGCACGTGCAGGTGGCGGAGATGGTCATCGAGAAGGCCAAGCGCCTGGTGGAGCACAAGCGGGATGTCGTGATTCTCTTGGACAGCATCACGCGGCTCGCCCGCGCCTACAATACGACCGCCCCGCATTCCGGAAAGATCCTCTCCGGAGGCGTGGATTCGAGCGCCCTCCACCGCCCAAAGCGTTTCTTCGGCGCCGCCCGGAATGTGGAAGAAGGGGGCAGCCTCACCATCCTCGCCACGGCCCTGATCGACACCGGAAGCCGCATGGATGAAGTGATCTTCGAGGAGTTCAAAGGCACCGGCAACATGGAGCTCCAGCTCGACCGCACCCTCTTCCAACGGCGCATCTACCCTGCCATCGACATCAAGAAGTCCAACACGCGCAAGGAGGAGCTCCTCGTCAAGGAGGACGAGCTCAACAAGATCTGGCTCCTGCGCAAGGCCTTAAACGACCTCTCCACCACCGAGGCCATGGAGCTCTTGATCGACAAACTCGGCAAGACCAAGTCCAACACCGACTTCCTGGGGTCGATGAATAAATAGGTAAATTTGGGTTTTTATGATTTGTATGGTTACGGCCAAAATACTGCAGCACAAGCCCCTGATCCCCCAGTTTATATGGCATACTGTAATGGTTAGCAGTTTGCCATTTGTGAAAGGGGTATTTCGTGCGCAAGATTATTGGGTGCCTGGTTGTCTGGCTGGCGGTCTGGGGAGTCACCCTGCCCCTGAGCGCAGGAACGGCTCGCCAAGGGGGCGGGGGGGCGACTGCCCCTGCCAGGAGGATGGCTCAGGGGATCGCGAATAGGGTTAGGGGTGCGATCGATGATGTAAAAGAGCGATCGTCCAAGGTCGATATGAGCCGTGTATCTCGTTTCAGCGAGAATGCGGTCAAGCGCGTGACAGATCCCAAATATTCCCAATCGGGCGGGCCAGATGCGGATAAGAAAAAGCTCACACGTTCCTCCAGTCAAAAGGGCAAGAAGGCAGGACGCCCTTCCAAGAAAAGCCATAGCAGCAAAATTTCCTCCCGAATCAAGCAGAGGCAGGTCACTCTTCCTTAAGGATTGCCGTACCCCGCATGTTTAAAGTGCTGATTGTGTGCGCCTTTCTCTTGAGCGCCGTTTCAGGCTCGCTGTTCAACATATTCGTCTTGATCTTCAAGCGGGAGGACGTGGGCGATGATGAATTTAAACTGCTCTTGAGGCGCCGCCGGCGTTTTATCTGGTGGTTGAGAAATCCGGAGCTTTATTTTAAGAAAGAATGCATTCGAGTGGTCACGGTTGCCGGGACTTGTTTCTACTTAGCTTTGTTTCTCCTCGTGGTGGCTGTCCTGGCCGCGATTATTGAGCCGCATGTATAACAGCCGAACTTCGAACTTCGACCATCGACCTTCGCGCACAGCCCAGGCGTCCAGACACCCATGTGTGTCTGACAGACACACATGGGTGTCTGGACTGGCTATTCTTCGTCGGCGCTCCGCGCCTCCCCGCAATGACAGATTGGCATATGGTTCGTTTGTACTGCGCAGTGAATTGACATTATGTGGCATATAGATATAATAGGGTATAGATTTAAGCTAGTAGCCTTGCAAATCGGCTATTAGCATTTTTTTCTATCTCATTGCTGGAGCATAAATTATGAAAACAGGGATTCATCCTGAGTACAAGGAAACGACTGTGACTTGTGCGTGCGGCAACGTCATTCATACCCGTTCCACCCGCCAAAACATCCACGTGGAAATCTGCTCCAAATGCCATCCTTTCTTCACCGGTCAGCAGAAATTCATTGACACGGCAGGCCGTGTTGAACGGTTCATGCGAAAATATAAGAAAAAGGGCAAGTAAGCGGCACCCCGGGAATGATGAAACGCGCGCTTCTTGAAAAACTGGAGGCGCTCCTCAAGCGGCAACGGGAATTGGAGGCGGGTTTCGCACAGCCCGAACGCCTGGGCGGGACGGAATTCGAGCGCGTCGGTAAAGAGCTGGCCCGCCTGAAGCGGGTGACGGAGCCTTACGAACGGTTTCGGGGCGTTGAGCAGGAGCTCGCGCACACACGCGACCTGATGGCCAAGCCGGGACAGGAGGCGGAGCTCATCTCCCTCGCACGGGAAGAAGAACAGCGTCTTTCCGGCGAGCTCGCGGCCCTCATGCGTGAGATTGAAGACCGGCTGCTTTCTGAAGACGAGGAGCCGGACCGGACCCTGATTGTGGAGATTCGGGCCGGAACGGGCGGGGAGGAAGCGTCTCTTTTTGCCGGAGATCTTTTCCGCATGTACACCAAGTTCGCCCAGGCAAAAGGATTCCGCGTCGAGACCCTCTCCACCAGCATCACGGGCCTGGGCGGCATCAAGGAAGTGAGCTTTTCCGTGTCCGGCGAAGGGGCATGGCCCCATTTTAAATTTGAGCGGGGCACGCACCGGGTACAGCGCGTGCCGGTGACCGAGGCGGGGGGCCGGATTCACACCTCCGCAGTAACCGTTGCAGTTCTCCCAGAGGTAGACGAAGTCGAACTTAAACTTGAGCCTAAAGACCTTAGGGTGGATGTGTACCGCTCATCGGGACCTGGCGGTCAGGGGGTTAATACGACCGACTCGGCCGTGAGGATCACCCATATCCCGACAGGCCTCGTGGTCACCTGCCAGGACGAGCGTTCACAGCTTAAGAATAAACAGAAGGGCATGAGGATCTTGCGGGCGCGGCTCATGGACCGGATGGAGGAAGAGCGCCATCAGAAGATTTCCGAGGACAGGCGGAAGCAGGTGGGGAGCGGGGACCGCAGTGAAAAGATCAGGACCTATAATTTTCCGGACCGGCGCGTGACCGATCACAGGATCGGTCTTACGGTCCACCGGCTGGATGAGATTTTAAACGGGGAGCTGGATGAGATCGTCCAGGCGCTGTGGGCGCGGGAAAGAGAATTGAGGCTGGCGTCGTGAACCAGGCGAAGACCCTGAACGAGCTGTGGAGCGAGGGCGCCGCGTTTTTGGAGGACTGGGGTCTCGAGGATGCCCGCTGGGAATGCCGTCTGCTTTTGTCGAAACTCTTGGGGCTGGACGGGGTGAATTTCCTTCTCGGACTGCATCGGCCGGTTTCCGATCCCCCCACGGACAGGCTGCATGAGCTCCTGGAGCGGCGCAAGCAGGGCGAACCCCTCCAATATCTCATCGGGACCGTTAATTTTATGGGTTTCGAGTTTGAAGTGACTCCCGACGTATTTATACCCCGTCCCGAGACGGAGATATTGGTGGAGAGCCTGATTGGGCGGGTTCGGCTCAAGGCGAGGGACGACGTGTCGACTGCAATTCATGTGCTCGACATCGGCAGCGGGTGCGGGAATATCGGCTTGAGCGTCGCGCGCCTTGTGCCCCAGGTCACGGTCACTATGATGGACGTGTCACGGGGCGCCATCGAGGTCGCCAAGCGAAACGCCGTGCGCCTCGGAGTAAGCCAAAGGACGCATTTCGTGGAACAGGATGTACGCAGGGGGGTCCCTCTCAACGAGGGGCCCTTCGATTATGTGGTGAGCAATCCGCCCTATATCCGCCGCAATGAAATTCCCCGCCTGATGCCGGAGGTGAGACGGGAGCCGCGCATGGCCCTGGATGGAGGAGATGATGGACTGGACTTTTACCGCGTTATCATAGAACGCACCCTCCCGTCGCTGAATACGGGGGGCTGCCTTGCGGGCGAGATCGGCTGGGGGCAGGCCCGCGCTGTGGTGAAGCTCCTCGCATTGACCAAGGGGTTTTACCGCATCGAGGTCATCAAGGACTATAACGGTATTGAGCGCGTGGTGATCGCGCATAAGATCTGATACATGGATTATGTAGAAATTAAGGGAGGGCAGCCGCTCCGGGGGACGGTGCAGGTTTCCGGCTCCAAGAACGCCACCCTTCCCATTCTGGCTGCGTGCCTCTTAACCAGTAAGACTTCGGTGATCCGCGGGTATCCCCATCTGCGCGATGTCGATACCATGATACGGATCCTGCGCGCCCTGGGGGTGAGCGTGCGCGTATCCTACCAGCGCATCGAGGTGACACCGGGCAAGTCCCGGAAGTTTGTAGCTCCCTACGGGCTGGTCAGCACCATGCGCGCCTCCATTTGTGTGTTGGGTCCGCTGCTCGCCCGTCAGCACAAGGCGCAGGTATCTCTGCCTGGAGGGTGTGTCATCGGGCCGCGCCCCATCGATCTTCATCTCAAGGGCTTGAAGGCCTTGGGCGCCCAGATCCGGATTGAGCATGGCTACGTCGTGGCGGAAGCCAAAGTGCTCAAGGGCAGCGATATCTACTTGGGCGGGCATTTTGGTTCCTCGGTTCTGGCTACGGGGAATGTGATAATGGCGTCCGTTTTCGCAAAAGGGCGGACGCTCATTGAAGACGCCGCGACCGAGCCCGAGGTGGTAGACCTGGCCGAGTTTTTAAATAAGATGGGCGCCCGCGTACAGGGGGCAGGCACGCATGTGATACAGGTGGACGGCGTGGACCGACTGCATGGCGCCGACCACACCGTCATACCGGACCGCATCGAGGCCGGCACGTTTATAGTCGGCGCAGCGGTTACCGGGGGCGACGTGACGATCAAGAACTGCCGCCTCGGACACCTCAATGCGGCCGTTGACAAATTACAGCAGGCGGGTGTGGATTTTGTGCGCTCGGACGGGGCCCTCCGGGTGCGCGCGCCCAGAAGGTTGAAACCCGTTGACGTTACGACGCTCCCTTATCCGGGTTTTCCTACGGACATGCAGGCCCAGATGATGGCCTTGATGAGTGTGACGCCCGGGATCAGCGTGATCACCGAGAAGGTGTACCCGGACCGCTTTATGCACGTGAGCGAGCTCAACCGGATGGGATCGCACATCTTCCTGGAAGGCTCGAGCGCCATCGTCAATGGGGTGAAGTCGCTCTCCGGGGCCCAGGTGATGGCGTCAGATTTGAGGGCCAGCGCGGCCCTGGTGCTGGCTGGTCTTGTAGCGGAAGGAAAGACCCTCGTCTCGCGCGTGTACCACTTGGACCGCGGATACGAGACGCTGGAACAAAAGCTCGTCCAGCTGGGGGCCCAGGTACGGAGAATTAAGAAATAGACGGCTGTCGTGAGTCGTGAGTGCTGCGTGATGAGTGGTGAGCTCGTCAGCAACGCACGTCTCATCACACTTCACACATCACTCACCACAGGCATTGTGATAGCATTGAATTAGGGGGATTGTGCAAATGGCTGTAGTCATTCGTTTACGGCGGGTGGGCACGACGAACAAACATCATCACCGGGTGGTGGTGACCGATAAGCGAAGCCCTCGCGACGGCCGCTTTATCGAGGCAATCGGGTATTACGACCCGAACCAGGATCCCGCCGTGGTCAAGGTGAGCCGCGATCGGGCCCTTTTCTGGCTCCGGAGGGGGGCCAGGCCTTCCCTGACCGTTGCGAGCCTGTTCGAAAAGCTGGGCATCGATCACACGAAGGGTTGAACCCTCCGTGCTGGACCTTGTGGTGCTCACGCTGTTCCCAGGCATGTTCCGGGGACCCTTTGATGAGTCCATCATCAGGCGGGCGCGCGAAAAGGGAAAGGTCCGGATTCAGATCGTGGATCTCCGGGACTTTACGCTGGATCGTCACGGAAAAGTGGATGACCGGCCGTACGGAGGCGGTCCCGGAATGCTCTTGAGCCCCCAGCCGGTTTTTTCGGCGGTTCGTTCGCTGAAAGGGCGTTCTCGGGCACATGTGGTTTATCTCACACCCCAGGGGCGGCCTTTTACTACGAAGGTCGCCAAGCGGCTTGCGCGTCTTAAAAAGCTCATCCTCGTGTGCGGTCATTATGAGGGCATGGATGAGAGGGCCCGCCGGGCCCTCATGGACGAAGAGCTTTCAGTCGGCGACGTGGTGACGACCGGAGGTGAGATCCCGGCCATGGTAGTGGTAGATGCAGTGGTGCGGCTTTTGCCCGGTGTTTTGGGCGACCGCCATTCGGTCTGTCACGAATCATTTGAAAACAGCCTTCTGGAGGGGCCTCAATATACGCGTCCGGCCGTGTACGATGGGATGCGCGTTCCGGCCGTGCTTTTGAGCGGGGATCACAGGCGGATCAACGATTGGCGCCGCCGCCAGGCCCTCAAACGCACGCGGGAGCGGCGGCCTGATCTTTTGCCAAGAACGACAAGTGGTGATAGAAAAATCCGAATTTCGAATACCAAAATGCGAAACAAATCCGAAATTCGAAACAAGAAAGTCAAGACAAACAGTTTATGATTTCGAATTTTGGTCGTTCGAATTTCTTTCGTGCTTCGGATTTCGATTTTCGAGTTTTGGGGGTGTAGGTCATGGATTATCTAAAAGCGGTTGAAGAAAAGTATCTGCAGAAGGATCGTGCCTCGTTTAGAGTAGGCGATATCGTGCGTGTCCACCAGAAGGTGCTGGAGGAGGGGAAATCCCGCATCCAGGTTTTTGAGGGCCGGGTGATTGGCCGGAAGGGTTCTGGCTTGCGGGAAAGCTTCATCGTCCGCCGGGTGACATTCGGAGAAGGCGTGGAGCGCCATTTCCCCCTGCATTCGCCCCAAGTGGTTAAGATCCAAGTCATGCGCTCAGAACCTGCCAGCAAGGCAAAGCTCTACTATACGAGGAAAGAGGTTGACCACTCCCGGTAAATCAACGGGGGCCTCTCTTTACTTGGAACAGCGCTTAGCCCGCAGCGGTTGCAAGCGCATCTGCGGGGTGGATGAAGCGGGCCGGGGACCTCTCGCGGGACCTGTGGTGGCGGCGGCTGTCATCCTTGCCGGCCGCTCGCGCAGGTTAGGGCTCATACAAGATTCCAAACAGCTCTCGCCGAAAAAGCGGGAGCTTCTTTTTCACAAGCTCATGGCCGACTGCGAGGTGGGCGTGGGAGTCGTCGGCGAGGCCCAGATCGACCGGATCAATATCCTCCAGGCCACGATCGAGGCCATGGAGCAGGCGGTCCGGGCCCTTCCCGGGGCGGTAGATTGTCTCCTGATCGATGGTCCCATCCGGCTGTCGCTCAAAGGGCGTCAGGTGCCGGTGGTGAAGGGCGACCGGATCTCCCGCTCGATCGCAGCGGCCTCCATCATCGCCAAGGTCACCCGGGACCGCATCATGAGGGAGCTCGATCGCTCCTTTCCCAAGTACGGATTCGCGAGGCACAAGGGGTATCCGACGCGGCGGCACAGGCAGGCTCTTGCGAGGCACGGCCCCTGTGAAATTCATCGAATGAGCTTTGGACCGGTGAAGGAGTTACGGGTAAACGGCAGGGAGGCGCTGCCCTCGGCCTCGCGCGGGTTGTAATTTGGGAGGCGATTCTCTATAATGGTCGTGTTCGTACCCTATGCGTAATCTGCTGGCGGGTCTGGCACACAATCAAGTCTTTCTGACCACGTTTTTTGCGTGGCTCCTTGCCCAAGGGATCAAGGTGGTAAAGGGGGTCTGGCGTGAAAGGCGGTTCGATTTCAGATGGTTTCTGGATGCAGGGGGCATGCCCAGCGCGCATACCGCTACCGTTACCGCCCTTTCTACGGCCGTGGGCCTCACGCAGGGTTTTGAATCACCCCTCTTCGCCATCACCTTTTTCTTTACTGTTATCGTACTCTTTGATGCGGCAGGGTTTAGGCGCGCGGCCGGCAGACAGGCCAGTACCCTAAACCGTATCATGGACGATATTTACCTCGGCCGGGGAGTGCCCGAAGAGCGTTTAAGAGAGCTGTTGGGTCATACCCCGGTGGAGGTGATCGCTGGGGGTATTGTAGGAATCGGCATGGGTCTTATCTTTCATGCCTAAGATGGAGAGGAGAACGATGGATACGAAAAAGATTCTGCAGTGGGGTTTGGTGGTGGTTGTTCTGGCGGCACTCGTGGGCGGAATTCTATGGTGGCAAATGAGGACGCCGTCCTCCGAGAGTGTGGCGCGGGTGCCGAAGAGACCGGAGGAGGCCCTTCTGGCCCAGCTTGCGGAGCTCTCCCGGCAGGACGGAGACCTGCCCGACATGCTGGTCCAGGCAGAGGGGGTCTTTACGAAGCTCGTGACAGATTTCCCGGAAAGCCCCGAAGTGGAAAATGCGCGCGCCATCATGGAGGATTTACACGTCCGGCTCCTTTTCAGCTCTGTTCCCACGGAGGACAGTGAGCAGTACGAGGTGAACGCGGGCGATACCTTAAGTGCGATTGCCCGCAGGTATCACACGACCGTGGAACTTTTGATGAAGGCCAATGGCCTTCAAGACGATCGCATCCGCGTGGGACAGATCCTTAAAGTGAACAAGGCCGTCTTCAATGTCCTGGTGGATAAATCTGACAACCGGCTCTGGCTCCGGAAAAATGAGGACATCGTCAAGACCTATACGGTGTCCACAGGGGCAAACGGCATTACGCCCATAGGCAAATTTGTGATCACGGACAAACTCATCAATCCTGTGTGGTACAAGGCGGGCGCGGTGGTGCCCCCCGACAGTCCGGATAACATCCTCGGAACGCGCTGGATGGGGATCAGCGTCCCCGGGTACGGCATTCACGGCACAACCGAACCGGAGGCGCTGGGGGAGGCTGTGACCAATGGCTGCGTGCGCATGTCGAATGCGAGCGTCGAGGAACTCTACGTCATAGTCCCTGCCGGATCTGAAGTGTCCATTGTCGATTAGTGGAAAGGGGCTGTTTGAGGCGTGACCCCGAACAACAATTATCTGGATTTTGAGAAGCCGATCCTGGAAGTCGAGCGGCGCATCGACGAGCTCAAGAAACTTTCCGTCAACCGGGCGCTCGACCTCTCAAGCGAGCTCAAGGAGCTCGAAAAAAAGCTTAAGAAGCTCCAGCGCGAGACCTTTGACCAGCTGACCCCGTGGCAGCGAGTCCAGGTGGCGCGTCACCCCAGCCGGCCCTATTTTCTGGATTACATGCGCATGATCATGGACGATTTTTTAGAGATACATGGAGACCGGCTCTATGGCGATGATCAAGCCATCGTGGGAGGATTGGCGTCTCTGGATGGCAGCAGGGTCATGGCCCTGGGTCACCAGAAGGGCAGGGAAACAAGTGAAAAGCTGGCACGCAATTTCGGGAGCGCTCATCCCGAAGGCTACCGCAAGGCCTTGCGCCTCATGAAGCTGGCCGAAAGGTTCAGCCTTCCTATTTTAAGTTTCGTGGACACGCCCGGCGCCTACCCAGGCATCGGCGCGGAGGAGCGCGGTCAGGCCGAGGCGATCGCTTTTAATCTCCAGGAGATGGCCCAGCTCGAGGTGCCCATCCTGATCATCGTGATCGGGGAGGGGGGCAGCGGCGGGGCCTTGGGGATCGGCGTGGGAGACGTGGTCCTCATATTGGAAAATGCATACTACTCGGTGATCTCTCCGGAGGGCTGTGCCGCCATTCTCTGGAAGGACCGGGCCAAGGCGCCGGAAGCGGCCTCTATGCTCAAGCTGACCGCCAAGGACTTAAGCGAGCTGGGTGTGATCGACGATGTGATCGAGGAACCTTTGGGAGGGGCGCACCGGGATCCCGAAGAAACAGGCAAGCGGGTCAAGGCCGCGTGCCTCAAGCATCTCAAGGGGCTACAGGAGTTATCCGGCAAGGAACTGGTGCACAAGCGCTATTTAAAGTTTCGTAGAATGGGAATCTTCAAGGAGGAATAGCACATGCTGAAAAGGAAAAAGGACGAGCGGGGATCCGAGCAGTTGGAAGCCACCAACCAGGAAAAGAAGATTCTCGATGTAAATGCGAGCATGACGGGCACGCTGACTTTCAAAGATCCTGTGAATCTGCGCATTGACGGCCAATTTGAGGGGGTGTTGGACACCAAGGGAACCTTGACTATCGGGCAAAACGCGGTCATCAATGCCAATATCACGGGCGAGACCATTATTATTGCGGGCCGGGTCACCGGGGACATTATCGCGAGGAATAGTCTGGAGCTCATCCCCCCCGCGGTGGTATCGGGCAACATAGATGCGCCAAGTCTCGCGATTACCGCCGGAGCCATTCTAGACGGACGCGTCCATATGCACGCGACCGGTCAGCCCCAGGGTCAGCCGGCGGTAGCTAATGGAGGGAGAGGGGAGCTCTCGCTCCAGGAAGTGGCGACCTATTTGGAGGTAGAGGCCCGGGTGGTCGAGGACTGGGCGCGGCAGGGCAAGATCCCCGCGCGTCGGCGCGGCGAGGAGTGGGTGTTCGATCAGGCCCGCATCGACCGCTGGATTGCGGATGAGAAAGTAAACATATAAGGCCCAGGCCCAGGTCTGTCAGAGGTGGTAATTGGAAAGCGATCTTTTAAGCCCCCGGCAGGTATCTGAATATTTATCCACAAGCGCTGAAGAAGTGTCCCGCCTGGTCAAAGAGGGAAAGCTCAATGCCTACCGGATTGGCGGTTCCTATCTCCGCTTCCGGCGGGAGGAGATCCTCTTATTTAGGGAAGCTTACCTGCGGGAGCGCGCAGCGGCCGCAGGGCATGATCACATCTCTCATACAGCCGTGGCGGTCCAGAAAAAAGATTCGTTGACTGAAAAGGTGGGAGAGTTCTGGTATTTCAACAGTTTCTACGTGTGGTGTTCCTTCCTGATCGCAGCCCTCCTGTATTTTATATTTAGATAGCAAGGTTCGTGAATCGTGCTACGTGCCGAGTAAGGTCCGGGGGGGTTTTTTCGTCTGAAGCCTTGACTTAACAACTGTTTAGTTGTATACTTGTTCTAGGTATCCATAGGTATCGATTTGAAGGCCGTTACTTGTTATTACTATATCACCGAATCAAGCCGGTCTCCCGTAAGGGAGTTTATTGATTCTCTGGACCCCAAAACCCAGAGGAAGTTCTTCTTTGCAAAGGCATTATTAGAAGAGTTTGGGCATAAACTACCCCAGCCACATGCGAAGTATATTGGAGACGACATATTTGAATTGAGATTTGTGGGCCGGGAGGGTGCCGTACGCGTCTTATATTTCTTCTTTCATCAAGATAGGGCTGTATTCACGAACGGGTTTTTAAAGAAATCCAACAGAACGCCCATGAGAGAGAAATCTACGGCGATCGAAAGAAGGAAAGCATATTACTCGAAATATGCATGAGGGGAGCGTGGAGCATGAGGTCAGAAAAGGTTGACGAACATCTTCAGGAGAAGCTCAAGGATCCCTATTTTAGAGAGTTGCACGAATTAGAGGACCAGAAGCTTCAAATTGTCAAACAAATCGTAGGGTACCGGATAAAGTACAAGCTTAATCAGCGGCAGTTGGCGAAAAAAGCGGGAGTGACCCAGCAGCACATTTCCAAGATTGAAAACGGCGAGTTTTCAAATATAGCCACGTTGGAAAAAGTATTGCTGTTAACGGGATATACGGTAAAAATGCGCGCAGTGCGTTTGAGCCCGGCCGTAATGAGCGGTATCCGAAGAGTGTTTGGTAGGAGGACAAAGACGGCGGCGTAATACTGGCTTCGGGCGCCACTAGAAAAGTTATCATGGCAGACACGACTTCCAAAGCGCGTTACCCTAATCGCCGAGCACGTGGATCGGCTGGCAGGGTGATGAGTCGAGGGACCGCCTGGGTTATCGGTGTTCGATGATCGGTCATCGCTAATTCGTTTATCGGTGATCGGTTATCGCAAGAAAGAGAAATATCATGCGCCCTCAACTTGCAGCCGCCGGTTGTATGCTCCACCTTTGGCTGAAGTCTGATAGCCAACGGCGCTTGCGATTACCGATGACCGATAAACGATCCACGATCCCCGAACCCGCTCGCGAGCGGTTCAAAGATGCCGAGAGTGGGACTCGAACCCACACGGGGTTTACACCCCACCGGTTTTTGTGACCGGCGCGTATACCAGTTCCGACACCTCGGCCCTTATAAGTTAGGGTGTGCAGCGCT
>JACPQZ010000050.1 GCA_016190205.1 Candidatus Omnitrophota bacterium | reverse complement strand
GAGGTCGGCCGCATGGGCCGCGATCTTATAGGCAATGACGCCTTGCTTGACATCTTCTCGATTGGGAAGTCCCAGATGTTCCTTGGGGGTTACATAGCAGAGCATTGCGCAGCCGAACCAGCCGATCATAGCGGCCCCGATGGCGGAGGTGATGTGGTCGTAGCCGGGGGCGAAGTCCGTCGTCAAGGGACCCAGGGTGTAGAAGGGGGCCTCGCCGCACTCGGCGAGCTCTTTTTCCATATTGATCTTTATAAGCTGCATCGGGACATGACCAGGTCCTTCGATCATGACCTGCACGTCGTTTTTCCAGGCGGTGCGCGTAAGCTCCCCCAGGGTTTTTAGTTCTGCAAACTGCGCCGCGTCATTCGCATCGGCTATGGACCCTGGTCTCAAACCGTCGCCCAGGGAGAAAGACACGTCGTAGGCCTTCATGATCTCGCAGATCTCTTCAAAATGGGTAGTGGCGAAGTTTTCCTTGTGATGGGCGAGACACCACTTGGCATGGATGGAGCCGCCTCGGGAGACGATCCCGGTGACGCGGCGCGCGGTGAGCGGAATGTAGCGCAATAGGACCCCCGCGTGGATGGTGAAATAATCCACTCCTTGCTCGGCCTGCTCGATCAAGGTGTCGCGATAAATGTCCCAGGTGAGCTCTTCGGGCTTTCCGCCCGTTTTCTCAAGGGCCTGGTAGATGGGCACCGTGCCCACGGGGACCGGCGAGTTTCTTATGATCCATTCGCGGGTCTCGTGAATACGGTCCCCCGTGGAAAGGTCCATAATCGTGTCCGCGCCCCAGAGCGTAGCCCATCTCATCTTTTCCACCTCCTCTTCGATGGATGAGGCGACGGCGCTATTGCCTATATTGGCGTTAATCTTGACCAGGAAATTACGGCCGATGATCATGGGTTCGAGTTCAGGGTGGTTGATATTCGCCGGGATGATCGCGCGGCCGCGGGCTATCTCGTCGCGCACAAACTCGGGCGTTATTTTCTTTGGGAGTGAGGCCCCGAAATGCTCCCCCGGGTGCTGCTTCAGGAGCTCTTCGTCCAGGATGCGTTCGATGAGAAGATTCTCACGGATCGCGGCAAACTCCATTTCCTCCGTGATCACCCCGAGCCGCGCGTAGCGCATCTGGGAGACGTTGCGGCCGGGTTTTGCGCGCCAGGGCTTGCGCACAACTGGAACACGGCCGTTATTCGGTACTTCCGCGGCATCGCCTCGCCTTTTGATCCATTCCAGCCGCATGGGGGGAATTCCACGGTGGTTGTGGATAGACGCCTGTGTATCTTTGTATGGACCGCTCGTGTCGTACAACCATATTAGCGTGGAGCGGGGTGCGGTGTGCGGGTCGCGATTTCCTGCATCCAGACGCACCTCTCTCATCGGGACGCGAATGTTGGGATAAAGCGATCCCGGGATGTGGATTTGCTGGGAAGCTGGGAATAGAGTCATAACATGTGGTAGATCATATTATAGCGCAAACGGGCACAAGCTGCCTTTGCGATTTGGAATTTTATTGTAAGGTGCCGCCAAGTAAGAGATAATAACAGAATAACCGCTAAAAATGGACATCGAAACCGTACTCAAAGAAGAAAGATTAAGGGATCTCGAGCTTAAGGCCGCCGTTACGGTGGGGCCTGATCTCGCGCTTACGGAGACCATCGCCAAAATGCAACACGCCCATACGGGTTGCGCTGTTGTTTTGGCGCAAGGTAAGGTGCTGGGGATATTTACAGAAAGGGACCTCGTTCTTAAGGTTTTAGCTAAGGGGGTTGATCTAGCGCGGCCTGTCGGGGAATGGATGACTCCGGACCCGCACGTGCTTCACCCCCACGACTCTGTTGCCAAGGCCATCGAGGTGATCAATACCTACGGTCACCGTTCGATCCCGTTGGTGGACGAGAAGGGTGAGTTCGCAGGGCTTGTATCCGTTCGCGCCATTATTACCTTCCTCGCAGAACATTTCCCCACCGAGGTCTTTAATCTCCCTCCCAGACCCGAAATATTGGATGACACCGCCGAAGGCGGATGAGCCGGCGGTTTTTGTGAAGGGGAATGAGCCATGACTGTTGAGCGGGCCAGCACTCCTGTTGGGATGAAACAAACCATGGGAAGCGAAGCTAAAAAGAAGGAAAAATTGAACCGTGTCACCCTGCGTTTCGCGGGTGATTCGGGAGACGGCATGCAGCTCACCGGCGAGCGCTTTACCGACACCTCGGCCCTCTTCGGAAACGACATCAGCACCGTGCCGGATTTTCCCGCCGAGATCCGCGCCCCGGCTGGAACCCTTCCGGGCGTGAGCGCCTTTCAGCTTACTTTTAGTGACGAGAAGATTTATACGCCGGGAGATGCCCCGGATGTCCTGGTGGCTATGAATCCCGCGGCCTTGAGGACCAACTTGAGGGATCTCGCCAAGGGCAAGGTCGTTATTGCGAACACCGACAGCTTTACCGACGACAACTTGAGAAAGGCGGGTTGGAAAGGAAACCCCCTCGAGGACGGGACCTTAAAGGACTACCGGGTCTTTACGGTTCCGATCACGCAACTCACGCGCGCCGCGCTCAAGGACCTCGCCCTCAAGCAAGTTGAAGGTGACCGTACCAAGAACTTTTTTGCCTTGGGGCTCGTCTTTTGGCTGTATGACCGGCCCATGGATTCTACCCTGACCTGGATTGCCCAGAAATTCTCGAAGAGGCCCGAGATCGCCGAGGCAAACGTCCGGACCCTCAAGGCCGGGTATCACTTCGGCGAGACGACGGAGATTTTTCACACCCAATATGAGGTTGAGAAGGCCGTCCTCGAACCGGGGCTTTACCGTAAGGTGAGCGGGAACGAGGCGACGGTCCTGGGGCTTGTGGCCATATCGGAACTTGCGAATACACCCCTTTTATACGCGAGTTATCCTATTACGCCCGCAAGCGATATCCTGCACGGCCTTGCCCAGCACAAGAATTTCCGCGTCAAGACCTTTCAGGCGGAGGATGAGATCGCGGCCTGCGGCGCTGCCCTGGGGGCCTCCTTCGGCGGTCAATTGGGAATCACGGGGACAAGCGGCCCGGGCCTGTGTCTTAAGTCAGAAATGATCAACCTTGCGGTCATGACGGAGCTGCCCCTGGTGGTCTTGGACGTCCAGCGCGGGGGGCCGAGCACGGGTCTTCCCACCAAGACAGAGCAGGCGGATCTTTTGATGGCCCTTGCCGGACGCAACAGCGAATCCCCCCTGGCGATCGTGGCGCCCCAATCTCCAGCCGACTGCTTTTTTATGGTGATCGAGGCCGTGCGCATCGCCGTTCAGTTCATGACCCCTGTCATCTTCCTTTCGGACGGATATCTCGCCAATAGCTCCGAGCCCTGGAGGATCCCAGATATTAAGGACCTCCCGCGGTTGGAAGTTCGCTATTGGACGAAAAAAGAGGGTTTCTTCCCATACTTAAGGGACCCCAAGACGCTGGCGCGGCCGTGGGCTGTGCCGGGAACCCCGGGCCTGGAGCACAGAATCGGAGGGATAGAAAAGGCCGAGACCACCGGGAACGTAAGTTACGACCCCGATAACCATGACCGGATGACCCGTTTGCGCGCGGAGAAGATCGCCCGCGTGGCGGACACGATCCCGCCCTTAGAGGTATATGGCGATTCCAAGGGCGACCTCCTCGTCCTGGGGTGGGGCAGCACCTACGGGGCCATACGCTCCGCGGTGGACCAAGTGCGCAAAAGGGGGAGAAGGGTCTCGAGCTCGCACCTTCGGTATTTGAATCCCTTTCCGAAGAACTTGGGCGAGGTCATTAAGGGCTTCAAACGGGTGCTCATCCCCGAGGGCAATCTCGGGCAGCTTAGGATGATGATACGCTCGGCATTTCTTGTGGATGCGGTCGGCCTCAACAGGGTGAAAGGCCAGCCTTTTAAGATTGCCGATATTGAACAGGGCATTGAGGAGATGTTGAAATGATCGATGCGGGGAGTGCGGTCCAAGGTGAAACGCCGATAAAACAAACGCGCGAGGATTTCATCTCTGACCAGGATGTGCGTTGGTGTCCGGGTTGCGGGGATTACGCGGTCCTAGCCGGGGTTCAGAAGACCCTGCCCGCCCTGGGGATCCCGCGGGAAAAGTATGTTTTTATCTCCGGGATCGGGTGCTCGAGCCGCTTTCCTTATTATATGAACACCTACGGCTTCCACACGATCCACGGGCGGGCGCCCACCATCGCCACGGGGCTTAAGATGGTGCGGCCTGACCTCCACGTCTGGGTGGTGACGGGAGACGGGGACGGCTTGAGCATCGGTGGCAATCACATGATCCATGTCATGCGCCGCAATCTGGATATCAATATCATACTCGTCAATAACCGCATTTATGGTCTCACCAAGGGGCAGTGCTCGCCCACGTCGGAAACGGGGAAGAAGACCAAGTCGACGCCCATGGGG
>JACPQZ010000047.1 GCA_016190205.1 Candidatus Omnitrophota bacterium | reverse complement strand
GATTAAGCCCTCGCGCTCCCAAAATCAGCCCCATGGCTGATTTTCCCCCACCGAAGCTCTCTTACACATTAAACATCAGAGAGCGAAGGAGGGGGCCGCGCTCGAATCGGGCCTCAGACAGCAGCCGTTCTCTTTCCCTCGCCGTCTGCGTCGAACACCTAAAACATCTCCAGGGGCTCTGCGGGTCCAAGCCGGGCTATTACAGTACCCGGGGCGATCTAATGCGCCAAGAACTTATCGCCACCGGGGGCGGCGCCCTTCGGAGCGAACCTCATTTTTTGCGCAGCAGGGTCCGCCGGCTCGCTCTAGAAATATGCGGTGCGCAAAAAATGCAGAGCGAGGGCCGCGCTGGGGCCCGAGCGTTTCGCGGAGAAGGGTGCCGGCCCCGGGGGCGGCACGCTGGAGGCGATGATCAGCCCGAGTATGTCAAGTGGCGCGGAGCTTCTTGTGAGTCCGAAGGGCGACGTCCAGGATCCGGGTGAGGTCGTCGAAGGAGCCGGACTTGGGGAAATAGCCGGAGATGTTGTGCTTCTTCGCTTTTTCGATCGTGTCCTCATCGGGATAGGCGGTCAGGAGGATGACGGGCATTTTTTTGTTTTCTTTACGGATCATCCCCAGGGTTTCGATCCCGTCCAGCTTGGGCATGTGGATATCCAGGAAGACGATATCGAACGGGGCGCTGCGGATCCGGCGCATGGCTTCCAGGCCGTCCCGGGCCACGGTCACCTCATACCCCTTGCTCTCCATCCAAAAGGAAATGGTCTCGAGAAAGTCCGGCTGATCGTCGCACAACAGGATTCTGATCTTTTTAGCTTGTTCAGGCATTGTTATTCTCCCTCGTTAGGATTTCGGTGAAATGGTAAACGTGAATTCGGTGCCCTTTCCAGGTTCGCTCTCGACCCAAATTTTGCCTCCGTGCAACTCCACAATTTCCTTTGCAATCGAGAGCCCCAGGCCGGTTCCCGCCACATCGGAATGCGCGCGGGAGCGAACCTGATAAAATTTATCGAATATCCTGCCCAGTTCCTCCTTCGGGATCCCCACGCCCGTGTCACGAACGCTCACCTCCACGAGGCCCAAGAGTCCCTGGGCCTCCACGGTGATCTTCCCGCCCTGTGGAGTAAACTTGATGGAATTGCCGATGAGATTGGTGAGGACCTGCCCGATCCGCTTCGCGTCCATGGGCATCTCGGGAAGGTGTTTGTCGAACTTGCGCTCGATCTTTATGTTCTTGGATCCCGCCCAGGGCTCCAGATTTTGGCAGGTGGATTCGATGACCACGTCCACATGTACGGGCTTCATATCGAGGCGCATCCTCCCCGACTCAAGCTTCGCAATGTCCAGGAGGTCGTCGATGAGCCGGCTCAAGTTCTCCTGATTGCGCAGGGCGATGGCCAAAAACTTTTTTTGGGTCTCCGAAAGATTCCCGCCCGTGCTCTCATCCTGAACCAGGGCGAGCGCCTTTTGAAGCGTCACGAGGGGGGTCCTAAGCTCATGCGAGACGTTGTTCACAAAATCCTTCTTGAGCTGCTCGAGCTCCCGCTGTTTCGTGACATCGGTGAGCACGGACACCATACCCACCGTCTTTCCGCTCTCGTTCTCGATGACGGCGGTGCTGGCACGTATCACCTTTTTCGTCTCATCCTGCGTACTGGCGAGCTCAATCTCATGTTCCTCGGACTCGGCCCCGGGCCGCATAAACGATACGAGCTGTGTCTCATCGAGGTCGCTGGAGATGTTCTTGCCGATCCGTCCTTCCTTCCCGCCTCCCAGGATCTTTTCCGCCGCCGGGTTCATCATGAGGACTTTGCCCTCATTGTCGACGACCACGAGCCCCTCCGCGATGCTCCGCACCACAGACTCGGTCTGCTCCTTTTCAAGCTCCACCTTCTTGTATTTCTGATTGACCAGCTTGACCTGCTCGTCCGCAGTCCTTACCTTTTCCATGGCCTGTTTGAGCGAGCGCTTCTTCTCCTCCACAATCTCATCGTACTTGCGGGCAACTTCTTCTTTGGCCTCGTTCTTCGCCTTCTCGATCTCGGCGTCGAAAAATTGAGAGAGCTCCTGCTCGACGCGCTCCCTGTCCCGGGCCGGGGCCGTCAGACTGTCCAGCTGGCTGCGGATGGCCTTCGCCCACTGTTTGTCTTCCTCGGGAGCCTCCTTGGCCGCATCCACGTGCCCCCTCACATTGGCGAGGCGGTACAGGAGGAATCCCACCATCACACTGGCCAGGGCCGTCGTCACAAAAACCGCAAGTTGGTTCATCTAGGCGCTTGCAGCCTCCTCTTCGGATTGGGTACGCAGCTTATAAATGGAGATGGTGGCCTTTAGAATAGAAGATTCCTTCGCGCGCGGCATGATCGTGTACTTCGAAATTTTGAGCAGACTCTCCGTATTCTCCACCAGATACATGAACCGGACGAGGTGCTCCATCTCGCCCTCGCAGTTTAAGTCCACCAGGTACCGCTCGGTGGGACCCTCGCGCGTCACCCCTTTCGACTTGATGTCGACGACGTACACGGAGGATTGGTTGGCCACCCCCTCCACCTCCTTTAAGAGGGAGGCGATTTCTTCTTCCTCCGACACCGACTCGATAATGAACTTTTTATAGAGTTCGATCTCCGCTTTGAAATTGTCCTGATTGGCCAGGATGAGGGAGTTTCGCTTGATGAGTGCCTTGTGTTCTTCTATGGCCGCGTCGATCTGACCCATCTTGGCGAGAAAGGGGTCCAGAACGAGCCTGTCCGCCCCTGCCAAGAACACAAACAGGGCGGCGAGATAAATGCCGGCCCTCTCCTTCTTGGAGCGCGTTGCGAGAAATTTATTTACGGAGAACACGCTAGCCCTGCTCCTCCGGAAGACACGTGATTTCGAAATCGGTCACGTCTCGGTCCTCCTCCTTGCGCTTCGTCGCGTACTTGGTCTTCACGTTGCTGAACCAGCCAGACTCCTCGATTCCATCCACGGCCTCAAAGACCGCGGTCATGGTGTAAGCCGTGCCTTTAATCGACAGGCCGGTGACGTCATCAAACTTGATCTGGCTCAAATAGATCCCTTCGGGAAGCAGATGGTAAAGAGAAGTCAGGGCCTCCAGCGGGTACCCGCGCTGGTTTAAGTATCCCTTGATCACTTCGACCTTGGTATAGGTATGGTTGAGCGACTCGGCCTCCTGATTCAAATTTTGAAAGCGCGCCTTGAGATTGTCGAGGTATCTGTTCTTAAAGTAGATCTGGCTCAAGAACGCTGCGAATATCAGGATGAACACGGTCATCGAATAAATGCCCATCTTGACGATGTCCTTGCCGCGTTCCTCAAACGCCCGGCGTATCTTGACCTCCTCGGGTATCAAATTGATTTTGGCTTCGGGCGAGACGACGAGAGGGGCCAGGACATTGAAGAAGGATTCGTGCTTGGAGGCCAGGAGGGTCTTCCGGGCCCCTGGGGAGAGGAGGATCTTGTCGGGATAGGGGCGGATCTCGGCGGGAATATGCAGGGCTTCGCGGATCAGCGGCGGAAACTCCTCCACCGCGTCTGTGACGCTCCCCGTGATGACGAAAGACCGGGGCGAGGCCCCCACATCTTCACCCTGATAAGACTCGAGAGACCGCTTCACCTCGTCCAGGAAAAGGACCTGGTATTTTTCCCTTTCACTCACGAGCTGCCGGCTGCCGATCGTGAGGGTTCTCAGAAAGATGAGGTTTCCATTCAGAATGACATTGAAGTCGGTGCTGTCGGAATCGACATGCACGAGGCAAACCGGGCCTTCCTGCGACCGCGTGTCCAGGAGGCTGGACAAACCGATTCCAATCGCCTCCGGGGCAAGCACGACACGGTGGAGATAGACCCCGGCGGCATTGGAGATTGTAAAGAGCCTCTTCACCACGTCCCGCTTGACGATGACGAGCAGTATTTTGGTATAGTTTTTTCCAAATACCCCCAGGTTGAGAAAATCTACGATGATCTCCTCCCGCGAATAAGGGGTATGCCTGCCGGCTTGCAGGCTGATGATGTCTGTGATTTCCTTGGGGTCTACGGAAGGGATCTCGATATTCCGGGTGAGCACCTGGCTCGAAGGGACCACGCTATAAACCGTTGCGTGCTTCACCCCCATGGTCTTAAACGTATTTTTAACGAGATCGGCTATATCCGTGTCGGAAAAGCTGCGGATATCATGAACCCTAAGCTGAGTGACCCCGCGCCTCTTGCGGCTCAAATTCCTGACGCAGGCCACCTTGAGATGCTCCCCGGCAATCTCGAGGCAGACCGACTCTTTAAATTGAACGAGCCGAGACACAAAAGGTTGTATCGAAAGTGACCACTCACGCAAACCGGCAGGAATAGCGAGCGACGCCTTCATCCCTCGCTCCAGAGCTTGATCCTGCCCGTGGGCTTGCCTTCGTGAGTCAAGGCGCGCTCCACGACCGCGTGGACTTGAAGCCTGCTGGCCGGATCGCTCTTGATCCAGGCCTCGCAGTGTACCGAAAAAAAGCCGGAGCTCGTGCCAAACCTCCCCGCCGCCACCAGATTGCTCACCTGTGCCACTTCATCAGAACTAAACGGCAAAAACTGGGTGAGCGCGCTCACGATCCCGCTTGCCGTGGCAAACGTCTGATCGTCGGTAGTCCCCTCCTTCTGGTCCTCGCCCACACGGTAGAGGTGAATCTTATCCGCCACCTCCTTGGAAAGGCCCACGGCCATCAGCACCTCATGCGGCACGGTATTGATATTAAGCGGCGTATCGCCGTGCACCGTCAGATAGGGACTTAAGCGGCTGAAGATCTCATGGTCCATCCCCTTCACCATGAGGAGCTCCTCCAGCACTTCGAACGGCGCGTCTTTGCACGTGTAAGGGCGCGCCAAGCCCTGGTAGTACTCATCCTCCGCCCCGTACTGGGGGTGGCCAAAAAAAGAGTCCTCATCCCTCCAGTCTATCACGCAAAAGGCAAGATCCAATGCGCCGTCCGCTGACAAACCCGCGGTGGAACCGAAGAGGCGCGCCAGCTCTTCCGTGGTGGCCCGGTTCAGATTGAGCTTCCCGCCCTCATCCTCCACGCCATAACGCGTTCCGGCCTTGCCTGTGAGCGGATCCACGGCAGGGTACTTAACCGAGAAACGCCCGCGTCCCACCTCGCTCTCCCGAAACAGGGCCTCGTTGTTGGCCCAGACCTCCGTCCAGGCGTCAGCAGTAAGGTCCGTGTCTTGAAAAAGTTCCGACATGGCCCGCCTCACCCCGGCGTCTGCGACTGCACACAGCACCTCATGCGCCTCAAGACGGATGGCCAGCATGATCTTCTGACGCGCCGCATAAGCCATGGTAACTGCGAAGGAAGACAAAACGAACAACGTCCAGAGCGCCAGGACGATGATGCTGCCCCTTTGACCTTGCTCGGGGCGGGCCCTTCGCGCGCACCCCCGCCTCATACGTCACACACAGCCCGGGAGAGGAATGTGCTTCGTGTAACGCGCATCGCCACCGTCTTTTCTCAACACCATTTCGGCCGACACCGCAGTGGGGCGCCTCACTCCATCAGACGTCACTTTCGGCGGCCAGGTCTCCGACCAAAGGTAATTTTTGGTCTGAGGGTCCTGGTAAAAATACGCAAAAGAGAGGGAACGAACATTCCCGACCACGGGGAGGATGGAGCCCGAATGCCCCTCGTAGATCTCGCTCATCCCTCTAACCTCTCTTGTGACTGCGCCCTCGGCAAGATCCAGCTGATACGTCACAAGACACACACGATCTGCGCTCGAAACCGCTGCTTCCCGGCGCACAACCGCAAAGGAAAGAAGCTCCGGGTCCCCTTGAAAGTCCATACCCCGGAACTCAACTGAATTCCTGAGGTCACGCGCCAGCTTCTGGAATAGTATGGCGGCATCCTCACCCTGCGTCTGCTCGTTAAGCCGCTTCCAAATATTCACACCGCTTGAAAAAGCTGAAAAAATGGCAACCGCGACCACGCCCAGTAAAGAAAGCACCACGAGAAGTTCAATCAACGTAAAACCATGTCTTCGTACTGCGTACTGCGTACTGCGTACTGCGTGACGAAGTACGTAGATAAGGTATGTGCAATGTGCAGGGTGCAACGTGCAAAGAGAAAAATAAAACCGCCATCTTCTCCATCTTAACCACATTGCACTTTGAACTTTGCACTTTGCACGATCCGAGTACCCCCTCCAAGCGGCAGACGCTGGAAGAAGGCCGCCCGACTGACGCTGTACGCTGTACGCTGTACGCTGTACGAGACCTGCTCGCCAGAACTTCTTCACGTGCTTTCTCCCGCCGGCTCCGGAAGACTCAAGTAATACGCCTGCCGGCTGGATACGGCATTTCTCCAACCCGATTTCCAGCGGACCTTCATATTCAAGCGGTAGAGCTGCGGGGGCCCGTCCAGAGTCGTGATGTCGGTTTCCCAGGAATAGGGTTTATGATCTCTGACAAAATCGCCGCCGGCCTTGGCCTCCTCGAGCGCCCCGGCCACCAAGAGCTTCTCATGCAGTTCCCA
Source organism: Candidatus Omnitrophota bacterium (assembly GCA_016190205.1). GTDB lineage: Bacteria > Omnitrophota > JACPQZ01 > JACPQZ01 > JACPQZ01 > JACPQZ01. Next base: position 11,918 of record JACPQZ010000047.1, on the reverse strand, counting down.
ACTCTTATCATCTATCCACATGAGCGCGTCCAGTCGGCTGGTCGCGAGCTTCGAAACATCCAGGGTGATGAAAAATGCCTCAAAAACGAGCACGATGCCGAAGGAGAGTACCGCAACAGTCAATAATAACTCCAAAAGAGTGAACCCGCTCGTCCTGCGTACAGCGTACAGCGTACAGCGTACCGCGCGAAGGTTCAGAATGGTTTTTCTTTCGCAGTTCGCACGACGCTGTACGCTGTACGAATCCCGCTCGCCCCGACGCCACGCTGTACGCACGACGCTGTACGCTGTACGAACCGCACTATTTTCACTCCCAATTGTCAACATCGTCGTCTGTTCCCGCGCTGCCGTCCCGGCCCAAGGAAAAGAGATCGTAATCTTTGCGGTGCTGGCCGGGTGACTGGTATTGATACGCGCGCCCCCAAGGGTCCAGGGGCGCCTTTTCCAAATAGGGCCCGTTCCAATTGGCGGCGGAACCCGCCTCGGCCATGAGCGCGTTGAGTCCCTCGGTCGTGGTGGGAAAGGCGCCGTTATCCAGCTCATAGAGCTTGAGTCCCGTTGCGATATTGGCTTGGATATCCGCACGGGCCGCCGCCGTCTTGGCCTGCTCCCCCCGCCCGGCAAGACGCGGCGTCACCATCGCGACAAGCGCTCCGATGATGATCACCACGACCATTAATTCAATGAGGGTAAACGCGCTCGTACAGCGTACTGCGTACAGCGTACTGCGTACAGCGTACTGCGTACTGCGCACTGCGACAGTCCACGGTCCACAGTCCACGAACCACCGTGACCCGTGACCCGCGATACTTGATTCGTGATTCGTGATTCGTGATTCGTGATTCGAAGGCCACGATTCACGATTCACCTCTGCAGCCTTATCTGGTCTCTGGTATCTGGCATCTTCTGGTTTCTGGTGACTGGTAGCTGGTTTCTTTTTCTCACGATTCACGATGCACGATGCACGATGCACGAACGTTGCTCGCTTAGACATGGTCAACCTGCCTCCACATATTTTCTAAAGCGCTGTTCCAAATCCTCCAAGTCCCGGATGGTGGTAGGGTACGCGAATTTCAATGCCTCATCTAACAACTTGCCATCACGTAAGTTACGACATAACTCTATGAAATTTTCAGAGCCATGCTCCTCGATTAAGAAGCCTACCACCATGGCCGCCTGAATATAGAAAACCTTTACCATGTCCTCTTTTCCCTTATCGCGGATATCAGTAGAAGTGAGGGTACGCAAGGGTATGAGCTCACCCTGTTTGAGGAGTGCCTTTGCATTCTCGCGCAGGATCTGGCGCTTGGTGCTCTCCATCCATTGGGCGACACCTTCATCCAGCCAAAGGGGGACCTCCCCCTTAAACCCGACGAAATCGCGAAAGATGAGGTGCGCGATCTCGTGCGCCAGCAGATTTTCAATGAATCCTTCATGCCAGGCGTAGGAGATGATCTCCTTCGTGTCATAATTGGCGAGGCCCTCGGACCACCCGGGACTCGCGAGAGAGCTCTGGAAACTCTCCCGGTCCGGATAGATCCGGATCTTGACCCGGTTCTCCCACTGCCAGAAATTGGAGTAACGCTCATAGCCCAACTCGTCCGCGATACGCTGGTAAAACCGCTCGGCCTCTCTTACCACCTCCTTGGCGAACTCGTCCTTGCCGACATGATACACGATAAAGTGATCGCCCTTAATCTCTTCCCAAGCCGGTTCCGCACTAACGTTTCGGGCGAAGAAAACCGCCATCACCATGACCGCGGAAAGGGCGAGCGCTGCTCTCATTAACGCACCATCATGTTCATCTCAAACACCGGCAGCAGCATCGCCACGACGATGAATCCCACCACTCCACCCATCAACAAGATCATGAGGGGTTCGAAGAGCGTCGTCATAACCTTGAGCGCTTCCTCTACGTCCCGCTCATATACGCTCGCGATCTCAGCAAGCACTTCGTCTAAGCGCCCCGACTCCTCCCCCACAGCCACGAGATTCGTCATAAACGGCGGAAAGACCTTCCCCTGCTTGAGGCTCTGCCCCAAAGACCCCCCGCCCTCCAGCTTTTGGTGGCAACGGGCGAGCTCTTCCTTGATGACCTCATTTTGAAGAACCGGCAGACTTAACGAGATAGCCTGGAGCACAGGGATACCGGAGCGGATGAGGAGTTCCAGGGTCCGGCTGAAGCGGGAAAGATTCGCCCACCGCTCAAAATCTCCGATCAGGGGAAGGTTCAGCAAAAGGCGGCTTAAGGCCTTCCGCTGCGCGTGTGTCCTCCCCATTTGCCTCATGAGCACTGTCAAAATGGCCAGTCCCAATAGGACGGCGTACCACCAGTCGCTCATGAACGTACTTATTTTTAAAACAATCCGGGTTGCGAGCGGGAGGTCCTGGCCCATTCCGGTAAAGATGCCGGTCATACGCGGGAGCACAAAGGTGAGCATGAAAACGATCGTAGCGACACCCGTAACAAACATGAGCGCCGGATAGGCCAGGGCCGAGCGGATCTTGGCCACCGCCTGCTCCTGCTTTTCGCGGTAATCGGAGACCTTGAAGAGCATCTGGTGAAGATTTCCGCTGTCCTCCCCCGCCCGGACCATCGAGACATAAAGGGGAACGAACACCCGGGGATACTTCTGAAGCGCCGCCGAGAAGGGTTTTCCTTCTCTCACCCCCACCGCAATGTCCGTGAGCATCGCCTTCTGCGCCCGGCCCTCCGTCTGCTCCGAGAGGATCTGCAGGGATTGGAGGATCGGCACCCCGGACTTGAGGAGCGCTGCCAGTTGGCGCGTTAAAATAGTGAGATCGCGGCCGGAGATACGGGCGGTGGAGAGCGAGACGGCCGCAGCGGCCGCCTTCTCCTTGCCTGGAGCGACTTCCACAATCCGTGTGGCTAGATAACCCCAATCGTTGATTTTCCTGACGGCGTCATCTTTCGATTGGGCCTCAATCGTGTCTTCCACGATCTCGTCAGGACCCTTTTTGGCGATATATTTAAAAAGCGGCATCTTAACGCAACCCCTTCATCACGAACTTGTTCAATCGGACCCGCTCCTCGCTGGAGAGGTCGAGGAAGCACGCCGCCACGTCACAGCGCCGATCCGGGACCACCTCTTCCACGCGCACTATCTTGGCAAGGCAGGTAATAGATTTCTCCTGAGGCAGGTTGATGACGAGCTCGAGAAATGAACCTGGCGCTAATTTCTCGTCGGCGGAAAAAAAGATTCCCCCCGCGCTCATATCCTTTGTGGATCCAAACTGCTCCGGCTGGTAACCCGCCTGGGCAAGCCTGTCGAGGCTTTCGAAGACTTTGTAGCGGATACTCACCCTTTTTTCCATGCGCACGAAGGCGCGTTCGTCCGGCATGGGGGATTCCGCGTCTTCTTCGTCCGGCTGACCAAAGGCCATCGGTACCGGGGACCTTTCCCCACCGGCCGCCGCCAGGGCTTCCGCGGGCGCTACCTTCATGACCTCGTCCGGAGTCGTGAAACCCTCGAGGACTTTCCGCCATCCGTCCTGCCGCAGGACCCGCATGCCCTTCTTGACCGCAACCGCCTGGATCTCGTCGCTCGAAGCCTTCTTCATGATGAGGTCGCGGATCTCATCGTCCACCATGAGGATCTCGTATATTGCCGTCCGGCCCAGGTAACCGCTCTTGGAACAATCCTTACAGCCCTGGGCCTTGAAGACCCTCACCTCTTTTTCGGAAGGCATCCTCAAGTCCTGCGCGATCTGGCGCTTGAGCTCCGGGATGACGGCGCGGTCCTGGACCTTGCACTTCGGGCAGAGCACCCGCACAAGACGCTGGGCGATGAAGCCCTCCACGCTGGAAGCGACCAGGAAGGGCTGAAGTCCCATATCTAAGAGGCGCGTGATACCGCTCACCGCGTCATTCGTGTGGAGCGTGGAGAGCACGAGGTGACCGGTCAGCGCCACCCGGATGGCGATCTCGGCCGTCTCGAGATCCCTCACCTCACCGACCAGAATGACGTCGGGGTCGTGGCGGAGCATGCTTCTCAAACCCCGCGCGAAATCTAGCCCGATTTCAGAATTTACCTGAATCTGGGTGATGCCCTCCATTTCGTACTCGATCGGATCTTCGATGGTGATCACCTTCCGCTCCTTGGTGTCGATCTTACTCAAGGCCGCGTACAGGGTGGTGGTCTTTCCGCTTCCTGTGGGGCCGGTCACAAAAATGATCCCGTGCGGCCTCTGGATGAAGGTCTCGAGGATGGATAGATCCTGCGGGGCAAGCCCCAGCTTCTTGAGATCAAAAAACATGACGGTCGGAAGAATCCTCATCACCAGGCTCTCGCCGTGGGGGGTGGGGATGGTGGAGATCCTTAAGTCCAGCACCTCGTCCTGGATCCGCACGATGGCCCGGCCGTCCTGGGGAAGACGGCGCTCCACGATGTTGAGATTGGACATGATCTTGATGCGCGACAGGATGGGCATCAGAAACTGCTTGACGTCCGGGGGGACGTTGGCATCGTACAAGACGCCGTCGATGCGGTAGCGGAACCGGACCTTGCCCCGGTAGGGCTCGATGTGAATATCGGTAGCGCGCTTTTGATAGGCATCCAGGATCACCTGATTGACGAGCTTGATGACCGACGCATCCCCCGCCAGCTTTTCAATATCCTCAACCTTCTCATCGGTCGCGACAGGCTGGGGGGCGCCGTCCCGGGCGGTCTGCGAGATGATGCCTTCGATGGTTTCCGCCCCCAGTCCGTAGTTCGTCTTGAGCGCATCCTGCAGGTCCTCTTCCGTCGTGAGGATACAGGCGACGTTACATCCCAGATGAAGACGGATGGCGTCCATGGTCTTTATATCCATGGGATAGGAGACGGCAATGGTCAAGGTCGTGCCATCCATCTTGACGGGAGCAAACTTGTAGTAGGACGCGATCTTGAGCGGGACCTTCTCTATCACCGAGGTATCGACCAGGATGTCCTTGAGATGAACACGCGCGAGCTTAAGTTTTTCCGAAAGGATGGTGAGGATGGCGTCCTCGGGCACCAGCTTCTTTTTAACCAGGTGGGCCGCCAGGCCCTCGGTTGTCTTCACCACCTCCGCTTGGGCCGCCGCCAGGGTCTGCCTGGATATAAGGCCGCCCTCTAATAACCCCTCAGTCAATATCGGATCAATGCGCTTATCCATTTCGTATCTCGTATCTCGTGAAGCGTATCTCGCCAGCCCTTGTCATGCGAGCCTCGTCGTGATTCGTGAATCGTGATTCGTGAAACGTAGCAGACGACTTGAGTAACCAGAAACCAGTAACCAGATACCAGAAGATTCCAGTAACCAGATACCAGAGTGAAAGGATAAAACTCGAAATATGAAATTCGAAGCACGAACAAATTCAAAATCCGAAATCCGAAATGTTAAACTCTGGGTTTTGAATTTCGTATTTCGATATTGTTCGGGTTTTCCGCCCGAGGCGGATCCGCCGATTTTTGTGGCGGACGACATTCGAATTTCGGGTTTGTCCTGGTGTCTGGTATCTGGTCTCTTCTGGTTACTGGCAACTGGTATCTGGTTTCTTTTTTTCACGCTTCACGCTTCACGATTCAGGGGCCCTTTATTTTATCCTGGATACGTCTACGGGCCGCCTTGCGATATTCGTCCTGGGCGACCTCCATCTCCTTGTGCGTGATAATGACCCACCGCACAAGCCTTGAGCCTGCCACGCGCTCCACCTCGCTCTTGAGTTTAACGTCCAAGGGATTGACAGAGGCGATGGTCAAAATCTTTTCGTCCTTATAGAGCGGGACGCATCTCCCCTCCACGCACACGGATGGGCTGATCTCTTGTACGGCATTCCAGTCTACCCGCTCGGCCCGCAGCGTGGTATAGGGAATCCCGAACTGTTCGGACAGGGCCTGTGCCAGCTGCTCATCCGAGATGTACTTCTTCTTCATGAGGACCTGCCCCAGAAATTCATTCGTGCGCTTCTGCTCCGCCAGGGCCCAGATGAGCTGGAGTTCCGTAATAAGCTTCTTGTCGACCAGGATCTCTCCCAGGAGTTTTCCCCCCCGTGGAATGTCTCCCATCGCGCCTCCTTATTCCCGCTTCCCGTTTCCCGAATCCCTATTCCCGCTTCTTAAGCTTCGACTGTATCTGATCGATCACCTTATGCCGGTACTGCTCCATGGCAACCCGCATCTCCTGCGGGGTCACAAGCACAAAATTGATTCTCTTCATGCCTACGCGGGCCCCCAGTTCGCTTTTGAGCTGTGCGTCCAAAGGGTTCGTGATCGCCACCGTCAGCGTCTCTTCGTCCTCGTCAAGAGGAAAACATCGGTGCTCGATCACAAGGGTTGTACCGAATTTCTTCGCCACCTCCCAGTCGATCTGGAAGGACTTCAGCACAATGAGCGGCATCCGGAAGCGCACGGCCAGGGCATACGTCAATTGCTCTTCCGTGACATGCCCCCTCCGGACCAGGATCTCTCCCAAAAGCTCCTTGGTCCTCTTTTGCTCCTCGAGGGCCGAAATGAGCTGGGTCTCGGTGATATACCCCTTCCGGACCAGTATCCCGCCCAGGTGGAGGCCGGGTTTAGAACGAAAGCCGTCAGCCATTAGAGAAACCAGAAACCAGCAACCAGATACCAGAAGATTCCAGAAACCAGATACCAGAAAGAAACGATAAAATTCGAAATACGAAATACGAAGCACGAAACAAATTCGAATGTTCGAATTTCGGATTTTTCCTGGTTTCTGGCATCTGGTATCTTCTGGTTACTGGTATCTGGTTACTCGCATCACGGCGCCCTCCCGATCATATAGAACTGGTCCTCCGTAAGGTGATCCAGACGCCCCTCGATGATCCTGCGGCAGCCCTCCAAGGTCTCTTCGCGCGTCACATACTCGCCGCCCTTGCCGGTGTAGGCCTCCGCCACGAAAAACGGCTGGGTCAGAAAATTCTGGAGCTTTCTCGCCCGGTCATAGAGTGTCCGGTCCGCCGTGGACAGTTCGTCCACCCCCACCACGAGCACGATGCGCCTAAGCTCCTCATACTTTTGAAATATCTGAATGACCTCCCTGGCCGTCTTAAAATGCTGTTCCCCCACGATGTCCGGATCCAGATTCGCGCTGTTGGATAGCAGGGGATCCACGGCCGGATAGAGCCCCAGTTGAATCCTTTCGCGGGAGAGGACGAGGATCGAATCCAAAAAGCTGAAAATCGCGACCACCGCGGGATCGGTCAGGTCGTCTGCTGGAACGTACACCGCCTCGAAGGCCGTGATAGACCCGCCGACGTCCCGCGTGGACCGGATGCGCTCGTGGAACTCGCTCGCCTCCGAGATCAGCGTCGGCTGATATCCCGTCTCCGAAGGAACCCGGCCGAGGAGTGTGGAGATCTCGCTCCCCGCCTGCAGAAATCGGAAGACATTGTCGATAAAGAGCAGGACGTCTTTATTCTGGGCCTGCAGGTGCTCGGCCACGGTCACCCCGGTCATGGCGACTGCATAGCGGGCCCCTGGGGGCTCATTCATCTGTCCAAAGACCATCATGACCTTGTCCAGGATCTCGTGCTTCGTCAGGGCATGGTAAAGCTCGTTGCCCTCACGGATGCGCTCCCCCGCCCCGATAAAAACACAGGTGCCTTTTATCTTCTTCACGATATTATGAATGATCTCGAGGGTCAGGATACTTTTTCCCAGGGCGGCACCCCCCAGGATGCCCGTCTTTCCACCCTTCACCAGCGGAAACAAAAGGTCCATAACCTTGATGCCGGTCTCGATAATCTCAATGCGCTCCCCTTTGAGCTTCGCCTGATTCACGCGCGTGCCCGCGGGGGGTTTACGGATCTGTGCATAGGTACTCGCAACGATTTCCCCGGCCTGGTCGATGGGCATCCCTAAAGAGTTAACAATCCGCGTGTAGAGACAATCGCCGACGGGTATTTTGATGGGTCCGCCCCCTAAGGTCACCTGCGCGTGGCGCTGGACGTTTTGGGTCGACTGAATCGCGATGCAACGGGCGATGTGGTCCGGCAGATGCTCTGCCACCTCCAATGTAACCTTTTGTCCTTCAATCGTTTCTGTACAAAGGACATCGAAGATATTAGGCAATACAGAATCTGCTGGAAATTTAACATCCACCACAGGGCCCTGCACCGAGATAACCCATCCCAACCCATCCCCTTTCGCGCGGTCAACCATAGAGGGCCCTCGCTGCAAAGAGGTCGCGCATATTGCGGTCTATGAGCTCGTGCTTCATCCGGAAGTACTTGAGTTTCAGAGTCCCCTGCTCCTTTTCCAGCTTGCGGGCGCTCTCCTCGAGGTGGATATAACGGGCGGCGAGCTCCGAGAGCCGGCTCAAACCGAAGATATCGTAGAACTTCCTGGCCATCCACAGCCGGATGAGATACTCCGCGAGCCGGGCCGGATGCGACTCCCAAATAAAAGATTCCGGCTTAGGTCCCTCCTTCGCGTCCTTTTCCTCCCGTACGAATGGCACGACTTGCAAACAATCGATGCGCTGCTGCGTGAAGGAGAGCGGCCGGGGATAAATCACTTTTAAATAGCCGATCTTTTTTCTCAAAAGCTCTGCGGCCAGGTAATCCACGAGCCGGACAGCCTGCCCCTGCTTGGCGTCGTCCTGGATACCCTCAAACCCCGTAAATGCCACGCGCCGGTCGCGAAGGTACATCTGCCCCCGCTCGCCGACGATCACGATCTTGGCAGGCTGGTCCCCCACCTCCTCCAGCGCAGTCGAAAGGACCTGGCTGTTCAAGCCCCCCAGAAGGCCCGCATCGCTCGTGACCGCCACCACGCACACGGTTTTAGACATCGGGGTAAGAAAGGGGTGCCTCAGGGGCTTGAGATTAATGAGATCGAAGAACGAGCCCAAAAGATCAAAGAGCTCCTTTCCGCTGGTGAGCCTGCGCTCGAGCACCTGATACTGGCTCACGGCCACATTCTTCATCACCTCGATCAGGGCCAAAAGCCCCGTATTGAACTCCATGTCCTTTTTAAGCTGTGGGATCGTTGCGATCATTGAAAGTAACCCGCCAGCGCCTGATCCAGGTCTTTTTTCATGTCATCGCTCAACACCTTGCCCTCCCGAAGTCTCACGGCGACGGCCGGAGCGGACTCGGAAGCGGATTTGTAGAAATTCCTCTTAAAGGCGTGGATATCTGATTCGGACAGGTTGTCCAGGACGCCGCGGCTCAAGGCGTAGAGGTGCATGATCTGTTCTTCCATAGAGACCGGTTCATTCTTATCCTGCAGGATGAGGTGGCTGATGACCTGGCCGCGCCTTAAGCGTTCCTCCGCTTCCTTGGAAAGCCCCGTCGCCCGAAGCTGCGTCATACGGAGGACCTCCTGGTACTGCAGAAATTCAAGGCGCAGGCGGCTGGACATCTCCCTCAAGGCCGGCCACTGGGCCTTGCTCCCGATACGGGAAACCGAAAGCCCCAGGTCAATGGCCGGTTTAAAACCCTTGTTAAACAGCGCCGTGGAAAGGTAGATCTGACCGTCCGTCATCGAGATCAGGTTGCTGGATACATACCCCGTCACATCCCCCTGCAGGATTTCCACGATGGGAAAGAAGGTCATGGACCCTCCTCCGCCGATTTCAGTCTTGAGGTAACCGGCGCGCTCCATCATCTGTGAGTGGATGTAAAAGATGTCTCCCGGATACGCCTCGCGCCCTGGCGGGCGCTCGAGGAGAAGCGAGATCTGACGGTAGATCCAAGCGTGTTTGGTGAGATCGTCAAAAACCACGAACACGTCCTTGCCCCGCTCCATGAAATACTCCCCCAGCATGCTGGCGGTGTAGGGAGAGAGGAACTGCTCGCCCGGCGAAGTGGAGGCGATGGCGCTCACGACGATGGTGTAGGAAACCGCCTCCTGCTCCCGCAGGAGCGTCAAGACCTTGAGGAGGCTTGAGTAGGTTTTTCCGATGCAGCAGTAGATGCAGATGACCCCTTTCCCCTTCTGGTTCAAGATGGTATCAATGCCGATGGTGGTCTTTCCGGTCAAACGGTCTCCGATAATAAGCTGACGCTGTCCCTTCGCGATGGGGATCATCTCATCGATGATTTTACAGCCCGTTTCCAACGTCTGATCCACGGGCCTGCGCTCCATCACGCCCCGCGCCTCCTTGAAGACGGGGCTTAGGGTATCACCCTGTATGGGCCCCAGACCGTCCTGCGGCTCGCTCAGGGCGTTCACCATGCGGCCCTGGAACGCCTCGCCCGCCGGGAGGCGCAGGGGTTCCCCGCGCGAGTAGACTTCATCGCCCGCGTGGATATCGGCCTTGGAACCGAAGACGAGGATCTGCACCTCATCTCCTGAAAAGCCCATGACCATACCTTTCAAACCGTGCTTGAACGACACCATCTGACCGTTGATGCACGAGGGCAAACCCGTGGCCTCAACGATGAACTCCCGCACGGAACGGACACTGCCGACCTCCATAATGTCGAACTGGACGCCTGCCGCCCCCGCCGTGAGCTCATCCGCCCGCATGTTTCTCCGCCACATCCCGAATTTTGTTGGCAAGACTTCCGTCCAAAACGACCCCCCCCAACGTGACAACCACACCGGCTACAAGCGTCGAGTCCGTCACCTCGTGAATCTCCAAATCTTTTTTGAGGCGCGCCTTCAGCTTAGACTTGAGGGCGCCCTTTTCCTGGGGAGTGAGGGGAAACGCCGTTTTGAGCTCCACCGAACCCAAGCCTTCCGGCAGATGCATACGGTCCAAAGCGGCCAGCTCGCTTGTCAAAAGCTCCTCTACCCAGTCGTCGTGGATCTTCCTGCGGAAGGCAGGCGGAAGGGCATTTCTTAAAAGTTCGCTGGCGGCGAGCAGGGTCTTTTTGCCCAAATCAGTCAGGACATTCTCCCGCAGCTGCTCGCTCGTTTTATTGGCCCGCTGTATGATTTCCTCGCTCTGCGTGCGGGCCTGCTCCAAAATCCGCTCCCGGGCCTCATGAATCTCCTTGATGGCCTGGGTCTTGATGAGACCCGACTCATCGTTGGCCTTCTTGAGCGTTTCTTCGTAGTATTTCTCCGTATCCTGAAGCTTGGCCTTGAGCTCCTGCTCCTTCTTGGCGGTTTCCTCCTCCTGCTGTTTAAGGTGCTGGGTGGCCTGTCCGACGTCTTTGGTCAGGATTTGCCGCAGGAAGAAGACGAGGCCCGCAAAGATGAGGATTTGCAACAGGATGATCGGGATCAGCATCTATTTCTTTTTCTTTTGACTCGCGTAAAAAGCGTCCGCTTCTACAAAGGTAAGCCGCGTCACACCGCCGTCTTCCAAAATCAGGCGGAAGTAATTCATCATAAAACGCCCCGACATAACCGCATACTCGCCGGTATAGTGGAGCTTCGGGGTTCCCGGGATATTCTTAAACACCTCTTCCGGATGCCTGTCCAAATACTCCTCGGTCAAGTATATCTCTTTGTAGACAATTGCTTTTCCATCCCCTGTGAAGCGGGGCGCGAAACTTAAAGTCCCTTCCGGAGATTGCGTGAGACGCTTCTGATTCGACCCGTCTACGTTGGCGATAAAGATCTCGTATTTGACCCTTTTAAAGAGATCCCTCTTCTCGGAAGACGAGAGGGTTCCGCCAAATAGATACTCGTTCGCCTCCCCGCTCAAGTTGACGCAGAAGACGGTCTTATCGTTGGCCGTGTGCTTGGGCCCCATGACACGGCCGGACTTAAGAAGGTTGACGCCCTCGTAATCGATGAGGGACTGCGGGGCACCCCAAGCACAAGTAAGTTGCAGCACGAAGTAACCAGAAACCAGTAACCAGATACCAGAAGATTCCAGAAACCAGATACCAGAGCGAAAGGATAAAATTCGAAATACGAAATACGAAGCGCGAAGGAAATTCGAAGGAGCAAAATTCAAAATACGAAACCTACTGCTTTGAATTTCGGATTTCGAATTTCGGATTTGCTCCGAAT
>JACPQZ010000048.1 GCA_016190205.1 Candidatus Omnitrophota bacterium | reverse complement strand
TAGTTATATAGAAATAAGTTATAGAAATCTCATTAAGAAATTGATGCAATCGAGTCGATTACGGTATTATATATATGCGGGTTTGTTAGGTAACTCGCTACAGCAATTTTTGATTTCAAACGTACCTCTCTGATGACAAGAGCCCCTGGGCTCTGCCGCTTGCGGATAGTCAGGGAGGTCATTTTTTATAGGCATAGTACTCTTCGGCTCCCCTCTCGAATATGGGATACTCGGATTTAATGAAGGATCGTGCCTTCTCGTAGGGCCAGGTCCTTGCCGACTCCCACTTTCCATAGATGGCCCAGCAAAAATAATCACCTGCCTGGTTGCACAAGTCGAACTTTGTGTCGTGAAAGTATAAAGCATAAGGAACCTGGGCGTATTCCTTAATTACCGACTTAAACGCCTGCTTCAACGCCCCTCGCTCCTTACGATTAAACAAATTGCTAAACACCGCGACGATTTGCTCATAACCACTCCAAGCTGCCCGATTGAAAGCAAATTTGAGCACCGTCACCCCAAGGAGCTTATAAAATTCTGTGGGGATCCGAAGACTTGGGCAGGTTTTATTCTTTTGGGCAATCACTGCGTCTACCCTGAAAGCTTGCTCAACATTTGTGAAGGCTGAATACACCCGGTTTCGAACCGCGTTCGTATCCTCCGAAGCATGAAAGTAGCCTCTATCCTCCATGCTAGGACCGCAGGCGTAGGATGGCAGAAGATCGTATCTCAACTCTAAGAGCTTGCTTCCTATTGAATAGGGATAGGTTGTGCTTAGCACGGTAAGCACGAAATACTTGGTCCCACCCGGTGAAAAATCAAAATTTCCTGATTCGTCAATGAATAAGTAAAGTGTCTTCACTAACCTGCACCCACCAGGTACTATCTTTACAGATCGCGTTCGGGTCTATCGCCACCGGGGGCGGCGCCCTTCGGAGCGAACCTCATTTTTTGCGCAGCAGGGTCCGCCGGCTCGTCAGGAAGTTTGCGGTGCGCAAAAAATGCAGAGTGAGCGCCTCGCTGGGGCGCGAGCGACCGAGCCCGGGCACCCGCCGCAAGGCGGGTGGGCGAAGGAAGTGCCGGTATACGTAGTATACCGGCCGTTTCGCGAAGAAGGGTGGCCAGCCCTACTCGTGCTCTTGCTTCTTCTCGATTTGACCCAGGTGCTCCTCGATGATGTCGATCTCGTGCTGCAGGTTTTCGAGGCGCTCGGCGATGGGGTCGGGGAGCTTGGTGTGATCGAGGTTGATGCCGGGAACGCGCTTTCCCTTCTTGCGGGCAATCCGGCCGGGCACGCCGACCACCGTGCAGTTCGACGGGACATCCCGTATCACTACGGCATTCGCACCCACATTCACGTAGTCACCGATCGTGATATTCCCGAGCACCTTGGCACCTGTGCTGACAACTACATTATCGCCGATCGTAGGGTGGCGTTTGCCCCGCTCTTTGCCCGTTCCCCCCAGCGTGACTCCCTGAAAGAGAGTCACGTTTTTGCCGATCACTGTGGTTTCCCCAATGACGACTCCCATCCCGTGGTCGATGAAAAAACCGCGGCCGATCTTGGCGCCGGGGTGTATCTCAATCCCCGTAACGGCCCGGGCAAACTGCGACACAAACCGCGGCAAAAACGGGATCTTGAGGGCATGCAACCGGTGCGCCGCGCGGTAAAACATGATGGCATGTAGCCCCGCGTACGTGAGCAGTACCTCCCAAGAATTCTTTGCGGCCGGATCGCGGCTCATGGCGGCCTGGATCTCCTGCCTGAAACCGATGCGCAGGACCACAAGCCCCAGAAAAATTACGAGAATGCTTATTGGAAAAAACTCCATAGCCTCTCCCTAAGTGCTGGTCGCTTGTATCGTACTGCGTATTGGGTTATGCGTTATGCGTATCGCACAACGCACAACGCACAACGCACTACGGACCATCATGACTTACCGAATTGAAGCGCTTCCTCAACGCGCTTAAGGATCCGCTCTTTGCCCAAAAGGGGGACGATGAGATTGAGCTCAGGACCGGAACTCTCCCTCGTCAAAGCCGCGCGCACAGGAAGGAGCAGGGCCTTGCCATTCAAGCCGGTGCTCTGCGCAAGATCCTGCCGTATCGAGTGGAAATCCACCCCGCCCGGACCCCCGCTGCGGGCCACACTTGTCTTAAACGCCTCCAGCACCTTCCTCGCCTCTTCCCTGCGGATGAGCTCTTGGGTCTCGCGCGCGCAGGATCCGAAATCCATCGTCTCGCGCTGGACGATTTTTAGGTATGGCTCCACATCCGTCAGGGTCACCAAGTGATCCTTGACCGCCCGAACGAGCTCCACCAGCCAGGGCGTGTCCGGGTTGAGGCGGTAATGCGCCGCGATGCGCCGCGCAAGCCCTTGCGGCTCCAAGGCCCGGATGTGCTGACCCGAAACGTATTCCAATTTCTTATGATCCAGCGCCGCTCTGGATTTGGTCAGCCCCGCCAGCGAAAACTGTGAAACGAGATCCTGCCCGGTCAGGATCTCGCGGTTGTCCTTGGGCGACCACCCCAGGAGGGCGAGATAATTTACCAGGGCCTCGGCCAAGATGCCGCGCGCGCGGTAAGAACGCACCGACGGGGCCTCATCGCGCTTGCTCAAGAGCCCCCCGCCCTCTCCCCCGATCATAGATAGGTGCGCGAACTCCGGCGCCTTAAACCCAAGCGCCTCGAACAAGACGATGTGGCGGGGGGTGTTCGAGAGATGATCTTCACCCCGCACGACATGGGTGATTCCCATGAGACCGTCATCCACGCAAACGGCGAAGTGAAAAGTGGGGGTACCCTCGGACTTGACGATCACAAAATCACCCACGAGACCGAGGTCGAACTGAACTTCTCCCCGCACGAGATCGCGGAACGAAACCGTTCCTGAACGGACCTTAAACCGAAGTGAGGAGGAGCGGCCCTCGTCTTGAAACCGGCGCCGGTCCTTCTCGGAAAGATCCCTGCAACGGTTGTCGTAACGCGGGGGAAGTCCTTTGGCCAGGGCCTCCTGTCTGCGCCCCTCAAGCTCCTGGGGGGTGCAGTAGCAGGGATAGGCAAGCCCGCGGCTTAAGAGCGCATCCGCATACTTCCGGTAGATAGGAGTCCGCTCCGACTGCCGGTAGGGCCCAACACTCCCTCCGACATCGGGCCCTTCATCCCAATTAAGACCCAGCCACTTGAGGTCTTCCGTCATGGCGGCCGCATACTCTTCACCCGAGCGCGCCGCATCCGTGTCCTCGATGCGCAATATGAATGCGCCTTTTTCGTGCCGGGCAAAGAGCCAGTTAAAAAGCGCGGTGCGCGCATTTCCGAGGTGGAGGTAGCCCGTCGGGCTCGGGGCGAACCGGACCCTAACCATTAACCACCCCTTTAGCAAGCTGCGTGGTGCGTCGTGCGTTGTGCGTGGTGCGCAAACGAGCAGCAGCCGTTTTACGCTTCACGCTCCACGCGCCACGCTTCACGTGCATGATGTTTTTACGACGCTCTGGTATTAGAGTAGCGATGGCAAATGCCGCGACGGCCTTTTCCCTGCCCACGAGGCCCAGACCGTCGTTGGTCTTGGCCTTCACGCTCACCTGCCGGGATCGGATCTTAAGACGACGGGCAAGCGACCGGGCGATCTTCGACCGAAAAGGACTTAAAGATGGTTTCTGGGCCACCACCACGCTGTCTATGTGGCTGATGCGCAGGGATTGCCCGCGGATGAGCTCCTGCACACGATCCAGAATCCTCAGGCTCGAAATATCCTTATGTTTGGGTGTCGACGGGAAATGAAGACCTAAGTCTCCCAAACCGCCTGCCCCCAGAATGGCATCACCGATCGCGTGCACCAGGGCGTCACCGTCGGAATGTCCGTCGAGACCCTTTGGATACGGGATGCAAATACCGCCCAGCACCAGGGGCCGGCCTTTCTTCAGCGGATGGATGTCGTATCCGATACCTACTCGCACTTCAAAACTCCTTGAAAATCCGAAACTCGAATATCGAAATCCGAGCAAATTCGAATTTCGAAATTAGAATTTGTTCGTGCTTCGGATTTCGAGCTTCGAATTTGTTAGAATCATCTCCGCCACCTCGAGATCGAAGGGTGTCGTAATCTTAATATTGGTCTCGTCCCCTTCGACCACACCCACCGGGTGTCCCATCTGTTCGACGAGGGCAGCGTCATCTGTCGCTGTCTTCGCACTCTCCATACCGGCAAGCTGGTAGGCGCGATGAAGGATATCCAGGCGGAAAACCTGGGGGGTCTGAACCTCGCACAGCCTGCTGCGATCAAGGGTCCGCGCCACGCGCCCGCCGGCGTCCACTTCCTTGAGGGTTGGCTTTACGCTCACGCCCAGAACAGCGGCCCCTGTTTCTTTTGCCTTCTCGACCAGCGTCCCGATACGCGAAAGGGGGACAAAGGGGCGGACCCCATCGTGGATGAGCACCCACCCGGAACGCTCCTCAAGCGCCTCCAATCCCTTCCATACCGATTGCGGCCTCTCATCCCCCCCCGCAATAACACGGGAAATTTTGCAGATAGCATACCGGCGGACCACCTCCTCGCGGCAGTAATCCACCCTGTCAGGGGCGACCACCACGGTGATGTGCTCTACGTCAGCGATCCGGGAGATCTGCTCAAGGGTATGCGCCAGGATGGGCTTGGATCCCAAAAGGACATAGGGTTTATCCCCGTTGGCTACGCCAACGGGACTTCCTCGCCGACCCGCTTTCAGCGGGTACCCCGGCTCGGTCGCCTGACTCCGGAACCGCTTGCCGTGTCCGGCCGCCACAACAATAGCTTGAAGTGGCTCCATAACAATATTCTCGCTCCGGCCCCCTCTTCCTTCCTCCCACGTCCCACGTCCCACGTCCAACGTCCTACTTCTTACCGGGCCCCCTCCACGATCTTGGCGAAGATCATGCGTCCGGCCTGGGTCTGAAGAACGCTCGTGACAGAAACTTTTAGATTCTGCCCGATCCGCTCTCTGGCATTATCCACGACAATCATTGTGCCGTCATCCAGGTAAGCCACGCCCTGCCCATATTCCTTGCCTTCCTTAATGACGCGCACGTCCATCATCTCGCCCGGCAGAACTACCGGCTTCAAGGCGTTGGCCAGTTCGTTGATATTGAGAACGGGGACCCCCTGGAGCTCGGCCACCTTGTTTAAGTTAAAGTCGTTGGTGAAGATCTTGCCGTTGACCAGGAGGGCGAGCTTTACAAGCTTGGAATCCACCTCGCTCACCTCCGGGAAGTCGGCATCGTGGATCCTGACCTCCACCCGGTTATTCCTGCGGATCCGGTTCAAGACATCCAGACCCCGGCGGCCCCGGTTGCGCTTCAGGGAATCGGAGCTGTCGGCAATGACCTGGAGTTCCTTGAGCACGAAGCGCGGTATGAGAAAGCGCCCGTTGATGAAATTCGTATCGCAGATATCCGCGATACGGCCGTCAATAATCACGCTCGTATCCAGGATGATCCAGTTGTCCCGGCCTTCCTGGTGCGAGAGCTTCACGTAGGGAATGAGAAAACTGATTTCCTCCTGGCCCTTTAGCGTTAAAATCACGGAGAGGTAGCAAAGAATCAGGGTGACGACGCCTTTGGCCCACGATTCCTCCACCAAGACCCAGTGCATCTGACCCAAAAACCAAAAAGCCAGGAACGAGACGGCAAGGCCGACGCCCAGCCCGATGACTACCGCCACCATCGTCCGGAGCGCGAGCGTTTTGAGCAAAGTCTCCAGGAGAACGAAAAGGAGCGCTACCCCCGCCCCGATGCCGACTCCGATCCACGGGGCCATGGGCTGGGCCGGCAGTAAATAGGGACCGAACTCAAACCCCAAGCCCGCCAACAATATCAAAAACAAACCTCTTACCAACCAAAGCATTTCACACCTCTCTTTTTAGACTTATAAAGCAACATATACCGACCATCCACTAATTTAAAAATCCGCGATTGGAATCTCCGCCTTTTTGCTCGGCTTCCTTCTCATCCGTCTTGGGTTTCTTCAAAAGCTTCCACGGATTCTTTCTGATCTCACGCGCAAATCCATCGAGCTCATTGTAGAGAGAGTCGTTATAAACAAAATTGCCCAAAGACCCCTCCCCCGCGCGCATCTTGGAAGTCGCGTCTCTCAAATTGTCGGCCGTTGTCTCAAAATGGTAGACCGTGGTCTTGAGCGACTCTCGAAACTCCTCGTCCCCGACGACATCATTGAGCCCCCCCAAGAGGGTCCGGAGGTCGCCGACGATCTCATGCGTGCTTTGGGTGATTTTCTCAATGGGCACGGGATCGTGACCCCGCAGGATGCCGCCATGCTTGACCAGCGGTTGGTCAGTCGTTCCGGGGGTTAGGATCTCGATGTATTTTTCGCCCAATAGACCCAGGGTGTTGACGTAGACATCGGCATTCTCGTAGATATCAATGCTCCGGTCGAGCCACACGCGCACCTGGACGCCCGTCTTCTGTTCCATCTGGTCGTAAACGGGAACCAGGGCTACGCTGTGTACCTCGCCGATCTTGACGCCGGCCAGGCGCACGGGGGCGCTTTCCTCCACGCCGCCCGCGTAATTAAAAACAAGGTTTATCTGCTTTCGCTTTTGGAAAAAGTTATAGTCACCGATGGAAAACACGAGAATCGCCAAAACGATAAGTCCGATCAAGGCCATAAGGCCTACCTTAATTTCAAGCCCGATCTGCTCTTTCATACGGTGCCTCCTCGTGATGATCTTGCATGTCTCTTAACCGGCTAGTGCGGGTGATGGGACCCTCTGCCTCGCCCCGGATAAATTGAGCCACGACAGGGTTGGATGTCTTCTTAATCTCATCGGGCGTCCCCACCTCGATGATCTTGCCCTCATACAGCATGGCAATGCGATCTGCAATCTTGTAGGCGCTGGTCATGTCATGGGTCACGGCCACCGAGGTGACCGAAAACCGCTCGTGCATCTGGATGATGAGATCGTTGATGACGTCCGCCATGATGGGGTCCAGACCCGTCGTGGGCTCGTCGTACAGCACGGTCTCGGGATCCGTAAAGAGCGCCCGGGCAAGCCCCACGCGCTTTCTCATGCCCCCGGAGAGCTCCGCGGGCTTCATGCGCTCGATGCCCCGCAAACCCACCAGGGCCAGTTTTTCGCGCACCTTCGCATGGACCTTCGCTTCATCATGCATCCCGTGCTCCAAGGCCGTAAAGGCCACGTTTTCGAACACGGTCAGAGAATCAAAGAGCGCGGCGCCCTGAAACAACATCCCGAACTTCACCCGGATTTCATCCAGGCGCTCTCCCTGAAGGCGCGCGATATCCTGATTGTCAATCATGACCTGGCCCGATTCAGGTTTGAGGATTCCCATCATATGCTTTAAAAGCACGCTCTTTCCACAGCCGGAGCCTCCGATGATGACCATCGTCTCGCCGGTCCGGATGGTCAGGTTCAGGTTGTCCAGCACCTTGCGGCCGCTGAAGGATTTCGTTAGGTTAATAATTTCGATCATGTTCGCATCCTGCGTCCCGCGTCCTGCGTCCTGCGTCCGTCGCCACCCTTACGCGGGACGACGTACAACGGACGAACAAATTCATTAAAACGCAAAATAAAAGAGCGCCGTAAACAAACAGTCAGCCGATATAATGAGGATGAAGCTCGTCACGACGCTCACCGTGGTGGCGCGTCCGACCCCCTCCGCCCCGCCCCCCGTGACGAATCCCTGATAGCACCCGATGATGGAAATAATGACGGAAAAGGCGACGGACTTAATAAGGCCTGTGGTGACATCCTTGAGCATGAGGCTCGACTCCGTCATATTGATATATACACCGTGCCCGATGCCAAGCTTCCAAACACCCACCATGTAGCCCCCAAACATCCCGATCACGTCTGCATAGACCGTGAGGAGGGGCAGCATGATCAAGGTGGCCAGAAAGCGCGGGACCACGAGGTACCGCACCGGATTGGTGGCCAGGGTCTGAAGGGCATCGATCTGCTCAGTCACCTTCATCGTGCCGATTTCAGCCGTAATGGAGGCCCCGCAGCGGCCCGCGACCACGAGGGCCGTCAGTACCGGCCCGAGCTCCCGGGTCATGGAAAGCGCCACTAAATTCGCTATATAAAGCCGGGCCGAGATCTGCTGAAGCTGGTACGCGCTCTGGAGGGCAAGCACGATACCGGTGAAGATAGAGGTCAGAAACACGATGGGAAGACTCGCCACCCCGATCTGCATCATCTGATGGAGCACGTGCCGCCACCGGAAAGGCGGAACAAAGCACCACAGCACTGTCTCAACAAAGAGGAGCACGGCCCCGCCCACATAACGAAGGAGGGACATGAACCGCGTGCCAAAACCGCCGAAGCGCTCAACCAGCGACGTATGCATATGCCCGCGCGCTAAAACCTCTTCTTTTGCTTGACGCCCAGCACCTGGTCCTCACCCCTCAGGCGCATCTCGACGCTGGAACGGTCCGAAAGCCCGTACTCCACCGCGAATTCGTCGCGTTCGTCGCGTGCCATGGAATCCTCATCCAGATACGCCTTAAGACCGACCTTGAACCGATCGCCGATCTCCTTCCCCGCCTCGACCATGCGGTCGTCACCCGTAACATCCCAGCCGCTCAAAACCATGACCCCTTCATGGCCGTGGACGTCCAGGTGTTTGACGAGGCCGCTGGAATCAAACCCCATCCAACCCGTCAGGAGAAATGAGCCCGTTTCCTTGTAAATGGTGGAATCATAGAGATCCCATCGGGCTCCCCGGCCTCGCATATGGAGATTGATGGAATCGAACGGCCCCAGATCGGTCCTTTTACCGTCCTTGACTACAATGTCTCCTTCAACCTCCGGCAGGCGCGCGGGCCCCTTGACAGTGACTGTGCCGGTGGCCCGGCCCTGGCGTTCGCCCTCAAACTCCTCCAGTCCGAACGTGAGGTGGTCGAGGTCTGCATCCAGCAGGGCAATGGAGAAGTCCAATTCTTGTTTTTCGACATCCACCCTGCCCTGCGCCCCGAACTCATCCCCCCAAGACGCGCGGCTGATCACAAGGCCCTCGGGGCCCCACACGAAATCACAACTTAAGGGGTCCACGGGTTTGAGGTTGACGACGAGGGAGGGGCTTCGCATCTCGCCCCGGATTGAGTGGTGAGGGTTGGTGGCCGGGCTCCAGTCCAGCGAAAACTCGCTCCTGCTGACGATATCCAGGCGGGCCAGCATCCAGTGATTCAAGTGGATTTCACCGTCGAGTTTGTCCTCCGCGAGATGAAACCGCGTGGAGACACGCAACCCCCCATCCGCCTTAGAAAACGTAAGGGTGGAGCTGCGAAAATCGAGCTCGCACTCGAGCCCCTGCCAATCCCCAAGCCGCAACGGATCAATCCACGCCTTGCCGTCACCGAACTCCAGGGTGGCGGCAAGTTCCCGGGCATCTCCCGGCCCGCTGCCCAGACGCCCCACGAGCTCCGCCGCACGCTCATTGCCCATGACCTTCGTCCAGAGGGCCAGCGAGCGAACTTGAAGTTCGCACTCCGTTTGATACTCAAACAGCCAGGCCCCCTGGGCTTCAGCGGCCAGTTTTACAAAACCCGATGGTGAAGCAAACCTCGCCGGCTGTCCGAACATCGGAAAAAACGCCTCGGCATTCTGCCAGCTCACCCCGCCGCCCTGCGGGACGATGCGCGCCCTCGCCCGGGGGACGCGGGGGCTTGTGACCTCACCCATTCCTACCGTGACGCCCCGCAGGTCAAACTGAATGCCCTTCTGCATGTCCAACGGCTGCGCGCTCAAGCGCGCAGCCTCCGCACTGAAAGCGAGCCCGGGTTCCCCCGCGTGGGTTACGGAAAGGTTCGCCAGGGTGAGGACGCCGGGCGGATGGTATAGGACCTGGTCGAAACTTACTTCAACCCCGAGCGCGCGGGAAAGCCGCGTCTTCACCCACCCTTCAAGCCGTCCCGTCAGGGGGATGCCGCGAACCATCCAGTAGGCCAGGGCCGTCGTGGCGGAGACCACGAAAACCACAACCAAAAGGGCGCGTCTAAGCCTCCTCAAAAACCAGCTCCTCTTTTGCCGCGGTGACTTTTATTTTGTTTTTACCCTTGAATCTGCCCTTCAAGAGTTCCTCTGCCAGCGGGTTCTCAAGATACCTCTGTATGGTCCTGCGCAAGGGACGGGCGCCGAAGACGGGGTCATAACCCTTCTCGATGAGAAAATCCTTGGCGCTCTTCTCAAGATCAATGTTGATGTCGCGCTGCTTGAGGCGCTCCTTTACCCCCCAGACCTCGATATCAACTATCTTTTTCAAATCGTCTTTATGGAGCGGCCGGAAGACAATGGTTTCATCCACGCGGTTCAAAAACTCGGGCCGGAAGATCTTCTTGGACTCATCCATGAGCATCTGTTTGAGTTTGTCGTACGTCACGTCCTCCGCTTGCGGCTGAAAACCCATGCTCGCCTGTTTGCGCACAAACTCCGCGCCGATGTTAGAGGTCATGATGAGAATCGTGTTCCTGAAATCGACCCTGCGCCCGAAGCTGTCTGTCAGCCGCCCGTCTTCCATGACCTGCAGAAGGACATTGAAGACGTCCGGATGGGCCTTCTCAATCTCATCGAGGAGGACGACGGAATAAGGCCTGCGCCGCACCTTTTCGGTGAGCTGGCCGCCCTCTTCATAACCCACATAGCCCGGAGGCGCCCCTACCAGCCGGGACACATTGAATTTCTCCATGTACTCGGACATGTCAATGGTAATCAGGGCCTCCTCATTTCCGAAGAGAAATTCGGCCAGTGTCTTGGCCAGGAGCGTCTTCCCAACGCCCGTAGGACCCAGAAAGAGAAAAGAACCGATGGGGCGTTTCGGGTCCTTGAGTCCCGCCCGGGCGCGCCGGATGGCCTCGGCAATGCCTTTTACAGCCTCTTCCTGTCCCACCACCCGCTTGTAAATCTCCTCTTCCATCTTTAAAAGCCGCCCCGTTTCCTCCTCCCCCAGGCGGGAAATGGGGACACCCGTCCACTTGGCCACCACGGTGGCAATATCGTCAGCGGAGATCTCGACGACCGCATCGGCCTTGTCCTTTCTCCAACTGCGCTTGACCTCTTCCAGCTTTTCCCGCTGCCTGCGCTCGATATCGCGCATCTTAGCCGCCTTTTCAAAGTCCTGCCCGCGTATGGCCTCTTCCTTTTCCTTGCGAGTCACCTCGATCTCCTTTTCGAGCTTCTTGACGTCCGGCGGCGCCGTGGTGACCGAAAGCCGCGCCCGGGCACCCGCCTCATCGATGACGTCTATAGCCTTGTCCGGGAGAAAACGGCCCGTGATGTAACGATCCGAAAGCTTCGCGGCCTCCGCAAGGGCCTCATCCGTGTACTTGGCCCGGTGGTGGGCCTCGTACCGATCCCTTAAGCCCTTCAGGATCTCCACGGTTTCCTCCACCGTCGGCGGGTCGACCATAATGGTCTGGAAGCGCCGCTCGAGGGCAGCGTCCTTCTCGATATATTTCCGGTATTCATCCAGCGTCGTGGCCCCGATGCACTGAAGCTCCCCGCGCGAGAGCGCAGGCTTGAGGATATTGGAGGCGTCTATCGCCCCCTCCGCCCCGCCCGCGCCCACGAGGGTATGGAGCTCGTCGATAAAGATGATGATGTTCTCGCTGCGCCGGATCTCGTCCATGGCGGACTTGATCCTCTCCTCGAATTGTCCGCGGTACTTGGTACCCGCAACCATGAGGGCCAGGTCCAGCACGATCACCCGCCTTTCGCGAAGGATCTCCGGCACATTGCCGTCCACGATGCGCTGTGCCAAGCCTTCCACGATGGCGGTCTTCCCGACCCCGGCTTCTCCCAGGAGAACGGGGTTATTTTTAGTGCGCCGGGAAAGGATCTGCGTGACCCGTTCAATCTCATCCTGGCGGTTCACCACAGGGTCCAGCTTCCCCTCGCGGGCGAGCTGCGTCAAATCCCTTCCAAAGGCATCCAGGGCCGGCGTCTTGGTGCGCGTGCCCCGCGCTGCGCCCGCGCCCCGGCTCTGGGAGCCGCCCGGCACACCGCCCTCCCCCGCAGACATCTGGGGGCTCGCGGAGCCCAAGAGCTTCATGACCTCCGTGCGCACCCGCGACAGGTCGAGGCCCTGGTTCAAAAGCACGTGGCTCGCCACGCCCTCCCCTTCCCGGATGAGACCCAGGAGCAGGTGTTCCGTCCCGATGTAGTTGTGCCCCAGCTTGCGCGCCTCATCCATCGCGAGTTCTATGGCCTTCTTCGCCTTCGGGGTAAAGGGGACATCCCCGCTCACCATCGTGGCGGGCCCCGGCTGAACCAGCTTCTCCACCTCAAGGCGGATCGTGTCCAAGCTCAAACCCAGATTTTGGAGCACGGCGGCCGCCACGCCCTCCCCCTCCTTGATGAGACCCAAAAGAATATGCTCGGTGCCCATATAATCGTGGTTAAACCTGCGCGCCTCT
Source organism: Candidatus Omnitrophota bacterium (assembly GCA_016190205.1). Classification (GTDB taxonomy): domain Bacteria; phylum Omnitrophota; class JACPQZ01; order JACPQZ01; family JACPQZ01; genus JACPQZ01. The sequence continues at coordinate 69,822 of JACPQZ010000048.1, read as the reverse complement.
TCCTTCGCCAGAATGACGACTTTACGCGCCCGCTCCGTAAAACGGTCAAACATTATTTTCTCCCTTCATGATTCAACTTTCCCCGTATGAGTTCTGCCCGCTTGACATCCCGCTCCTGCGGGGTGAGATCCTTCCCCTCCAGTTTCTGGAGATGGGCCGGCTGCGTTAGGATAAAAAGTTCATTGACCACCTTGCGGTCGATGTTGGACACGATGCCCATGTCCACCCCGAGACGCACCAGAGACATCAGGTTGATGGTCTCCTGGGAATTAATAATGTAGGAATTCCGTAACGTCCCGTAGGAGCGCCAGATCTGATCGAAGAGCTTTTCCTTGTTTTGCCCGAGGAGCACCTTGCGCGCCTCCTTCTCATGATCGATGATCTGCCGGATCACGCGCTCCAGATTGTCGATGATATCTTCTTCAGACTGCCCCAGGGTGACCTGATTCGAAAACTGGAAAAAGTTTCCGGCCGCCTCGGTCCCTTCTCCGAAGAGTCCCCGCGCCGCGAGGGACAGTTTGTTGAGGGCCTGCAGGACCTTTCCGATCTGCTTGGTCATCATAAGGCAGGGTAGATGCACCATGACCGAGGCGCGCAATCCAGTGCCCGTATTGGTCGGGCAGGCCGTGAGATATCCCCAGGACGGGCTATACGCTAACTCCAGACGCTGCTCGAGTTCCCGGTCCACAGAAGAAGCCAGCCGCCAGGCCTCGGACAAATTAAAGCCGGACTGAAGCACCTGGATGCGCAGGTGATCCTCTTCGTTCAGCATAATGCTGATGACCTCCCGATCGCTGATCGCCACGCCCCTGAAGCCGCCGCCCTGCGCATGTTCGTGGCTGATGAGGTGCCGCTCCAGGAGAAACTGCTTGTCGGTCTCCGTCAATTCGTCGATACGCAAAAAGAGCGCGCTTTTCATGTGCGGGATCGCGCCTACGGCCTCCTCGAGCTTTGAAAGAATGGACTTCCCCTTCCGGCGATTCGCCCAGTGGACAAAGGGGCTCGACTGGATGTTGCGGGCGAGACGCACGCGGGAGGAAATGACGATGTCCGGATCGGGCCCGCTCCCCTTCAACCATTCGCTGACTTCATGCACCAAATCATCCAGTTTCATGCTTCCTCTTTCTTGGGCCGGTCTTTCACCCGGCGCTCCGCTGTTTCCATTTTGCGCATCTCATCCCGGAGGCGCGCGGCCTCCTCGTATTCTTCCGTCGCAATGGCGTGTTCGAGCCTCTTGGCCAGGTCCTGGAACTGGTTCCCTTTCTCCGTCGTCTTTCCGGAACGCTCCGGCATGCGCCCGACATGGCGCGTCGAACCGTGAATGCGCTTTAGAAGCGGGGCGAGGCTTTCCCTGAATGCTTCATAGCACTCGCTGCATCCCAGTCGGCCGACCTTCTTGAAATCAGCGTAAGACAGGCCGCAGTTCGGACAGACGGGGGTCTCCTGGGATGTCGCGCCGGCCATCCCCACATCCGTAAGCCCGGCCAAAAGATCGGCCAGGGAAAAGTGCTGCTTCATGGATGCCCCCTTTTCCTGCGCACAGGTGTCGCAGAGATGGAGCTCCGACATCTTGCCGTTGATGATCTCGGTCAGGTGGACCGTTGCCTGCTTTTTGCCGCAATTTTCACATACCATTGATAAAGCATCCTCTCGTGCTTCGTGCTTCGTGCTTCGTGCTTCGTGCGCGGGAAAAATACGATGCACGATGAACGCTGCACGATGCACGACGCGCGCTCGCTCTCACTTGATGGGTACACCCTCCGTCTGCGTCATTCTCCGGAATTCGCGGCGCAAAAGCCCGGTGACCGGCCCCGGCCGGCCCGTCCCGATGCTGCGCCCGTCCACCTGAACGACAGGCACCACCTCTGCCGCCGTGCCGGTCAAAAACATTTCATGGGCATTAAACAGGTCGTGCCGCGTGAGCACCTGCTCCGCGCAGGGAATGCGCAAGCGCCGCGCAATCAGGATGATGGCCTCCCGCGTGATCCCCCTCAAGGCCCCGAGCCAGCAAGGGGGAGTGTAGAGCTCTCCCTTCTTGATGATAAAAATATTCTCTCCCGTGCACTCCGCGACATATCCCTGCGCCGTGAGCATGATTGCCTCTACCGCACCCGCCAGATTGGCCTCGATCTTGGCCAGGATATTGTTCAAGTAATTCAGGGACTTGATCTGGGGGTTCAAGGCCTCCGGGATATTGCGCTGGGTCGGCACCGTGATAAGGGATAATCCGTTTTCATAGAGCGCCTTGGGGTAAAGCTTGATCCGATCCGTGATGATAATGGTCGTGGCGCGCCGGCACTTGCGCGGGTCGAGACCCAGATCGCCCTTCCCCCGCGTGACCACGAGCCGGATGTACGCATTTTCAAGATGGTTGATTTTAAGCGTCTGGATCACGGCCCTCCTCATGGCAGGCTTGGACAACGGGATCTTGAGCATGATTGAGTTGGCCGACTCATACAGGCGGTCGATGTGCTCATTGAGCTTAAAGACGTGGCTGTTATAGGACCGGATGCCCTCGAAGACACCGTCCCCGTACAGGAGCCCATGGTCAAAGACAGAAACGCGGGCGTCTTTCTCGGGAACCCATTTGCCGTCGATGTAAACTTTCATAATTATTCCTTTAGTGACCAGATACCAGTTGCCAGAAACCAGAAGATACCAGATACCAGAAAAATCCGAAATTCAAATACCAAAATCCGAACAATATCGAAATTCGAAATTAGAAATTCAAAAACGGGGGTTCAACATTTCGGATTTCGGATTTTGAATTTGTTCGTGCTTCGAATTTCGTATTTCGAATTTTATCCTTTCTCTCTGGCATCTGGTTTCTGGTATCTATCTGGTAACTGGTTACTGGTTTCTGGTATCTTCAATTGCTTAAAACCCCGTTCTCTAATCTGTACACCCGGTCGGCAATGCGCACGAGCTCGGGGTTGTGTGTGACGACAATGAGACCGTGACCCGCCTCGCGCTTAAGACCGGACATGAGATTCAAGACCTGCTGCGCGTTTTCCGGATCCAGGTTGCCCGTCGGCTCATCACACAGCAAAAGCTCGGGTCCCTTGACTAGGGCCCGCGCAATAGCCACCCGCTGCGACTCGCCCCCAGATATCTGACTCGGATATTTGTAGAGACAATCTCCGAGCCCGAGGCCGTCCAGGAGGTCCTTGGCCGCCTTCTTGACCGAGCGCATTCCCGCTATGCGTCCGGCAAGCATGCAATTTTCAAGCACCGTAAGATCGGGAAGCAGCTCATGGGCCTGGAAAATAAATCCGACGCGCCGCGCCCTTAACTCGGATCGCTCACGATCCGACCAGGTCCAGGGATCCTGACCCCCTACCAGCACCCTTCCCGAGGTGGGTTTTAGGAGCGCCCCTATGCAGTGAAGGAGCGTGCTCTTTCCAGAACCCGAAGGCCCGGTAATGACCACCGCCTCCCCACGCCGGACGGTGAGATCCACGCCCCGCAGAACCCGTACGACGCCCGCCCCGCTCTTAAACTCCCTCGTGAGTCCCTGCACCTCGATCAGCGCCGCTTGAGACTGCCTCTCTAGCCCGTCTCCTTCAGTCTCGGGTCTCTGGTCTCGGGTCTCGGGTCTATTCATACCGGAGCGCCTCCACCGGCTCAAGCCTCGAGGCATGCCGTGCAGGATAGAGACTGGCAATGAGAGTGACTAACACCGCACAGGCGGCAACCCAGACAATGTCGTGTACTTCAATGACCGTGGGGATCCGGTCAAAGTAGTAGATGTTCTTCGGAAAGATCTCAAAGCCGGTCAGGTGTTCCAGGACGTCCGCCATACGGTTCAAATTCAGGGTGATGGCCATCCCGCCGGCCACCCCCAGGGCGAGTCCCAGCCCTCCGATCCACAGCCCCTGTAGAAAAAAGATCTGATGGATCCCAGCCGCCGTTGCCCCCAGGGCGCGCAACACCCCGATCTCCCGCGTCTTCTGCATCACCATCATGGTAAGACTCGAGGCGATATTAAAGGCCGCGACCATGATGATAAGCGTGAGAATCACGAACATGACGATCTTTTCGATGCGGATCGCGCTAAATAAGTTTTCATTTAAGTCCAACCAACTGCGCACCCAGTAAAATGGCCCCAGCTCGCTTGCCAGCCGGCCCTGAACCAGCTTAAGCTTGCCCGGCGAATCGAGCCACACAGAGATGCCCGTCACCCTTTGGTCAGTCAGACGCAGCAGCTCCTGCGCCGTATGAACGGCGATGAAAACCAGGGTCGCATCGTACTCATACATCCCCGAATCAAAGATGGCGCTGACACGGAAATCGCGCTCCTTTCCGTCCACCGGGGATATGAGGGCGCAGTCGCTGCCCACTTTAAGCCCGAGGGTACGCGCGAGCTCCGTTCCAATCCAGATACCGTTTCCAGAGCCAAAATCGGAAGACCCTTCGCGGACGTAACGGGCTGCCCCGTCCGCGCGTGCCTCACCCAGCGGATCTACCCCCCGGAAGGCGACGCCGAACACGACCTCACGGGCCTTCATGATCGCCTGCCCGGCCACATAGGGAGACGCGGCCCGAATGCCGTCCGCCCGCTCCAGCCGGCGCACCAGATCATCCGGCCTGCTTACCCCGCCCGCGCTTTCAATCATGAGGTGGGCATTGACCCCCATCACTTTTTCGCGTAGATCCCGGTCGAAACCGGTCATGACGGCGATCACCGCAATGAGGGCCGCCACCCCGACGGCCACCCCCAGCACCGCAAAAAGGGAATGCACCGAGATGAGCGCCTCTTTGCGCCGCGCCGTGAGGTATCTCCAACTTAACCAAAGCGTACAAGGCATCACGGCTTCGCCCCCGTCGTTGCCGGACGCAATTGCGGGAATAAGATCACGTCCCGTATCGTCGAAGAGTTGCTCAAGAGCATCGCGAGCCGGTCCATGCCGACCCCCAGTCCCCCGGCAGGAGGCATGCCGTATTCCAATGCAAGAATATAGTCTTCATCGATCTGCCTGGCTCCGGCGAGCCTCTTCTGTTCCAGAAAGCGCTCGCGCTGAATCTCCGGGTCATTTTGCTCCGTATACGCGTTCGCCACTTCCAGGCCTCCGATGTAAAGTTCAAACCGCTCCGCCACGTGGGGATTCTCCTTCTTGGAGCGCGCGAGCGGAGAAAGCTCCGTAAAAAAGTCCACCACGAAGGTGGGCGACGAACGGGCCTTCGGCTCGATCAGTTCCGCGACGAGATTGATTAGGGCGGTGCGGCTGGGCGTTTCCCCGGGCACCTCCACCCCCTTCTTGCGAAGCCTCTTAACCCACGTGTCGAGCGGATCCGAGGGGGTGATGTCAAAATGCTCCTGCATGAGCTCGGCGAAAGAAACCGTCTCGAAACTTGAGAAATCAAGCGTTCGGCCGCCGTATTCGATCTCCAAGGCACCTCTCACTTCTTTCGCGCAGTGCTGAATGAGTCCCTTCACGAGCCCCATCATATCGGTGTAGTCTGCGTACGCCTGATAGGCCTCCAGCATCGTAAATTCCGGGTTGTGCCGCGTCGAAATCCCCTCGTTCCGGAAACTCTTTCCAATCTCATAGATCTTTTCCATTCCGCCCACGAGCAGCCGTTTAAGATAAAGCTCCGGGGCGATGCGCAAGTAAAGATCCAGGTCATAGACATCCAGGTGAGTCACCAGTGGCTCACCCGCTGCCCCGCCCGCCAGGGGCTGGACAATGGGGGTCTCGACCTCCTGAAACCCAAGCGAATTCAGATAACCGCGCGTCTGGCGCAAGATTTCCGAGCGTATCTCAAAGACCCGACGGCTCTCTTCGCTGGATGCGAGATCCAGGTACCTCTGCCGAAGCCGGGTCTCGGGGTCCTTCAGGCCGTGCCACTTTTCGGGCAGGGGGTGCAGGCTTTTGGAGAGAATGGAAAAGGAATCCACATGAATCGATTTCTCTCCCATGCGTGTCTTAAAAAGCCTTCCCTGAACACCCAAAAAATCCCCCATGTCCAAGAGATCCACGAGCGGGGCCTTTTCCCCAAGCTCCGCTTTTTTAAAATAAAGCTGAATCTTTGCGCGAGCGTCGCACATGTCTGCGAAGAGAGTTTTCCCGTGCGAGCGCAAGGCGGTAATGCGCCCTGCCGACCGAACGACCCTCGCTTCATCGAAATTTTCAAGGAGCGACACCACATCTTCTTTATCCTGCCACCTGTGGCCATAGGGATCGATCCCTAACTTCTTTATTTCTTCTAACTTACGTCGTCGCTCCTCGGGCTCGCTCATTATAACCAAGTAGAGTTACAAATAGCATATCGGTTAAATTGATTTGTATAGTGTGACCATACAATAGATTAAACCTATTTAGTATATCATTGAGTGATTGTTTCATTCAACCCGTGAAGAGAGGCAAAACTTGTAGGTTCGCAAGAGCCAGACACCCTGGTGTGTCTGCCGCTATCAGAGGGAAATCCTAAGCACCTGGCGGGTTTGAGGGGTGATCTTGACGGAGTCTGCGAGGCGTTTCCCCCCCACCCAGACAATCTGCCTCCGGTCCTGAAAAATGGGCAGGGAATCGCGCTCCGAGCGCGGGACTTTTTCATCCACTAAAAAATCCTGGAGCTTTTTTGATTGCCTCATTCCGAGGGGAATAAACCGGTCGCCCGGCCGCCGTGTGCGCACCTGAATGGGAAACCAGACCCTTTCAGCGTCAAGCCACGCCTCACCGGCTCGTCCTCTCGGAAAAAGCCTCCTAGTCCGTGGAAACATGTTAAACGTGATCGTCCGGTCAGCGAAAGCAACCTCACCCGACCTCACTTTAGGAATGCTCACGCTACGAATCTTCTTGGCAGGGCGGGTTTTTGAAAAACTGACCACTCGGTCGTCGAGCCCGACCTCGATGGAACGCGGGAAGTGAAGGAGGGCTGGCACGCCCTCTTTGTACAGAGCTTGGTGGAACAGCTGCCAATGACGGAAATTCAGACTGGCCTCTTCTCCTCCGAGCCGGGCGACAGCCTGCCGGAAAAGACCCTGCTGGATGGCCCGCGGCAATTTTATGAACTCAGACCGCTGGAATTGACAGCGTCCCGGGCGCTCATGAGCCAACCGAGTAAAAACTCCTTCGGTCACACGGTCGATATATTCTTTTCCAGTCGAGAGGATTTCTGCAAAGGTCGCCAGATGCTTCACTGCCCTCGGGTTCAAACGCTTAAGCAGCGGCATCACATCGTGCCGAAGGCGGTTGCGCTTAAAACGCCTGCTCGAATTGGTGGGGTCTTCTCTAAACCTGATGCGGCAACGCCGCAAAAATTTTAGGATCTCCGCGCGCGGGGTGCTCAAAAAAGGCCTGACAAGCCGTACTGCGCGCGACTGACCAGTGCCCACCGGACCGCTCCAGTCCATCCCACTTGCCCCAGACAGCCCCGCCCCGCGAACGAGCTGCAAGACTACAGTTTCGGCCTGATCATCCTGCGTGTGCGCCGTTACGATTTTTCGCGCCCCCGCTTTCTTCGCCGCCTTGACGAGGAACCGGTAACGAAGCCTGCGCGCGGCATCTTCAATGGACAACTTCCTGGTACGGGCGAACCGTCTCACATCCGCGCGCCCAGACACAAAAGGGACGTTGAGAACCCGGCATGCGGACTTCACAAACTCCGCGTCTTGTTTTGAACCCTTCCTCAAACAGTGATCGAGATGAGCAACGGTAAGATTGAGGTGAAGCGCTGTCCGGAATGTGCAAAAAGCATGCAAGAGGGCCATGGAATCAGGACCGCCCGAGACAGCCAGGACAATCTTCTCCCCCGGGAGCAAAAGCTTGCGGGTCTTGATTTCCTGAAGCACGTGCGAGCTAAGAGGGTCTTGAGCAGTCATCATCGGGTATTATAACACTGCCCTTGACAGTATATACAAAACCGTGTATATTTTATATACAGAGAGCAGGAGGGCTCAATGAAAACACTGATCGATCTGGATGAAAAGCTTTTGCAGCAAGCTATGAAGCTGGGGAACGCGCGTACAAAACGTGAAGCGGTGCTCGAGGCCTTGCGCGCCTATGTCGGTATGAAAAGCCGGCAGAGACTCCGAAACATGATTGGACACACTCGTTTTGGAATGACCCAGAAAGATCTGGAAAAATTGCGAGCGATGGATTAATGTTTTCGTATCTTCTCATAGACACGTCAGCCTGGATCGAGTCCTTTCCATCGAGCGGCAACCCCATTGTTCAGACCGCTCTCGCAGATGCCCTCACCAAAAATCTGGCCGCGACCTGTGGGATCATACGACTGGAACTTTTGCAAGGAGCTCACGATGCCGAGCAATACACGACTCTCCAACTGGATTTGGACCGAGTGCACAACCTTCCCATAAAGGAGTCCTTGTGGGAAGAAACCTCGCAACTGTCGTTTAATCTAAGACGCAGGGGATTTACGATACCCACGACGGATGTCGTTATCGCAGCCGTAGCTATGCACTACCACTGCGCGCTCCTTCACTACGACCGCCATTTCGACTTGATCGCCCGCCATGCACCGCTCAAGTTATTTAAACGCTAGCTTCTAACACGTTAAGCCGCCTCTTCATGGCTTCGCATGGCGAAGTAGAGGGTTGGTAATTTGTGCGGGTCCTGCCAGAGCTCGGGATTCTCAAGGTCCTTAAGATCCCGGATGATCTCGAGGACCGTGGGCACAATGCCAGGAGCATCCCAACGGGCCTGGTGCTCCTTTAAACGCAGCAGCAAGTGATCGATGGCAATCCGGACGTTGTACTTTTGCTCCAGGTAAACCTCGACTGCGCGAACCGAGATCATGTCCCCCGGCCGATAACGGGCAGGGAATCTCATGACATCCAACCGGTCAAAAATAGGATCGAGCCTGCCCTCCACATTATCCCCTGTTGCCAAGATAATACGCAATCCGCTCTCCGGCCCCCCGACCGTCGCTATTTTCTGGGAGAGCTGTTCGAGGAATGGCGCAAACTCGTTAGCGGCCTCAACCCCGTCTTCATCCACGGCGTCGATCAAGATATCAAAGTGACGGTCCGACTGGGCTTGTGCGCTCGCCGCGTCCATGACCCTCTCGATGGTCAGCCGAGATACATGCCTGGAATCTGCAAAACGCGCAGGACGCGCGTCTAAAACAGACGCCATGGGTTGAACCACCGCGTAGCCATCGCCCTCGGGAAAGTTTAATTCATCCCGGAGGTCCCCCAGCACCTTTTCGGCATCCACACCCACACCGTCCCCCTCGGGCGTGAGCGGCCCCTCTGCGGCGAGCTCTTCAGCCTCACTCTCAGGCGACTGCCACATCCAGATATCAATATAGTCTTTTTGGGCTAAAACATGCTCCAAAATGTCATGGATGTTCGATCTCTCTTTCCGATCGAGAGGGTAGTCGCCCTTCGTCATTTCAAAATGCTGGATTGCCTTCTGCAACTGCGGATCATCGCCTTCATTGTCGATAACCATGCAGTGTACATTGATCTTATGCAGGTCGAGGAGGTCTGCTGACATGAAAAAGAGGCCCATCGAATCGGCGGTCTCGCTGCGGAGCTCCGTGAGCGCCCGCTCGCCCTCTTTCACCCCTTCGATGCGAACATCCGTCGGGATATCGCTTCTGGGTCGAGGCAGTCTCCCCGACGCGATGAGCTTTGCCGTTTTATCGTCAGCCCTAATGGACTTGATGAGCTCCTCCCGATTGACCTCGCCGTTTAAGAGACTGCTCAAAGCCGTCTTGAGTTCATTCAGAATGCCCTGCCAGGTACGACCACGAAAGCCCCAAACAGGTCTTACGACAAACCGGTCCAAGATCTTCCCGCCCGGCCCGAGCCCCGCCGTTCCGCCCTCGACATTCAGTCCCGCGGAAAGAAACGCTGCCGCGATATCAGCCAGAATCCCCGGCCTGTCCTGACCGCCTGGGAGCTTATAGGAAATGAGAATTTCTACCGTGTGCTCCCTGTCCACTTTTCGCATATCGCCCATACCCTTAACCCAAACCGTCTCCTCACTCTTTTCAAACTGCTTGAGCTCAGCCCGATGCTGTGCAATGATTTTTTCGTTGGCTTCCTCGATGAACTGTTTCACCTGCTCGCGGTCGGCAATCTGAACCGGATCGATATTAAAGATGGGCGCCATGTCGCGCAGGCGCTGTTCCAGGTTCGTGGGCTGAAGCACAGCCAGTTTTATGAGTGTAAAGGCCACGAGCAATGAGAAGCGGTCCGGGTCACCCTCAAGTTCCTTTTCCAGTACTGACGCCATTTCGGAGGGGACATACTGCACCCCTCTCCGCAGTGATTCGATCAGACTAAACTGATTCTTAATAAGCCAAAGAGCAAGCTCGGCCTCACGGCTCATAGGGCTCTGGTTGTCCTCGATGATTCCCCAGTTCTTCAAAGATTCCACAACGCTTTTTTCGATGTCCTCTTCCCGAAGGCCCCGGCGCCTGCGCTCCGATTCAGGGGGGTTTAACGCCTGGAGGAGCAGAGCAGCGCGCAGCGCGCGCACAAGTTCACGATCCCAAATATAGTCCAGCACAGGCCACAGGCTGCTTTGGAGATCGCCGAACCCCTCCATCTGCGCGCCTTCTGACCCCATGGCAAGATCAGGCCTCTCAAAGAGAAGCGCTTCTGCTACGTCCAGGTTTCTCAAAAGGTACATATCCAGCGTCAAGCGATGGGGGGGCTCAAGCCGCATGGGATAAACGAGGTCATGATTAAAGGGAAGAATATCGGCAAGCATGCCGCCCGGGTCTTCAGATATCCTTAAAAACCGCAGATTACGCAGTCCATAGGAAATAGGCCCCTCGGTGAAATCCAGAAATTTCCCAAACTCGCGCTGAAGGCGTGCCTTATCGGGACCGCCCGCGGCGATCTGTGATTCCAGGGCGTCGACGAACGCCCCATTTAAAACTGCGGTAGGGTGCCGCGATACGTAGCGCAAGGCATCGAAGAGGGTCACCGCAATGTCCCGAGGGCCTTCAATCTTCTCGTCGATCTCGAGGACCGTTTGACGCATGGTACGCACGCCATGTCCGAAGGACAAAAGCGATCCATCGACCTGCACGGATTTTATGCCCTTGGGAACTCCCACCCGGTTTTCGGTCACCACATGGGGAGGATCCGCCATCTCCCCGATCAGTCTTACCACGCGATAGGCGAAATGAAATACGGTTTCCTGACTTTTCCTGAAATCCCTTAAGAACCGTTCCACATCCACCCGAGGACCATCCCGGTATCCGAGCTGGCGCGCGACCCATTCGTAGTCCACCACATTCATGATGGTCGAATCGGGATGGATCTGATTTAAGACTGCCCGAATGCGAAGAAGCACAAGGTAAGCCTCTTTTACCTTGTCGACTTCACTGGACCGGACCACACTCCTATCGATTAAGAACCGCCACACCTCCTCATCACGAATGACTTCCTTCTCTGCCAGCGATCCCAAGTCATTCGCATGGAAGACAAGAGCGCCCAAGCCCAGCCAGTAAGCGTAGTGGTAATCACGAAGCCCGCCGAGACCATCCTTGAGGTCAGGCTGACGCAGGTGCAGCCCTTCTAAAAACCGCGCCTTTCGGTACCGCTCATCCCACGATGACCGAACTCCTCTCACATGGAGTTTCCAAGTATCTCTAGACTGAAGCGCCTCGACTGTGCCGGAGCGCCACCTCTGCCAGAGCGCCCTGCTCCCTGTCACCAGACAGGCTTCCAGATAACCGTTGTCTTGTTGTTTCGCATCGTCGCCCGCCCAAGGGACTACGTCGTCCACAGTACTGAAGAGCAGCGCGGCTTTCGGGAAAGAACTGTTCATCACCCCGGCAAAAAAGTGACAATCCAGATGTTTTTCAGGCAGCCCGCCTTCCTCTTCCACCCGCTTCAAATCTTCGACATCGATGTGGGGAACCAGCAATCTGACGTCTATGTCGGAGCCCGGCATGATTTCGGAACGCGCATAACTTCCTCTGGCCACAATGGCCATCTCGCTGGCCTTTTCTCCAAACCGCTTCTGCGTCGCCTCATAAATGGCGCCAAAGAGGCGATCCAAAAGCTCCGTAGCGAGCGCCATGCGCACACGGATGGGCAGATGGGAATTTTGCCTCCAGATCCATCGGGATTCGCGGAGCCAGATTCTCCGTAACCAGGATCCCAGCTTCTGACGCGCAACATTATCATTCTGCTCGGCCGCCGGCGATGCATCAGGTACTCCTTGCAACTCCTGCTCAAGCCGCGCCCGCAGATCGTGCAGAGGTTCCGCGAGGATAGAGTCTACTCCGTCGCCCTTCACGCCCTCAATCTCCCGGGTCAATCGCTCATTGAGTTCGTGGAGCGGGACTGTCAATGCGGACTTGATCCCGTCTTCCTGAACCCCATCGCCCTGCGAGCCGGGGACCCCTTTCAATCGCTCCACTTCCTTAAGCGCCGGGAGGTAGACCCGGTCCACGTAATCCCGTTCCATCCTCTCGGCTGTCGCCGCCTTTGTTCCCTCCAAAAGTCCATGGAACCCCAGGTACGACCTCCATACGAGCATCGCATAATCCGTCTCCGTTTCGGAAACGCCCTGGGCCGCCACCTCGAGGTGCCCGTACCATTTGTTCGAGGTGTCCTCAAAGACCCCAAAAAAATCGGCCGGCGCCTTACTTAAAAAATCGGCAGGGGTTTCATAGAGCCTGGCGCCGTCCAGGGTGTAAGCTGTACCCTCGCCAGGATATTCCAGCTCGTTGATCGCGCGCTCCACGGTGCCGGGCGCAGAGGCCACGCTGATATGACCGTTTCCACTCGAATCGTCGCCGGACGTCCCCGCAGCCTCCTGTTTGGGCCAGGGGGTTTCCGCCGTAACTTCAAAGCCTGTGGCCTGGGTGACCAGGAGCTTGTGATCAGCTTGGGGTACATACACGAATCTCCCATAAAGGTGCGAACCCTCACGCGACCAGGACTTAAAGATCCGCACCCAGCTCTCCTCATACTCGGGTCCCCCTACCACAACCTGTAACCCCAGGCCGCGAATCTCCTGGCGATCTTTGAAAAGATGATGTTGCACGGTCTTGCCAATTGCGTGGAGATTGCTCGAAGGATTATCCAATTCACGTCCAATCGTTTTTTCTGACCATACCCTCCACAGGCTATCAGGAGTAAACGTCTGGTCGCGCGGTGCGGTCATCACATCCACGAGCCAACGAAGTATATCGTACTGACCCTTGTAGGGAGTGATGCGACGCACCAGACCCACAATGGGCTCGTTAACATCAAGCCTGACACCAGTCCTTCGGAAAATATCCTCGACCGCCTCCCGCTTCGCCTGTTTGTGGAGATTCAGCAACACTTGCGGGGTAATCTCTTTGCCTTCACGCTCCATCTGCACGAGCTGGGGGATACGCCTAAAATCACTCACACCATTTAGGACGGATGCTACGTCCACATCTACTCCCAACGCCCTCCGGTAAAGCTCGCGCGTTAAACCCCCGTGCTCTTCAGAAACACCGTTAATCTTGTGCAACAGCGTCGTAAAAGGCTTCGAGAAATCTATGCGGTCTCCCACGATATATTTGTAGTGATGCTCCTCGGCCGTACCCAATACAAAGAACGCTCGCTTAAAGCCCCACCAAAGTTTGTCCAATTCATACCGCTCAAGCCCGGCGTCTACGATGGTGTGGTTGGTGCCCACGAGGGCCACACCGCTCATTTCAGGATCTTGGCTCACCATCTCGGCCAGGGGCGCCGTGTGCGCCTCGTTAAAATGCAATAGCGCCGGAAGGGACCTTTTGAATTTGGGATCTACGATGTGGGGATCCTCTTTAGCCAATATTTTCATTAAAAGGTGGGCCGCCTTGGCAAAGATGGCCTCTTGGTTAAAGCGATTCTGCCTGTTCTGGTGAACTTTGAGCAGCGGTGCATCGTAGAGGTAATTGAAAACGGATCCGTTGTACAAGTAAAACACGTCGGTTCCCGCGATCCGGGTGTACATCACCCCCACATTATAGGGGATATTCTCCCTAAAGTTCCCGCCAACCCCAGCTCCATAGACCTTGATGAAAAGAGGCTTGCCATTGACATCGATGACCTGTTCGACAGGTTCTCCCACATAGGACACAGTGTGAATGAGAGGTTTTCTGTCTTCCTGACGCAGATCAGGAGACGCATAAAGAGGAAATATTCCGTAGGACCCATTCTTCGAAAGACCAATTTCGCTCCACCCCTGAAGCTTGGCAAGCGCGTGGGCAGCTAAACCTCCTTTCGCATTCGCAGTAACGGCATCGATATACTTAAAATGCGGATTAAGATGCTCCATTCCTACCGTTACAAAGGTCTTTCCGATAAGCTCGGAGCGGTCTGTTTCAATCCACGTCTTATCGCCCGTCCGCTCAAAACGGACGCTATTACGAACAGGATCATAAACCGCGTCCCCCCTGGCCTTGCCGCTCCACTCCGCTACGCCATCACCCGCGACTCCGTCCCCCTCTCCCTCCGGCGCGCCCTCGCCGGCAGGCTCTTTTCCCAGGGCCGCGGCAATGAAACGGTCGGCCGCTTCCCGCGCGAGCCGGGTGAGCTCGGCCGGATCCTTTTCCTCGGAGAGCCAACGCTCAAAAAGCCGCGCGGCTTCGCCTGTATGCATGGACCGAAGCGCGAACTTAGTAATCGGAACTCCTGGCACAGCCACGCTCGAATCCAGGTTCACGCCTTGAGACTTCAGCACAGCCTGGAAGAGCGAAAACTCGGGGTCGCGGGCGCTCGCGCCGCACAAGGAACAATCCTCCTTCGAACCCGCAATTTCGGAATCGGCCTCCAAGATCTCCGGATGCAGGAGATCGAAGTAGCGCCGGTGCAGGGGTTCGTCACGGCTCACGTTAAACCATGACTTGACGAGGTCATTCTGTCCGATGCTGAAAAAATCCGCCTGCCGGGCGAGGGTCTTAACGAGTGCCACTGCGCTCCTAAGCTCGATCATGTAACCGAACGGAGGAACCACGTCGTCCTCGCTCAAAGCACCCTTATCACGAAGCCCTACTATCACCGATTTCCACACCGACTGGATGCGCTCTCCATCCTCCTGGGTAGCGACCATGGGAACCATGATCCGGATATTTTTCCGGGCGGACCTAAGATTCGCCCGCACCGCAGCCCGCATCTCTTCCCGGGCAACCTCCTGTCCTTCCGGATCATCCAATAAGTAACGCAGGCCGTAGAGCGCCTTTTCTGACTTAAGCGCAGGCGTAGCCTTGTCGGTAGCACGGTCCAAAAGTCGGATCGTGACCGGTCCCGGAACGGCATCCGCAAGCTCCAGGAACCCTTTCTCAAGCTCTTCTTCCGTACGCCTTTTCACGGGATTCTGATACCAATACTCGGTACGCACCAGGCCCACGCCCTCCGCGCCGCACTCTTTGAGGTCCTGGATGTTTTCCAGCCCGTTCACATTGGCATACACTCTAAATGTCTTTCCATCCTGCGTGACGACGGGGTCGAAACGGGTTTCCCAGGCACGCCTCAAAAGCTCTGGGTTTGACCGGCGCTTCATTTCCCCCCCTTCATCATCCGGATTGAGAACTATCTCACCGCGGATGGGATCCAGGATCACTCTCTCGCCCCCCTGAATCAAGGCCACCAACTCTTTTGGAATACCGGTCATGACCGGGATATTCCTGCCTGCCAACACATCGGAGACATGGGATTTGGAGGTCCCTTCCGTGAACGCGAATCCCACCACGTTGTACGCTCCGATCTTCTCGTCAGCCGCGCGTACGTCAAACAACCCGTCTACCACCATGATCCTGGGTTCACGCAGCCATGCCGGATCCCGCGAGGGTATTGCCTCCATCTGATACATGAGAAAGCGGGCGATGGTCTCCACCGCAGCGACCTCCTCGGCATTACGACTGCCCCCGCCCAGCCATTCCTCCACGACGTCGTACATGGCCTGCTCGGCCGTGGAGCTGTCCGTGCCGCGTATGCGCTCCAGAATCCTGCCGGGGGCCTCCAGGGCAAACTTCACGACACTGCCCTCCTCGCCCCGGGACACTTGCGCAAAAATCTTCTCAAGATCGGGTCCCAAAAGCGCCTTCCACTCCGAGGCGATGCTGCCTTCGAAATCGGCCCACTCCCGCCCGGCCAAGCCCTCTGACACAATCTTTTGGATCGGCTGGTAGGCCTCCTCAAAACGAACCACCTCGTCTTCGACGCTTATCTTAAGCTCGTCCTTGGAGATTCCCTTATAACTCAAGGATGTGCTCCCGGCCATTCTCATGACAAGAGTCGTTAAAAGAAACTCGATGTCCGGTGCCGCCTGGCTCATAGCCGAAGCCTGCTTCTTGATATGGAAATCGCGCAGCACTTGTTGCGTCTCGCTAAGAGTTTTTACCTCTGCCTCGGGAACCTGAACCAGCCTGGAGGGTTCAAAGAAAACGTCCAACAAGTAGTTCGCTCGCTTTTTCTCTGTTCTAACGAGTGTCTTAAGCACTTTCTCGATATCGTCGAGATAGTTGCCCGTCATCCCGATGTAGAAAGCCTCCGTAGAATCCCCCCTTATCTTTGCTTCCTCCGCGGCCTTTTCGCTCCGACGGCGCATCTCGGCAAAAACCCTCTCTGCCCGCCTGATTTCGGTTGTGACGGCTTCCCCCACTTCTTTCTCCGAAGCCCCCGGTTCGGCCAAGTCAAAACGGTGGAGGATCCGCTCCGTCACTTCGTTGGCTATCTCCTCGAGTGCCTGCGCCACCTCGGGATCCTGCGCCCTAAGTCCTCCTTCCAGCCTCCTGCGGACCAAAGACCTGAAAATCCAGTGGGCAGGGACGCGCGCAATCTGAAGCTGGCGGGTGGTGGCGTCTCTTAGTTCATCCAGCATTCTAAGCACCCTCTCTTGAGAGTCAGATCTGATTCTGGACATCGCATCTCGAGCGAGTTCCCTCAACCAGTGGAAAGGCTCCCCTTCATGGCGGTGGTCTTTGATGCGCGCGACCACCTGATCCATGGCCTCCTGAAAATGAATGACCTCCTCCCGCAGGATGAGTTTGGCCTGGCGGGCGCTTGCCCAGGGCGGGACGAGGGGTACGGCCCCAAGCTCCGTGCGGCCCGCAACCCACTTAATAGCGGCCGCGGCCACGGGGGTCCAAATTTTGTTGGAGGCCGCGTTGAAGATCCTCTGCCGGATCACCCTCACCGGCCGTCCTGAAAAATAGACTAAAACACCCTCCGAATAACGGGTGGAATGATAGCGGGGTCGTCCACTCTCATCTTTTTCAACGGGATCCAACACCCGCAAGGCATAACCGTCTACCTCCACAGTACTTCGCAATCGCTCCCCGTCCATGAATGAGATAGGACGGTTTTCGGCATCGTGTAACCCGGGCACGTTGGTAGTAACTTTAAGCCCTCCCGGGCTGGCCTTGTCCACTTCAAAATGTACCCCATAACCCCCCTCTACACGAACCTCTCCCACTGCAATCCAAAACTCTTCCGGCGTCGCGACCGTAAGCGGCTTCTTCCAGTCCTCGCGTACGACCGTGATATTCACACTGCCCGGTTCCAGCACACGGGCAAGGAGCGGCTGCATATTGGGATTGAAAAGCGCGGAAGCCGTGAAGCGCGGCGCCCCGATCTCGAAGGCGCGGTTCGACGACCACTGCACGAGCGCGAACCCGATGCCCATGTGACGGGCGTCCTCTTCGAGCTTGATTGGATGCATAAACACTTCCTGGGCCTCTCCGAATTCACTCCTGACAACCCCCCACCGGAACTCGCGGCGCAGGCCTTCCTCGCTTAAAAGATCAATCCTCCGGCCGCCCTGCCAGACCTCATAAACAAGAACCGTGCGCCCGTCCGGGTCCTTCTCCTCTCTCACAAAAATGACCTCCAGGGGGCCCTCACGGTGAGGAACGGTCGCCCAGATGACGCGGTGGCGATCATCCACGCGCTCGACCGTGCCATCCTGGCGCTTGACAGGTTCCGGAAGCCAGGACCCGCGGCTTTTGGCAAGCCTCTCGAAAAATTCAGCTTCCTGAATCCCTTGGCCCGGCTCTTCGACCCCGTCTCCCCGTACCGCCTGAAGATCCAGCAACCGTATCACCTGGCCGTCTATATAATTTCCAGAGGCAACACCTAGGAGGGGAACCGAAACCGCGCCCCTGATGGCCCTCACAGTATCAGGATGTACGCGCTCAAGGACGAGCGCAAAAGCTCCTGCCTTCTCAAGCGCGAGGGCATCCAGCAAGAGCTCGCTCCGCTCCTGGGGCGTCGCCCCGTAGATTCTTGCCTCGCTCTTCGTGTGCGGAGTAAAACCGATGTGACCCATAACGGGAATTCCAGCCTCGACCACGGCCCCGATGGCAGAAACCGCCTCACGGCCTCCTTCGATCTCTACAGCCCGCGCGCCGTTCTCTATGAAAAGCTGCGCGTTTTTGAGCGCCTGAGGCCCGGTCTGATAAGTGCCGTACGGCATGTCGGCTACGAGGAGCGCGCGCTTTATACCGCGGCTCGACTCCTTTACACGGGGCAGCATCATACGAATCGTCACGTCCTTTGAAGAGGTGAGCTGTTCTTCAAAGGCGACCTCCGAATCAGCCACGAGGGCCACCGGCATACCCTTTTCATCCACCGAGCGGCCGTCCCGTTCGCCGCTCACGGTGACCGCTGTTATCCTTTCGCCCCGCCGCTTCATCTGCTGAAGAAGTTTCGGAGTAACCGGGCCGATTTTTTCCAAATCCTTAACCGTCTGCCTTAAGAATTCGATGACCGCCTGATCCTGATCTTTCGATTGGGCAAGCGTTACGGCATGCTCGATCATCTCGTCCCGGACGGGGGTGGAAAGTGCCGCGACGTACTCCAGCGTGTGTCTATATCCCTCCAAAAAGTCGGCTTGAGAGAGCATCGTGCGGCTGACCCTCTCGATCTCACCGCGCACGATGCGTGGGGCAAGTCTCATGAGGGCGCGGCCAAAGCGGGGAAGCTCGGCGGCATCCTGAAGGAGGGGCTTGAATCCCTCCCAAAACTGAACCCTCTGCGTATTATTAAAGGCCGCCAGCATCTCGACCATCACTTCAAGCGCCGGTCCGTAAACGTGCTCGTTCGTACTGGGAAAAACCAGTTGGGCAAGCCCCTGACACGATATGCTGCCGAGCCGCTTGTCTCCGGTCGACGCCATACTCATCACGTTTAGAAAAACCATGCGGCGGATCAGTTTCTTGCGATCCAAGCGGCGGTTGGCGGTGTATGTTTTGGGCAGCAGATAAACGTCAATCGAAGCCACGATCCCCCTATCACCTTGCCCTCGGAGGATCTCGTCCGCGTGTTCAAGGTAATAAGATAGGATGCGGTTCTGAAGAAAGGATTCTATGGAAAAAAGGTTCACAACCCATTTCTCTCTATCGGCCCTTGTTTTAAACTCGGCCAAAAATTCCCGCAAAATGTCTTCACCGACAACAACGCCCAGGTAGCGTTGCGCGAGACTCGATTCGAGCTTCTCACGCACGGCCTGATCCAGCTTAATCCCCGTCTCGTCAAGAAGCCTGCGCACCGACTTGGTCCGCGCGGCCAGTTCCTTCGGAGACGGGTGCCCTAAGTCCGGAAGCGCAGTTTGGATGCCATCTCCCCGCGCGAGCCCGTCGCGTAAATGTCGGGGCAGTTTGGACGGCTCCCCGATATCCCCCTCAAAATTTACCCCCAAGACGTCATAAAGACGGCGGATGTTCCCGATATCCCAGGCGTCGACCCGGTCGGGATTCCCGCCGGCTTCCTCCAGGGCCTCCTCGTAGGCCACACGCAGGTACCGGAGCGCTCCTTCTTCGCTGTCTTGCGCTAAAATTTCCAGCTCATTTTCGCGCACGTTTTCGATGATAAATTCGGCGTGCCGCGCCTGCGGCAGAATGTGGTCGTCCTCAATGAGGCGGATATAGCCCCAGCGCCGTATGCTGTCCAGCGGGCTCGCCTCACGCTCACGGTAATCGCGCCCTATCTTGCGCAGGAGCCGGATGTCCGGATCGACATCCAGAAACACCCGGAGCACATTCAAAAAGCGCCCGTCATCCAGGGGCTTTTCATCGATATAGGGGGCCTCGATGAGCTGCGGGGCAAGGCTTTCGAACTCCAGATCTTTCGGCGCCTCATTTACCTCATTGATGGCCCACAACACATCCTCCAACATGGAATAAATGCCCAGGATGACCAGGATGTCATCCTGGCCGAAGCTGGCCCTGTTCTCGCCGCTTGTATTGACGATGCCCTGCCCCCGCGCGGGAAGATGAACGGCGCGCCCTTCAAGAAGCGTCTGGATCTGCTCGACGAGCAGATCGATGTAAAAGGCTCGGGGGGAGCCATTGTCGGGTCTTCCCCTGAAATAGAGACCATCCCTCTCCGCCTTCTTTCTTATATAATCCGTTATATCCACCTTCGTGACATTGTGCGCGCGGGGCAGATGACGATTCTTAAGCTCCTCCTCGATCGCCTCGATCTCGCTCGTTCCCCGGGTCTTGCCCGCCCCTGTCCCGCCACCCACGAGGATAACGTACCGGCCGATCATGGTCTCAATGCGTCTGGCGATGCGTGTAAAAATGGCTGCCGGGACAGGCACCTCCTTAACGATTTTATAACGGACCAGCTTGGCCTTTGCTTCCCGTTTTTCATACTCTGGAGCGAGCCTTCCGGAACGAACGAGCTCATCCACAGCACCTTGCAGAACCTCAAGACCGCGTCTAGGTCGCACGACCAGGGTCTCTGCCGCCTTGAACTGGTCCAGCACGTAATCCAGCGCCCTGATGGGAAAAGAGGTCTGCTCGATCGTATCCAATCTTGCCGCGTCAAAGAGTACGAGCTCGCGCGAGCCCTTCGCCAGATCCACCTCAACAAATCCGAGGCCCTGAACACCGCTGGTCGTCCTCCGTGTGAGTCGTTCGCCAAACACGTAGACGGCGTGAGCGCCGAACCGCTCGCCTTCGATTTTCTTATCCAAGCGGCTGATCTCGCCGCTCAAGGATTCGCTGACATCCCCCCACCAATCCGCCCGGGCGACCCTTCTTCTTAAGATGCGCTGGTGCGCCGGCGTGCCTTTCTGCTCGGGACGGGGCATAAAGAGCGGTGAAGCCAGGATGCGCTCTTTTAAGGCATAAATTTCAGGCTGGGAATACCCATACCTTTTCTGGGGATCGAACTCGCCCCCGTGCAAAAACCAGTTGTCCCGCATAATCTGAATGAGGGGGCCCTCTCCCCCGCGGCGGTATAAGAGCTGGGTGCGTGTGGCCTTGCCCGGCTCACGGTTTTCAACCAGATAGACGACCTCCCCCGTCTCTTTGCCTGTGTCGACATCTATAAGAGGCGTACCCAAATGCCCCAGAGGCTCATTAAGTTCTCCTACCCAGGTGTTGGTTGTCATGAGGCGGCCCGCAAAGGCGCGCGCCTCGGCAATGCGGTCCTCATTTCGGGCGATGATCTCCCTGCGCTCCGCTTGAGTCCTAGGTC
Source organism: Candidatus Omnitrophota bacterium (assembly GCA_016190205.1). GTDB lineage: Bacteria > Omnitrophota > JACPQZ01 > JACPQZ01 > JACPQZ01 > JACPQZ01. Next base: position 48,443 of record JACPQZ010000048.1, on the reverse strand, counting down.
GCTCACCCAGAAAAACGAAAATGATATCCTCAAACCGGTCGATCTCATTTTCAATCGCCCGGATCACATTGGGACGGCGCCGGCGCTCATCCATCCGAAACTGGGTCCAACCGTCCAAGAGGCGAACCACAGATTCTGTGCGATAACTGGGGACAGGTCTGCGGATCAAGGCGTGATGATAAGCACTGCGGATGATGTGGCGAACCAGGCTAAAGGCCGGGATATCCTCAAAAAGCCGCCGGCTCAGGAAAACCTGCTCCCTCCCCGTCTGCGCATGGCGCCTGGCCTGCGTAATGAGAAAGTCATGCTCGCCGTAGCCGTCTTCCGGCTTTTCAAGGAGGTGGTAATAATCCCTTGTCACCGGAATCGCGCCGCGATCTCCATCGTTGGCCGGAACGTATCTTCTGCCCTTTCCCGAACTGCGCACATAATCTCCCTTCGCCTTCTCGCTGTCCACGATGATGAAATCTACACCTTTCAGCGACGAGCCCAGGAACTTCTCCAGGTCACGGAACTTTGCTTCATACCGGCCGCGCTCAACCTTCCCCAGAGGTCCATGCACTACTTGCCCCTCCCGGATAACGATCGTGGCGGGATCTTTCACGACGCGGTCCAGATAGGGATCGACCAACTGCTCGCGGACATCCCCCTTGCCGAAATAGGTTCCCGGCCCCGACAAGTGATAGTCGGGCGTCTGGGAAGGGTCCGAAAGGCCGTCGCCCGATGAGGCAACTCCTTCGGAATCGTCACGTTCCGCCTCCGCCGCTTCATCCTTTACATGACGAGAAATAAAAGCATGTGCCCCACGCGCCTTATCCAATTCCTCGCGCGTGAGCTCTTCACCCTCATACTTGTAAGCCGCCTCCAGCATGAGGCCATTTGCAGCCTTTTCAAGCTTGCCTGAAACACGACCTTCTTCCCGCGACATATCCGCGAGCGTTTTAAGCTGGTCCACCGCGGACCCTCGATGACCAAAAACCGTGGAGGGGGCAAGGTAATCTTGGGCGTAAGAGTCTGGAAGCAGGGCCGTTGTTATAAAAACCTGCAGCACAAGGCAGGCTACCGCTCGAAGGCGCTTTTTTGAATGTCCTAGATAGGTGCTATTTACATTCATTTAGGTGAGTTTATAGATAGCCTATATTGTAGCATACAATAGTGGAGAATGACAATAACTTTATTTTTCTATAACTACAAATATACAGACTAGTTACGACATAAAAAACGATGGCCTAGGGAATTTTCGAACCCTAGGCCATCATTTCTTCATTGCTTTTATTGTGGGACTACGCCTACCCAATCATATGTTTTAGTAGTTGCCGCCTTCCGGGCTGGCTCCTTCCGCCGCTTGGATTTCGATGGCCTCGCTCACCTTCTGACCATCTGTCTCCTCGCGGTACCAGACCGTCACCTGGTCGCCTTGCGCGAGTTCCTCCAAGGCGGCTGAATCTCCGCCTTGCAAGACCTTGACGTTGTCCTCGAACACAAACTCCTCCTGGTTAAAAGACTCTCCTTTTAGAGAGAGTGTTTTCGAGGCAATGTCAATCGCAACGATCTCGCCCGACATACTCAGAAGGTCTGCCTGAGCAAGCGCGCCGCTCACAATTGTCAGGCAAGTGCCTGTGACAAACAGGGCGGTCATTAACCATATCTCTTTTAGTCTGCTCATTTTCCACCTCCATTTTCCGTTCAGGCCCGCGCATCATCACGCGCAGGGCCCAGGTGTACTTTCTGCTTAAGACAAGGTTAGCAGACCGCCTATGATGAGAGCGTGACATTTTCATTACAATTGTGTCATGAAAAAGGGTGGACGCGCATCACCAAAACACTTGGATTACGGTAGGTTCGACAAAGAAAGGCGCCGCGACAGGCGTGGAGGCAGAAACAGCCGGAGAAAAATCCGTGCACCCCGCCGAATTACAGGCCCGCAGACGATAGTAATAAGTTGTGCCAACGGTAAGGTTATCATCCTGAAAAGATGTGGTATCACCGCCAATTGTCATGCGTACCAAGCCTTTTGTAAAATCGGGACTTACGCTATGCTCAAGCTCATAGGAAGATTCTCCGGTGACGTCGGGCCAGCTCAAGCTCACTTGATGGGCCGAAACGCCCTGCACAGAAAGCGCCAAATCTCCGAGCGGTGGCAACATATCCGTATCCGCCGCAACATCAACCGTCCAAACCCGCTCGCTTTTTAGCAAGCGTTCCGGGTCGTTTCGGACGAGCCCCGTCGGGTCTTTCACCATAAGCCGTATCGTGTGCGTTCCCGGTGCGACCGAACTTGCCCGCAGCGTATAGGATGGATAAGAGCTCACAAACCTATTGTCCAGAAACCACCACACGATCAACCTATGCGATGTCGGATGCACGACGCCCGCCCGAAATGTGAGATAACTCCCCCTATCGGTAGAAAGTTCTGTTTTGAGCGGCATGACCCAGTCAATAGGATCCACTTTATTGTATACCTGCTTAATAAACTGCTCCGTATTGATCGCTTCGTAGGGCCGGCCGAGCGATCTCATTTTTGAATTGGGCGTCGGCCGGAAGATGTCGTGGGCAAGATAGCAGGCTCCCTCATAGAGTCCCGGCGTACTCGCAGGCTGCCACGTGGTTGTCGGCACCGGGGTCTCGGGGGCGATCCAGGCCCTCCACTTAATGCGTGTGCGCTCGGTCTCAATCGTGATATTTGCCCGCGAAGGCTCCGTGGTTGGGAAAGGGTGATTCCGGGCGATGTAGGCATCGGTGTACTCATCGGCCAATAGAGCAAAGCTGTGGCCCAGCTCGTGCAAAATAATTTCCACTGCGCTTGCGTGCATGGAGCTCACGGGTATCCAGCCCCCGCTTCCCCCGTACTCGGCGTCATTGACGATTACAAGCGTAATGTCCGGCACCGCGGGAGCGTCCTGGGCCACCGTGTAGGCCTTTGAGCTATTGCAGTAAACCAGCCGTTTGATCCCACGGTAATTAAAGGTGCAGTCCAATGCGGTATTTTTATAGATACCGTATTCAGGATGATCTACGCCGGATTCTCTGCTGAACACATCCACCCGATGGACATTAAAATGGCTCTGATAATTGGATAAAGGAGTCTGGTTAAAAAAGCGCCCGACAATCATGTTGACATCGCTCGTATATTTCGCCAGATCTTGAGTCCTATAACCGTCGCCCACGATGACGAGATCAATCCGGTTGGCCGGATCGCCATGACTGATCAAGGTCGTCGCTTCCCACGCAAAGGCAACAGGTGCGGCGGTCAGAATGTACAGAATGGCCAGGAAGCCTGCCGTATGGGCATGGCAAAGACCGCCTCGTTTCTCAAGGCTTGGCCGAGTCATGACCCATGACCTCCTGGTATTGCTGGATCAACGCCGACCGGTCCACCCCCAGGGAACCGATCCGCTCGAAGCGCTTAAAGCGGCGCTCGGCATTAAACCTGGGTTTTCTGATGACCGCGCGCGAAAGACCCATTTCAAATGGCACGACAACCGAAAACTCGGCTTCCTCCAATTGAACCTGCGTTCCTGTGAGAAGCCCCGGCTCGGACGACTCCGGATCAACCGGCCAATCGGCATAAATGAGAGTGGGGTCTGCGATGTGCGTTTTGGATAATATATGGCCGCTTGCATCCAGCATGTCCACGCGCCATGTGCCGGGCTGGAGAACGCGGCTTCTATTTTTAGGAGTCTCCCGAGGCACGACCTTCTGTTGGGTGAGGTTGAGCTCTTTTACTTGGGGGTCGTACTGAAACGTAAGCGCGGCCGAAACGCGCTTTTCTTCAGCATAAGCTATGCCTAGCGTGTTGGCCGCGAGGCACGCTAAAAGAGCGGCATAAACTATGACCGAAGGTTTTAGATTCATATGACACCTCCCGCAGTCAATGAATCACACCGTGAAGCAGGTGTTTCCCCGATTATAGAAACACTTTTGCGACGGGATTATTGCCAGAAATTGTTAAGATTTGGTAGGAGTTGGGTAAAAGTGTAAAAGGTGAGAAATATAATTCCTCAATCTACTGCTCCGGTGATCGGTGCTCGGTGATCGGTCATCGCTAATTCGTTTATCGGTGAGCGGTGATCGGTTATCGCAAGAAAGAGAAATATCATGCGCCCTCAACTTGCAGCCGCCGGTTGTATGCTCCACCTTTGGCTGAAGTCTGATAGCCAACGGCGCTTGCGATTACCGATGACCGATAAACGATTCACGATTCACGATTCCCGAAGGGGCTCGCACGGAGGAAGAGGTGGCGGCGAGTGGAATCGAACCACTGACGCGCGGCTTATGAGTCCGCTGCTCTACCAACTGAGCTACGCCGCCTCGCTCAATCTATGTACGAGTTCACTGCTCCCTGCGGGCCAGAGGCTGCCAACTGCCCGCAACAGCGGGTCCGCCTCGTCAGCCAAAGGCTGATCCGCCTTGGGCGGAGGCGGAGGCGGAAGCTACGCCGCCAGGGGTTTATTCGGTGCTGGAGGGCGCCATCGAAGGCGGGCGGGCGCCACCCATGCATCAGCGCCCGTCCGCTGGCGTTGTAGTGGCGGACGGGCGCATGGACATGGGACAGTACATCCCCTTGCCTTTCCCGCTGAAGCCAACCGGGCAGGAGGCATAGTTTCCGCTGGAGATGCAATAGACCTTGCACGCGGTTCCGATGAGCGCGATCGCGATCACCACAAGACCCAGGATGCGGCCCAGCCGCTTCATGCCGCCCTTCTGCTGTTCGGCGCGCTCGAGCAGCCAATACCCGGCTACAATTGCCAAGAGTAAAAACGCTGTTCCACCCATGTGTCACCTCCTGATGATGGCTTTTGTGAAGCTATTATATCACGCCCTCCGCCGGGTTCCGTAAAAGGTGACCTCATGGCGCAAGAGTCTCTCGCCCCGGTAAACCATCTTTCCGGAGAAAAATCTGCCGTCCTTCATCCACTCCCAAAAAAGTGGATCGCCTTCCCAGAGCGAAAGCTCCATGAGACGACTATCCTGAACCCACTTCAAGTCTCCCTCCGGCGAATCGATCAAGCGGCCGGAAAATTTCGTCGCTGTAAAAATAAAAACGTATTCGTCAGACCCATGCAAGAACATGGGATACGTGAGCACCCCTCTTAGAATGGGATTGCGGATCGTGAGCCCGGACTCCTCCCAGACCTCTCTTTTGGCACATTCCTCGGGCGTCTCTCCCGGAAAAAACTTTCCTCCCAGCCCGTTCCATTTTCCCTGATGGACATCGCCGGGCTTCTTATTCTTGTGGAGCATAAGCGTCTTCCCGCCTTTTTTAACATAACAGAGTGTGGTCAGGATGGTATTTTTCATTGGCGCTTTCTCCATGCCGCTTCACCCCGCTTCAGGCGGAGATTCACGATTCACGAATCACGATTCACGTCTTTTAGATGGTGATAGGCCGAATATGTGGTGAGGCGTTCATCCACCACCGCGCCGCCCACCGTAAAATGGTAGAGACTTTGAAAACTGTCGTCCGTCAATCCTAAAAGCTCATGCACGGGATCGTCGAAATAACAGCCGATCCCCGTCGCGCTCTTTCCCAACGCCTCCGCTTCCAAATAGAGCACCTGGCCCACCAGTCCGGTCTCCCAGAATAGCCGCCGATAGCACCAGGGATTTTCCTCAACGATATCCCGAAACCGCGCGATCTGGCCCAGCGAAAAGGCGCTGTCCCCGGCAATGTCTTGGTGACAACTGACCTCGGCTGCTTGGGCGCGGTAATCCCCTTTCTTGAGAAGAGCTAGGGGAAAACCGGCTTCCACCGGCTGCCAGAGAAATTCCTCGTGACAGGCCCTTTTTAAATCATCCGCGTCGGCCTCATTCCTGATAAGGAAATAAAGACCGGGATCTAGGCCGTCCACGCGGTGGACAAAGAGAAAAAGATGTGCGTGAGGGGACCCCAGCTCGATATCGAAGGGCGCGCACCCTGCGCGCGGGAGGGTCCGGTCCAGAATGGCCAGGAATTCGTCCCGCGTGAGACCGGTCGCTCCGTCCATGGCCACCGCACTGCGCCTTTTGCGGATGACCTCGGAGGCGCTGAATCCATACCGGACCCGGTCCAGATAGGGCCTTGAGGGCGCCTGCCAGACATCCGTCAGCCCATGCTCCTTCCGCGTGGTTAGAGCCACACGCTCAATCGCTTCCCAATCCGCATGTCCGCCGCTCAAGCGGTTTGGACTTCCCTTGAACTCGCACCGGGATGCCTCCCGGACTAGTTCTGGAGGAAGCCGCTTAGGAATGTTGCGACCGGCACCGGTACACACAAAAGCAACCGCGTCTACAAACTCCTCCTCGTGGCGGGTCCAGCGGACGCGGTCAAAACCGACTAGGGCCTCCGCCTCTTCGTCCAAGACCTCCTTAAGAAACGTGTGCCGCCACCCCAGGAGGGCGCCCGAAAAAACAAGCGCTCCCAGCGCATGCCCCGCATCGTGCATCGAGTAGCGAAATCCCCGCTCTCCGTATTTCCAGGATTCCCTCCAGTAAACGCTCGTTAAAACAACGAGAAAGCCCGGGGCCCCGAAATGGGTCTCAAGTCCGTTGCCTGCCTCTCCAGGCAGAGTCGCCCGGCGCTCCAGGGCATGCAACAATGGATTGTAATGAAAGACGCCGCCCCGGACTTCGCTCATGTCAGGCAGGATGACGTAACCCTCGGTAGGATGCAGGTTGCCACTTGAGGGATTTACGCGCAGAGCCCAGTGCGTGACTCCGGTCGATTTCCAGGCGGATATCCCAAGAGAGAGCTCGAAATAGGCCCCGAGGGTATCCCAGCACAGGGCTTGCTGCGGGTTGCGATCCCGGTGATAGAGGTCGTCATACGCCGTGCCTGGATCCTTTTTTAGAAGGGGGAGCGGGATGACCTCGGAGCCCTCCCACATCCGGAAGGGATTGGGCTGCGTGGCCCAGTCGAGATAACCCAATGAGCTGGCATATCGGTCAAAATGGTGCTTCGTCTGTTGGTGGTAGGAAAAAACGGTTTCGGTCGAGGATTGGGATTGCACGATCGGGATGGAGAATGGGTTACATCATTCCCAGCTGCAGCTTGGCGGCCTCGGACATGCGGCTCCGGTCCCAGGGAGGGTCCCAGACGAGCTCGACCCCGACTTCTTTGATGCCGGCGAGCCTAAGGAGTTTCGCCTCGATGTCCTGCTTGAGCCATTCCCCCATGCCGCAGCCGGGGGCGGTCAGGGTCATCTTGATCTCCACGCGTCTTCCGCCGCCTTGCGTATCCAAAAATTTCCGATCGTAGATGAGTCCTAAGTCCACGATGTTGATGGGGATCTCGGGGTCGAAGCAAGTCTTAAGCTGGGCCTCGACTTGCTCCTCGAGAGTGCCGCCCGCCTGGTTCGAATCCTCGGACACGAGCGGCTCTTTGCCAATTGCATCGGCATCTTTTCCGGCAACGCTCGCCATGAATCCCAAGTCGGACATGACCGTATAGGAATTTCCAGCAACCTGGGTAATGCGCACCTCCGTCCCCGCGGGGAGGGTGATCTTATGCCCGCTCGGAATTTCAGTCGCTTCGCAGTCGCGAGTGGTCTTTACCGTTTCAAACATTTATTCCGCTCCACGCACAACGCACAACGCTCCACGCACAACGCACAACGCTCCACGCACAACGCATCACTCGGTCGACACCGAACCATCCGTCCCGCCATCCAGCGCGGCACGCAGTGTGTGCCAGGCCAAGGTCGCGCATTTAATGCGCGCCGGGTACTCATTCACCCCAGAAAAAACGGCCAGTTTCCCAAGTCTCTCCGCGTCGAACGGGGCCCCTTTTTTAGATGAGAGCATGTCGCGAAAGGCTTGAAAGAGGTGTTCCGCCTCTTTGACCGTCCGGCCCATGACCGCAGCCGTCATCATGGACGCCGACGACTTGGAAATCGCGCAGCCGGAACCCTTGAAACTCACGTCCTTCACCCTGCCTCCAGCGATCTTTAGATACACCGTCAGCCGGTCTCCGCACAGGGGATTAAAACCCTCCGTCCGCGCCGTCGCGTCCTGTATCTCCCGGAAATTCCGGGGCTGTTTGTTGTGCTCGAGGATCATCTCCTGGTAAAGCTCGCGCAGGTCGGACATCAGCGAAACACCTTGCGCACTTGATTCAGGGCTTCTACCAGGCTGTCCACATCCCTCCGGGTATTATAAAACGCGAAAGAGGCGCGGACCGTGGCCGCCACCCCGAAGCGCTCCATAAGCGGCATAGTGCAGTGGTGGCCCGTCCGAACAGCGACACCATATCTATCCAAGATAGTCCCGACGTCATGCGCATGGATGTCGCCCAGGACAAAGGAGACGATGCTGGCCTTATGCCGGGACGTTCCGATGATGCGAAGGTCCTCCACGCGCCCCAAGGCCTCGGTGGCATAATCCAAAAGCTCGGATTCATATGCCGCGATTTTTTCCATCCCCGCCCGCTCCAGATAATCCACCGCGCTCCCCAGCCCGATCCCCCCAGAGATATGCGGCGTCCCCGCCTCAAATTTATAAGGGAGGGTGTTGTAGCGCGTCTTTTCAAAAGTCACGGAGCTAATCATGTCGCCGCCCCCCTGGTAAGGAGGCATGGCCGCAAGATGCGCTTTCTTCGCGTACAGGACACCCACTCCGGTCGGCCCGAAGAGCTTGTGCCCGCTAAAGGCAAAAAAGTCACAGTCGAGGGCCTGCACGTCCACCATGAGATGAGAGACAGCCTGCGCCCCGTCCACCAAGACCGGAATCCCCCGCGCATGCGCCTTTTGAATGATGAGACTCATGGGATTGACGGTGCCGATGGAGTTGGAGACGTAGACAACGCTCACAAGCCGCGTCCGCTCCGTCAGGAGTCTTTCGTAGGCCGCGAGGTCCAACTCCCCCTCATCGCTCACGGGGATGACTTTCAGATTCGCCCCCGTCTCGTCGCGCAGGATCTGCCAGGGCACGATATTGGAGTGGTGTTCCATGGCCGAGACGACGATCTCATCCCCTTTGTGAATGCGCGGGCGGCCGAAGGAATGGGCGACGAGATTGATGCCCTCGGTGGTACCCCGCACAAAGACGATCTCCTCATGACTTTCAGCGTTGATGAAACGCTGGATCTTTTTCCGGGCCTCTTCGTAGGCCTGGGTGGAGCGCTCGCTCAAGGCGTGCACCCCGCGGTGGATATTGGCGTTGTGCGTCGTGTAAAATTCGACAAGGGTATCGATCACAGGTTTCGGCTTCTGGGTCGTGGCGGCGTTGTCGAGGTAGACCAAGCCGTGCCCCCGCACCTTTTGCGCGAGGGCCGGGAAATCTCTCCGGATGCGCTCCACGTCAAAATCAGCCATCAACTTCACCATGACGCGCGCGGCCTCCATTAAAAAACTTTTGCCTTAACATTGAACTGACCCTGGCCTTCAGTCCTTCTATCAGGATGTCATCGATCACTTCATGCGCAAAGCCTTCGGTGAGCAGCCCTCTGGCGGAGTCGTCCCCCATGCCCCGGCTCTTTAAATAAAAGAGGGCCTGCGCGTCGAGCTCACCCACTGCTGCGCCGTGCGCGCACTTGACGTCATCTGCAAAAATCTCCAGCTGCGGCCGCGTGTCGCAAGAAGCGCGATCGGAAAGCAACAAGGTTTTATTTTTCTGAAGCGCATCGGTCTTCTGGGCCTCGCGCTCCACAATGATCTTTCCGTTAAACACCGCGGTCGAGTTTCCGTCTAAAATCCCTTTGTAGAGCTGGCGGCTGGTCGTGTGTGGCTTGGCGTGACTGATGAACGTCTGATTGTCGAGGTGCTGGCCGCCGTGGGCGAGATACAGCCCCATGAGACGCGCGCCGCTGTGTTCCTCGCCCAATATCACCCGTGTGCTTGTCTTGGCCAGGAGAGCTCCGGTGGCCACCGAAAAAGAACTAAACGTACTGTCCGCCCCCTGCCAGACATGGGTCGAGCCGATGTGATACCCGGTCAGGGACTCCTCTTGAACGCGGTAATGCACAACCCCGGCACCGGGGCCCAAGTAGATCTCGGTCACGGCGTTGGTGAGTGAGGGGCCGTCCCCCAAAGTGACATAGGTTTCGACGAGCCGGGCCCGGCTTTCGTCCTCCGCCACCACCAGGGTGCGCGGCTGGGTCATCGTGCCGGGACTTGAGGCAAGGGAAATATAGACGATTTGGACCAGTTCTTCCAGAGAGGTCCCCGCGGGGAGATAAATGAAGGCCCCGTCCCGGTAGAAGGCCGTGTTGAGGGCCGTAAAGGCGTCGGCCCCGCACAGGCCGTAACGGCCGAGGTGCTTGAGCACGCGCTCGGGCTCGATCCGCAGGGCGTTCCACAAACTGCCTACCCCCGCGCCGGGGCCAACTCGCGGAAGAGTGGAGAGTTCTTTGGAATACACACCATCGATAAAGACCACATGCGATTTTAGCGCCTCTTTAAAGATGACCCGTTCGGCCAACTGGCGGACTGCGGGCAGGGCCTGGGATTCGGGGGCGAGCTCGAACGCATGCTCCACAACAGGCTTGAGCCCCGTATACTTCCAGTCCTCGAGCTTTTGCGTGGGAAACCCCAGCTCGGAAAAGCGCGCGATGGCCTCGCGGCGCAGCGTCATGAGTCCTTCAGGCTCCTTTCTCGCGCCCGCAAATCGCTCAAAGAGCGCCACACAGCTTTCAGGGGTCATCACGTCTTTTCCTTTCCTGCCAGGGCCCGGCCCGCGAGGGCCTGCTTCCGGACCCAATCATACCCTTTTGCCTCAAGCTCATGGGCAAGCTTCGGCCCGCCGGTTAGGGCAATCCTCCCCTCAGCCAGGACATGCACCCTGTCCGGTGTGATGTAATTGAGAAGCCTTTGATAATGCGTCACGATGAGCATGGCCCGTTGGGGACTACGCATGGCGTTTACACCCTGGGCCACGGCCTTGAGGGCGTCGATGTCGAGGCCCGAGTCCGTTTCGTCCAGTATGGCGAGCTTGGGCTCCAGGACGGCGAGCTGGAGCATCTCATTGCGTTTCTTTTCACCGCCCGAAAAGCCCTGGTTTACGGGCCGGTTTTTAAATCCTTCATCCATGCCTACGAGCTTGAGCTTTTCTCTAAGAAGCTCCAAAAACTCCATGGCGTCTAGGGGAGGCTTTCCTCGGTGAGCCCGGATCTCATTTAAGGCGGCTTTAAGGAAATAGGCATTATTGACACCAGGGATCTCTACCGGATACTGAAACGCGAGAAAAACTCCCTCCCGCGCGCGATTCTCGGGCTCCATCTTCAAGAGTTCCTTTCCTTCATAAAGCACCTCTCCCCGGGTCACTTCGTATTGGGGATTTCCGGCCAAAACCTGCGTGAGGGTGCTCTTGCCCGATCCGTTAGGCCCCATGATGGCGTGGACCTCCCCTGCACCAATCTTTAGATCAATGCCTTTCAATATTTCCGCTCCGCCCACGCGGACGTGTAGATCGCGAATGTCTAACATTATCCGACGCTTCCCTCCAAACTCACGTTCAAAAGTTTCGTAGCCTCCACCGCAAATTCCATGGGCAGATGCCCAAATACCTCCTTGCAAAAACCGTTCACGATCATGGACACGGCGTCCTCGCCCGAGAGGCCGCGGGCCATGCAGTAGAAAAGCTGATCCTCCCCAATCTTGGACGTGGTCGCCTCGTGCTCGACCTGCGCCGTCCGGTTCTTGACTTCAATGTAAGGAAAGGTGTTGGCGCTCGCCCGGGAACCCATCAGGAGCGAATCGCACTGCGTGTAGTTGCGGGCCCCCGTGGCACCCGGCATGACCTTGACGAGCCCCCGGTACGTGTTGCGCCCGTGCCCGGCCGCGATCCCCTTGGAAATGATGGTACTGCGCGTATTCTTCCCGATGTGGATCATCTTGGTGCCGGTATCCGCCTGCTGATAGTTATTGGTCAAGGCCGCCGAGTAAAATTCCCCCACGGAGTTATCGCCCTGTAGGATCACGCTCGGGTATTTCCAGGTAATGGCCGAGCCCGTCTCGACCTGCGTCCAGCTGATCTTTGAACTGGCGCCCGCGCACTTGCCGCGCTTGGTTACGAAATTATAGATGCCGCCCTTTCCTTCCTTATCCCCCGGATACCAGTTCTGCACGGTGGAATACTTGATCTCCGCGCCCTCGAGCGCCACGAGCTCGACCACCGCGGCATGCAGCTGATTCTTATCGCGCAAGGGGGCTGTGCAACCCTCCAGGTAGCTCACGTAGGCACCCTCATCGGCAATGATAAGGGTGCGCTCAAACTGGCCCGTGTCGGCCGCATTGATCCTAAAATACGTGGAGAGCTCCATCGGACAGCGCACGCCGTTGGGAACGTACACAAACGACCCGTCGCTAAAGACGGCGGAATTTAAGGAGGCATAAAAATTATCCGTGTGGGGGACAACCGTACCCAAGTATTTCTTGACCAAATCCGGGTGTTTTTCCACCGCCTCGCTGAACGAGCAAAAGATGACTCCTGCCTTCGCGAGCGTTTCCTTAAAAGTAGTCGCCACGGATACGCTGTCAAAGACCGCGTCCACCGCAACGCCCGCCAGTCGCTTCTGCTCCTCGAGCGGAATGCCTAACTTCTCGTAGGTGGCCAGTATCTCCTGATCCACCTCCTCCAAGCTCTTAGGGCCATCCGATCTCTTCTTAGGAGCGGAATAATAAATAATGTCCTTATAATCGATCTTGGGATAAAGCACGTTCGGCCAGGCGGGCTCGCTCATCTTGAGCCACTGCCGGTAGGCCCTCAAGCGCCATTCGAGCATGAAGGAGGGTTCGTGCTTTTTGTCGGAAATAAAACGGATGATATCTTCGCTTAAGCCCCGGGGCGCAGTCTCCGCCTCGACGTTCGTAACGAACCCGTACTGATACTCCTGGTTGACGAGACGCTCTACCGGCTTCATTTCGACATCCTTCTCTTTTGACAGTCTGCGCACGAACACAGCGCGCGCAGCCGGGCATGGGTGTAGATTCCCGTAGAATGGCCGTCGCTCCAGCGGAAGCCCAGGCCATAGCTCCCCACCCGCTCAAACTTCACAGGGTAGACCTCCTTTGAGATCTGGGCAGGATTTATCCTCATCTCGCCCGTCCGTTCATCCACGCACGCGGCGCAGGGACAGGCGAGGCGCAGGTCATAGGCCTTAAACAGGCTCACGTGTCCGTCGGTCCATTCCATCCTGATTTCTGCCTTAGCGGGCTGGGTGACCGCCTTAAGTCCCGGCCCCGCACCTTGGCCGCCGGCTTGCTCCCGGGCTTCCACGGCCGCCACGAGCCTGTCGGCAATTGCAAAGAATGCCTTGGCCGCTGTGGAATCCGGCTTCTCCTCGACAATAGGTTTGCCTGAATCCGAGGTGATACGAATGTCCGTAGAAAGCGGTATCTCGCCCAAAAACTCGATCCCAGCCTCTTCAGCATGCTTTCTGGCGCCGCCCCGGCCGAATATTTCTTCCACATGGCCGCAGTGCGAGCACGCATAGCCGCTCATGTTTTCTATGATTCCGAGTATCGGGGTCTGGAGTTTTTTAAACATCGAAATCGCTTTTTCGGCGACATGAAAGGCGAGGTCCTGCGGGGTCGATACAATAACGGCCCCGGTCAAACGGATCTTCTGACAAAGGCTGATTTGCACGTCTCCAGTTCCCGGGGGGAGATCCGTGATCAAATAATCCAGGCTTCCCCAATCCACCTGGTTCAAAAAATCGCCGATCATTTTATGAAGCATGGGGCCGCGCCAGATGACCGCCTCGCCCCTCGGAATAAAAAAGGCTGTCGAAATGATCTTGATCGGCCCCCGCGTAAGAGGCCGGATCTTACCGCTTTCAGCCTTTGTGGGCTGACCCTCTGTCCCCATGAGGGTCGGGATGCTGGGACCGTACACATCTGCATCCATAAGCCCCACACGGAACCCCCTTTTGGCCAGGGCGAAGGCCAGGTTGGCACTCACAGTGGATTTCCCTACCCCGCACTTCCCGCTCGCCACGGGGATGACAAACCTAATCTGGGCCTCGGGGCGGGGGCTCGCGTCCGCCCGTTCAGGCCGAAGCGCGATCGGATCCGTATTTTCCATTTGCCAGCATCTCCAAAGAGATCGAACCGAAAAAGTGGTCCAGGACCTCTTTCGTTCTCATCCATACGGGACTTACGAGACACATATCCGTGGAAAAGTGCGTGCAGACAATCGTTTCCCTGGTGCGTGGCTCACAAAAAACTTTAAACGTCTCGCCATCCAGGGCCTCTATTATTTCCCTTAACGTAATCTCTGCGGGAGGCCGCGCGAGCGTATATCCTCCCTGCTTACCCTGATGCGAGGTCACGATCTTGGCTGAGCGGAGCCTCTGAAAAATCTTTTCAGCAAAGGCAGGGGAATAGTGCTCGTCACTGGCCACATCCCGTACCGTGACCATCTGACCCAAGGGCCGTTTGGCCAAATAGACCAGGCATACCAACCCATATTCCGTCTTAGTCGTAAAGCGCATAGCTTGCCTCGGCGCAGACACCCTTGTGTGTCTGCCAGACACACAAGGGTGTCTGCACATTAATTATATCAAATCGGACTAAAATAATCCAGTTTTATAACTATATGCATTGGAATATGTTACGATACTTATTGGTGGGAGTCCTTGCAGTACATGTATACTACGTTCATCGTCCTAACTTGGCATAGTGTTTGACGAGCTCAAACGTGGACCAGGGGAGGATCTGCTCCTTCCGAAACCCAAGCCGCCGGGCGTAGTTCCAGATGAGGGCTTCATTCTCGGCTTCGATTTCAAGGAATTCCGGGATATGGGAATATTGACCGAGGTAGCGATCGAATTCAAACTGGGCGTGAGGGAGGCGGTAGGAGGTGCGGTGTTTCAACATATTAGACCAGGCTTTAAGCCCCATGCCGGCTAGGATCTCCTGCATGGCCTTAAAATCAGAGACCTCCACCTCGATTTCTTTGCAAACCTTGGCTTTCTTTTGACCCAGGATTTTTTTAAAGGCGAAGACGGTACGCTCGCCCTTGGTCCGGAGACGAATCACACCCTTGTCTTTTCGCACGGAGCCATCGGCAAAGTCGAAAAAGAGATTGCGGAGACGCCCGTCGAATTGCTTCCGGGCGCCCCATTCGATGAGTTTCTTCTCGATGGGCCTTCGGTCTATCTCGAGGATCTTGACTTCGATCTCGGTCACGAGCCCATCACCATGGCGACCGGGCAGTGATCGGATCCCCCCACTTCGGGATGGATCGCGGAGCTTCTCAGTCGGTGCTTTAGGGCGGGAGAGATTAAAAAATAATCGATGCGCCACCCGATGTTCCTTTCTCGGGCCCCGTTCATATAGCTCCACCAGGTATAATGGCCGCCGCCTTTTTCAAACTCCCGGAAGGCATCCAGGAAACCGCTCCGAACGATGGCGTCGAAACTTGCCCGCTCCTCATCAGTAAACCCCGCGTTCCGGCGGTTGTCCTTGGGGCGCGCGAGGTCAATCTCCTTGTGCGCCACGTTGAGATCGCCGCAAAAGACCACGGGCTTTTTTCGCTCGAGGGTCTTCACATATTTCAAAAAATCCACGTCCCATTCCCCGGTCCGGTACTTGAGGCGTGTGAGCCCCCTCTGGGAATTCGGGGTGTATACGTTGACGAGGAAAAAATCTTTAAACTCCAGGGTGATAACCCGCCCCTCGCCGTCGTGCTCGAGTACACCTAAACCACGGGTCACGGCCAGGGGTTTTACCTTCGAAAAAACGGCCGTGCCGGCATAACCCTTTTTCTGCGCCGGGTTCCAAAAGGCATGGTAACCCTCGAGCTTTAGACCCGCCTCGTCCTCGACAGCCCTGGTTTCCTGGACACATAGGACATCCGGGTCGGATTCCCTGACGAAAGTGAGAAATCCCTTCGTGAGAATCGAGCGGATGCCGTTTACATTCCAGGAGACAAATTTCATGACCGATTCGTCAAAAAGCAGTTGGGTGAAGTCCTGTTTCGGCCCGCCCTAAAGATTGGTTGTGACCGATCCCAGTCCGTCCGTTTGTGTCGAGTAGAATGCCTCAAACTCCGTTCGGAACTGGTTGGTCTCGGTAAGATCCGTGTCGGGAGCAGTTACTGTTGAAGCGCTCCCATCATCGGGGACCACTAAAATGAACGCAAGATTCGAGACGGGATTGTCAAACTCCGGAATGCGCGCGCCATTGGCCGCGATCACGTCCCCAATGGTGACGGTACGAGCGGTGCCCGTGACGGTAACCCCCTCTGCTGGAAGATTGGATTCACCCACTCCCCCCTTCTTACCCTTTGCCTGCTTCACAAAGAGCATGGGGCCAACTCCAGCAGCCCCTCGCAGGCCCATGATGTACTCATCCAACTCAAAAAAGCTGTCAAAGGGACGGGTGGTGGTAAAACTACCGTCTCCATTATCCACCCAGCCATTTCCTTCCATTACCGAGGCTCCTGGACCCGTGGTCGGATCGTCATCGCTATTCAGGAAGAAGCTCCAATGCGCATCGCCGCGGCCCAAGATATCGGCGACACTTGTGTTCACAAAAGCCCCCCAACGGTGCTCGACCTCCTGCCCTAAGATTTCGACCCCTGTGATATTGCTGGAGCCGGCTGACACATTCGACGTGGGTCCTGTGTATTCACCCAAATCATTCATGTTGACGAAGTTTTTAAGTTGGGCGGTGGAAAGCCCAAAGAGGGCCGTGTCATTATAAATCGGGAGACCGATCCCCAGGACATCGTTTCGCACTCCCTGGGAAAAGGCAAATCCGCTTTCAGGTTCCACCTGGGCTGAAAAAGTGGAGCCGACAAAGATGATAACCGTATCGTAGCTATCGGAGTGGGTGCTGTAAAAACGCTGTACGATCTCGGTCGTATCGGTTACATACCCGGGCCTCGGTTTTCCCCTTCCCACAAAAAGTACGGAGGTCACAAGGTCTCCCCGATCTTCCAAGACCGCAATATCCCCGATATCCACATTCAGGGTACCCGACACAACGATTTCGGCCGAACCGGTCGTCTGCAAACGGTGCTCGCCGATCGCCCGGTGGACCTCCTTCAGGATGTGCCCTAGATTTGGGTCCGTCCCGCAGAGGGCTTCGGAGCGCTCCACAGCGACCTCGGGTAAATCCTGGGCCCCTGCCGACGCAACCCCAAATGCCACAAAGAAGATGAAACTCAAAAGAATGGCTTGGTATCTCATGACCTTTCCTCCTTTAACTTTTACCTATTATCACTTAGTTTAATGACTAAGAATTAATTGTACCATAAAATTAGCGCCTGCTGCGAATGGCCGTCAAACTATCTCCACCTACCCCCCAATTATCCGTATCTACCTCATCTATAACAACATAAGTTGACTTGGGATCCTTATCCAGAACGTCCTTCAAAAGCCGGGTGGCGCCCTGAATGAGGCGGGCCTTCTGGTCTTGCGTTACGTTTCCCTTGGCGATTTTGATATTGACGTATGGCATGCTCTCACCGCCTAGATTCCTGACTTTGAATAAGTAACCAGATACCAGTTACCAGAAACCAGAAGAGACCAGATACCAGAGACCAGCTCGCATGGCAACTTTCTGGTATCTGGTTTCTGGAATCTATCTGGTAACTGGTTACTGGTCTCTGGTTTCTATCTATCATAGTTTCCCCCAAAATGGTCCGCGATGTACTCCCCGATGGCAAGGGACGCAGTCGCAGCCGGAGACGGGGCGTTTAAGACGTGGAGGCTATTGCGCCCTTCTTCGAGAATGAAATCCTGCTCGAGCCCCCCCTCCCGGTTTACGGCCTGTGCCCGAACGCCGGCGGGCGCCGGGATAAGATCGCCGGGCTCTAGAGACGGGACCAGCCGGCGCGCCTCTTCTAGGAACTTTCCCTTCCATATTGAGCGAGTGAGCTCGTTTCGGCCTGTCTCCCAGTGCCGCGCCGCCATCTTCCAGAAACCGCGGTAACTCAAAAGCTCAACGGTATCCCGGAGGGAAAAACTCGCCCGGCTATAGCCCTCCCTCTTTAAGGAGAGGACCGCGTTCGGCCCCACGTGCACGCCGCCGTCCAGGGTCTTGGTAAAGTGCACGCCCAGAAAGGGAAGCTCTGGATCCGGTACAGGGTAAACGAGCCCGTTGACGAGTGAGGCCCGGTTTGGAGGCAGCACAAAATATTCGCCACGAAAAGGGACGATGCGCGCCTTTGGGTCTGCGCCCGCCATGCGGGCGATGCGGTCCACGTGGAGACCGCTACAGTTTAACAATGACCGCGCCTCATATTCGCCGCGCGCCGTCTTAAAAACCCAGGCGGCCCCTTTTCCAAGCCCCGTCAGGCGCGCCCCCACAAGGATCTCGCCCCCGTCGCGCGCGATCTCCCGGGCGAGTCCCGCCGCGACCTCCCGGAAATCTACAATGGCGACCTGCGGCAGGTAGAGCGCCATAATCCCCTGCACAGCGGGCTCGACCGCCTTGAGCCGCTCCGCGCTGATCAAGGAGACATCGGGAATGGCGTTCTGACCAGCGCGCTCGTGGAGGTCCTTGAGGTAGGAGACCTCCCGGGGCTCGCGCGCCACAATAACCTTGCCGCAGCGCACGTAACGGATCCCATGGCGGTCGCAAAAGTCTGTGAGGAGCGCTCCCCCCCGAACCGCAAGCCGGGCCTTGAGCGAGCTGGGTTTATAATAAATCCCGGAGTGGATCACCCCGCTGTTATGGCCCGTCTGGTGCTGGGCAAACCTCGCTTCCTTTTCAAAAAGAACGAGCTTTAGTCCCGGGCGCCTCTTGAGAAGCACATAAGCGGCGGCGAGACCGATAATCCCGCCCCCCACCACGCCCACGTCATAGACAGTCGAGGACCTCTTGGACATGTCCGTCCACCTTCACTTTTGGAAAGACGGCCTTGACCTTTCCTTCGGGATCGATACAAAACGTGGAGCGCTGAACCCCCATGAACGTACGGCCGTAGAGGGTCTTTTGGCCGTACACACCGAAATTCTTGGCCGCCGTGTGGTCGGGGTCGGAGAGCAATTCAAACGGCAGTTGGTATTCCTTCACAAACTCTTGATGCTTTTCAACTGGGTCGGGGCTTACGCCCAAAACGATGGCCCCCTTTTTCTTCAGGGCAGCATGGCCATCCCGAAAGTCGCACGCCTCCTGCGTACAGCCCGGAGTAAAGTCTTTGGGATAGAAATAGAGGATCACGGCCTTATCCTTATAATCGGAAAGGCTCACCATCCTGCCGGATGTTGAAGCCAGCTTAAACTCCGGCGCCTTATCACCCACTCCTGGTTTATTTTCTTTGCGATTCACGATTCACGATCCACGATTCACGAACGAAGTAACTTGACGAAGTTCACCGCCGGCTCCTCACCTTGGACAAAAGCCGCAATATCTCTATATAAAGCCAGATGAGGGTCACCATGAGCCCGAACGCCGCGTACCACTCCATGTATTTCGGAAGCCCGCGCTCGGAGGCGTGCTCAATAAAGTCGAAATCGAGTACGAGGTTTAGGGCCGCGATCACGACGATAACGACACTCAAGCCAATCCCCAGAGGCCCGCTGTCGTGTAGAAGTGGCATCTGTACTCCGAAGAAGCTCATAATCCATGCCACAATGTAGAAAAGGCAGATCCCCCCCGTCGCCGCCACAATCCCTAAGCGGAAATTCTGCGTCACAGGGATCAAACGTGACGTGTAAGCCAATAGGAGAGCACCCAGGGTTCCAAAGGTGAGCCCCACCGCCTGAATCACAATGCCGGGGTACATCCCTTCAAAGACGGCCGAAATGCCGCCTACAAATAAACCCTCAAGCGCCGCATAGAGAGGGGCAGTGACGGTGGCCCAGTCTTTCTTAAAAACGGTCACGAGGGCTACGACAAACCCGCCCAGGGCGCCTACCAGGATAAGCCCCTGCGGCACCATCCCGGCACTTACGCGCCCCCAGACCCAATTGGCGGTTACCACCAGTATGGCCAAAAGGATAAATGAGCGGTTGACCGTTCCTTGGATGGTCATGGCTTGTCCGGACGCTGCGGCGGGGACATGGGCGAACGTATTGGCATTGAGTGCAGGATTGGCAGTACGCATCATAATCTCCTTTCCATTAAAAAACCAAAGGGCTACGGAATGTGCTCCGTAACCCCCTATTATATAACTTTTCCCTCTATTTTATAAGTTCTAGCGGGGGTGGGATTTGAACCCACGACCTTTGGGTTATGCGTACCACTCCGGCTTTCGCCGGCCGCTTACACGGTGTGTGGTCTGGACTTTCCCTTCACCCTCGGCACGAACCGGAGGGTGCCTGCCATCAAGTCTCTACGCCTTTCCGCCAATAGTACGGCGGACTTGGTTCGGTATTACCACCCAGATCAACATCTGGAGAGGCTTCACCGACTTTGACAGGTATCACCTAAACGTTACCGCTTAGGCAGCCCACGACTTGAGCCCAACGAGCTACCGAGCTGCTCTACCCCGCGATCATTTGTTTCATTTTACATCAAAAACGAAAAAAATGCAACGAGTACGGTTTACCTACTTACGCGGCTCGATCGAAGAGGAAGGATAGAGGTTCACGCCGCTCTCACAAGCAGCTAGCTGTGCGCCACTCGGTGCAGAAGCTCCGATATGAAGCTTTGATACTTAATCCCCAAGCGCCTGGCTTTCATCTTGATGCTTTTTAAATCCGCGCTATTGACGCGGATATTGAGAACGGCATCTTTTCTGCGCGCCTGAACCGCCCGGGCAATGGCGTGAAATTTTGCAGGGCTCACGTTAATATACTCACCCTTCACCAGCGCCGTTTCAATTCCTCTTTCGTAACGACTCGGCTTCAATGGTCTCATCAGAGATTCCCAGTCCGATACAACTTTGTGAACTTCCTGCTTGGAAACAGAGTTTTCAGAAAAATTTCATTGCGTCCTTTTTAGCCTCTCACTCTTGAGCAGACTCCAGCGAAATCCTTTCATCAGTATCTATCATAACATAATACAAAAGTATATACAAACAGTACCTAGGCTTCCCCCTACTTCCTTCGACGCAATGCCGCCCAGCCGGCGAGACCCATTCCGAAAAGAAGCGCGGTGGCAGGCTCCGGGACGAGCTGGTCTGAAATAGACCGGTTCATGTCGGCTATAACCTCTTCCTGCGTCTGGGCGCCGCTATAGACGCGCACCTCGTCCAGTAAACCGCGTAAATTGGCGCTGGAAGGGAGCTGTTGATGCTGGCCGATCTGAAAATCCAGGTTGTTACCTGTCCACGGTATCGTGTAGGGCTCGTTTAATACGAGGGCGCCATCGACATAAATCTTGTTGAACTGGTTATCATAGGTCCACGCCACAAGGTGACGACTTCAGCCGATTCGGCAGGCCGCAAGGATAAGTTGAGAGAAAACAATACTAGAGCTAGAAATATAACATTCTTCATTACAATGGCCTCCGGTGTGAAAATATTGGGCTACAGTTTGGCGTGTAAGCGTGTCACAACCGCTTTCAGAAGATAACGCTATGAGAGCAGAGTGTATAGAGAGGTAAGTACGCTATCTTCTCGCTAGGTGCTGCTGTACATAAAGATCCAAGAGGGCCCGGATCATTTTTTGGTATTTGGTGCGGTTCCGTTTGGCCTGCGATTTGAAAAACTCGACGCTGGACCGGCTTAAAGACATGGTCACTTTAACCGGCTCGTCCGGGAAGATCAACTTGTCGGGCGGAGGCAGAAAATTCTTGATTTTGGTTAACTTTCCTACGGGCATATTGGGATCAACGGTTTTCGTTCTCATATAACCTTTCCCCCTTCCGCCAGAAACCAGCCCCATAAATGCGAATGCACCGAGCGCGATAGGTAAACCGCACCGTTATAATCCTGCCGCCCACCTCCCCAATACAAAAGTACCGCTCTTCCTTGACACTATGCTTGGCATCTTTGGCCACCACCGCGCGAGGATCCTGAAAAACCCGGGACGCCGTGACAAAATCCACCCCATGTTTGAGAATGTTTGCCTCTTCCTTACGAACATTCCACACGAAGCTCCCAACTCGTCTCTCCACGTTAAAAGTATACCACTTTTACGTATTATTGTACATACTATTATACATAGTTTATTCTTTATGCTATCAGGCAGGTGCACGCCAGGTCTACTTGGCGAAGCTGGCACTTTTTGAACAGGGTATATATACGTTGTTGGTGCAGCAGTTCATTAAAAACTTCAGCAGGTAGTAAACTTACTTGTTTTGTATGGTAATGAGTGAACCATCTCCTTAAACCGCTCGTTTGCAATATCACCTTTCTTTTTGTTGGAATAGATATCAACTAAAGACCGGTCTATCCCTGTGAAAAATGCCTCAACAAGTGCTTTTACGGAGACAAGAACAAAGTTGGCATCAACGTTTCTGTTGCATCTAATCTCAGAAACTGAGTGGTCCATGTATCCAATTATACGACATTTGCCTTTCCTGCTCGCTTTCGAAATAGCTTTGTGGCTATGTAACATCCCACATCTAGCCCCATATAAATCCAAACCCGTTAGACGCTCTTTACAAGGAAACTGGATGTATTTGTCCACCCATTCCACAAAATCGCGTGCTTCAACATCTACCTTGTCCTTTGGCATTTTTAAATAAGCCATTGTATCGATAGCAGAAAGAACTAATTTAATTGTGGAGGGATAACATTTATTGTCTAGAGTAACGCGTATACCCTCTTTTATTCCATCATGTACTACATTTACAATTGGGTCTCTCTCTGGATTTAGCATAACTTTGTGTTCATAGAAGTTTTACACAGCCGTGTCCGATTCTCTTCGCGAAGCCGACGCCACTGGAGCAGGTAGCAACCACAGATGTAGTGCAACCCGTGCTGCTCGATAGCCAGGGCTACCAGGGGTTACGAGTTCCCTTTTTACCCGTCATCGGGTTGACGTTCCCCTTCGTGCTCCAATTGTCAAGTTTCGAACGGTTAGGACTGGTGCGGTTTGAGGGCATCCGATAGGTGCCGCTCTTGGTCATACCGCCTTTGACGCGCACGGTCTTGGCCTCCGCGGTCCCGGCCAGCCCAATCATGACTACAAGACCCCCAACAATAAGCCAGCGTACCATCATATGCAACCTCCCTTGTCCATGAGATTTCTCATAACCAATGCCTCCTATATGTGAAGTAACACAAAACTGAAAAACAACGAGTATGATCTTCTTACTTACGCAGCTTGGTCGAAGAGGAAGGATAACGGCAAGTGCATGAGCTCGTTTAAACGATCTAACGTTTTTATTGTAGGATTTGCCTTCCCGGGGGTCTCGAGCCTTTGATAGGCGGATAGAGACACCCCGAGTTTTTTGGCCATATCTTTCTGTGTCCATTTTCTTGCAAGACGCGTTTTTCTAAGGAGCACGGGAAAACCTATCGTAGGATCGCACGCGACGGGGTGGTAGCTTTTGCCGTGGTACTTTTTGGGAAGAGGGATTTCGCATTTATAATCAAAGTCGGTTTCCAAAACAAGGTCCAGCACTTCCCTGGCGTTTGACAAGATCTCCTCAAGGGTTTCCCCTTGCGTCGTAGATCCTTCCAGATCAGGAAAATTTCCCCAATAGCCCTTCTCGGCCTTGCGGACCTTGAAATAATATATCACGTGGTTTCCTCTAGTCTTTTCAGGAGAGCCCTTTCAAGACCCTTCTTGAGTTCCCGGTGCATCGGTATTGTTTCAAAGTGCGGGCCCTTCTTAACCCTAACATGGGAGCCTCGTTGTCTGACCACCACCCAGCCCGCCTGACGATAAAGCTTAAGTACCTCAAAACCGCTTTTCGGCACGCCTAGATATTACCACTTTTAAGTGGTACTGTCAAGCACTACATCCTACGCCTGAACGCCGCACATCCGGCCAACAAAATGATTAAAGAAACCATTGTCCCTTTGTTCATCTATATTGACGGTACCTGGTACACGTGTGCCATGTGGTACACGTGTGCCATGCTCGCCCTTTGCTGGTGACAAAACCTCCTTCACGTTTGCGTCACCGGAACCTACGATGCGGCGGCCCCCTCGTGTTTCCTCCCATCTTTGAGCGGGAGAACGCCCGCCATTTCACCGATGACGTTTACGAGCTCTGTGTTGGAGGGGACGACGATCTTCGTGTTATCCTCCAGGGCGTTTTCAACTGCCTGGAGCTTTCTCAAGATTTGGGCATTGCCGATAAAATATTTATTTGCGGCCTCGTTCACGAGGCGGATGGCCTCGGCCTCCCCTTCCGCCTGCAGTATCCGCGCCTGCTTGATCCCCTCCGCCTGCTTGATCTCCGCCCGTTTTTTCCCATCTGCTACCGTCTCCGCCGCGGTCGCATAATCAATGGCCGAGATTTTTTCATTCTCGGCCTTCACGACCTTGTTCATGGTCTCCTGAACATCTTTCGGGGGATCTATTTGCTTAAGCTCTGTCCGGACAATCTCGATGCCCCACTTGGCCGTTTCTTTGATCAGGATCTTATGGAGCTCGTCGTTGATTTTGCCGCGCTCGCTATTGGCCGATTTTAAAGTCAGCGTTCCAATAATATTTCTTAATGTGGTACGGGCAAGGTTCACGATCTGGTACTGGACGCTGTTCACGTTGTAGAGTGAGTTCTTTACACTTTCTTCGTCCGGCTTCACCTTGAAATACACTTGGGCATCCACACTCGCGTTGAGGTTGTCAAAGGTAATGATCTCCTGGGGCATGGCATCGACCATCTGCTCCGTGATATTCTCCGTAAACATCCGGTCTATCACAGGGATGATCCAATGAAATCCGGGCTCGGCAAAATGGTGGTACCTCCCCAGGCGCTCTACGAGGCCCCGATGGGTCGGCCGCACAATTCGGATGCCCATAAATAATATGACCAACGCAGCGAGCACAATCATTTGAACTATATACGTATCCATGGGCAATCTCCTCTCTTAAACCTCCCGAAATTCGTTCACCTCGGCGTCTGGTTGAGGCTGTCTTCTTCGATAACTTTGTACACGATTTCCCCGGTCTGACTTAGGCCCAGTTTTTTGCGGGCCTCCCGCTCGACGGCCTCGGGGTCTTCTTCGAGCTCCTGGATCCGGCGCGCGAGCTCCGCGTTTTCGCGCTCGAGCGCCTGAACCCGCGCGCCAAGCGAGCGGTCCTCCCGCCAGAGCTCAAAGACCTTCCAGAGATCCGGCCCCCAGACCCAGGCCAGGGCGCAGGCGACAATGGCCGCGACGACCCACACCTTCCTGCGCGATCTTCCTCCGGCAGACACACGGGTGAACCTGACCCGATTCATAAGCCGAATCCCAGGGCAAGGTCCGCGCCCGCGTAATGTGCCTTCTCCCCCAGGGCCTCTTCAATGCGCAGAAGCTCGTTGTACTTGGCGATGCGGTCCGTGCGGCTCGCCGAGCCCGCCTTGATCTGGCCCGCGCCCGTCGCAACAGCGAGATCTGCGATCGTCGTATCCTCCGTCTCCCCGGAGCGGTGGGATATGACACAGCGGTAGCCGTGCTTTTTGGCGAGGACGATCGCTTCGAGCGTTTCGGTCAAGGTGCCGATCTGGTTTACCTTAATGAGAATGGCGTTCGCTATTCCTTCACGGATGCCCCGCTCCAGCCTCTTCGTGTTCGTAACAAATAAGTCGTCCCCTACGAGCTGGATCTTCTTGCCTATGCGCTCCGTCAAGGCCCGCCAGCCTGTCCAGTCGTCTTCATGCAATCCGTCCTCGATGCTCAAGATGGGGTAGCGCCCGATGAGGGTTTCGTAGAAGGCAATCATCCCTTCCGAGTCCTTCTCGCGGAATTCCTCGGAGGAAAGCCTGTAGACGCCGTCCGAATAAAATGAGTTTGAAGCGGCGTCCAGGGCGATCGCGATTTCCTTGCGCGGCTTATAGCCCGCCGCGTCAACCGCCTCCAGGATGAGATCGATCGCCTGGCTGTTGGACTTTAGATGGGGCGCAAAGCCCCCCTCATCCCCCACCGAGGTCGAGAGCTTTTTCGCCTTGAGTATCTTTTTGAGATGATGAAAAACTTCGGCCCCCATGCGCAGGGCCTCCCTAAAGGTCGGCGCCCCGACCGGCATGATCATGAATTCCTGAATATCCACGTTGTTATCGGCGTGCATCCCGCCGTTTAAGATATTCATTTGTGGAACGGGGATGAGGTGCGCCCCGCGCCCCCCCAGAGACCGGTAGAGCGGTTCCTTACGGCTTACGCTCAAGGCCCGGGCATACGCCAGGGACGCGCCCAAAATGGCATTGGCCCCCAGACGGGTTTTGTTCGGGGTGCCGTCCAGGGCGATCAAGAGGCGGTCCACTTCTGCCTGCTCGCCGGCGGGCTTGTCCTTCAAGGCCGCCTCGATCTCCCCGCCTACGTGGCCGACCGCCTTCAAGCACCCCTTGCCCTGGTAGCGCTTCTTATCTCCGTCACGCAGTTCCACCGCTTCATGCTCGCCGGTCGAGGCGCCGCTCGGGACCGCCGCGCGGCCCAGGGAACCGTCGTCCAAAAGGACCTCGGCCTCCAAGGTAGGGTTTCCACGCGAATCGAGTATCTCCCGGGCCTTCACAGACACGATCTTCGTCATCGTTTAAAGACCGCCTTTCCTTTTCTCACCTTCACCTTCTGGTCCGCCACCATCTGGATCGCGCGCGGGTAGAGCCGGTGCTCGACGCGATGCACGCGCGCAATGAGGGTATCTTCCGTATCGTGCGGGAAGACGCGCACCGCATCCTGCAGGATAACGGGCCCGCCGTCAAGCTCGGCCGTCACGAAATGCACGGTGACGCCCGTGACCCTAACCCCGTAGGCCAAGGCATCCCGCAGGGCATGGGACCCTTTGAAAGAAGGGAGGAGCGAGGGGTGCACGTTTAAGATGCGGTCCTCATAAAGCTGACAAAACTGGGGACTTAAGATCCGCATAAATCCCGCGAGCGCGATGAGATCAATCCTGTAAGCCTTCAGGTGCCTCACCACGTCCCGCTCAAACGCCCGGCGGGTCCTAAAACCCGGCGGGTGCACGAAAACGGTCGGGATCCCGGCCCTTTGGGCACGCACCACGGCATGCGCGTGCGCCTTATCAGACAGCACAAGGGCAAGCTCCACCCGGCGCAGTTTCTTCGCGCGCACGGCGTCGATGATGGCCTGAAGATTCGTCCCCACGCCGGAGGCCAAAACCGCCAAGCGGACGGGCCCAGCTCCCCTCACGCGGTATCCTTTCCGGGCTTGGGTATCACGATCACGAATTCACCCCGGGGCTCGTGCTCCTCAAAATGGCGGATATGATCTTCGACGGGTGCGCGCCGCACCTCTTCAAAATGTTTGGTGAGCTCACGGCACACCATTATAAACCGATTGCCGCCCAACTCCAAAAGCTCCTTGAGGAGCCTCAAAAAGCGATGACATGACTCGTAAAGAACGGCAGTCCGGCCACAGCCCAGCGCCTCTTGCATACGATCCTCCCGCTTTTTCCCTTTGGGAGGAAGGAACCCGAAGAAGATAAATTCCTCCATCGGAGCGCCGGACGAAACAAGGGCGGCGAGGAGCGCCGAAGGCCCGGGGACCGCCTCCACCGTGATGCCCGCCTCGAGCGCGCCGTGGACAATGGAGTAGCCGGGGTCGCTTAACCCCGGGGTGCCGCTCTCCGTGACGAGGGCAATGGACTGGCCCTCTTTAAGCCTCTCTACGAGCCGGGGAGCCTTCCCCTTTTCATTGCCGACAAAAAAACTGGTAAGCGGACGATCTATTCCAAAATGGGCGGTGAGTTTTCGCGTCTCGCGGGTATCCTCGCAGGCGATCAAATCCACCGACTTTAAAACCTTGAGTGCCCGCAGGGTGATGTCGTCCAGATTTCCGATGGGGGTGCTGACGATAAACAACCTCCCCGCGGCCGCGCTATTCGGCAAGCTGTGGGGGGTCATCCAGAAAAAGTGTCGTGCGGTTTAAGGCGGTTTCCACGAGACCCGGCCCGATGCGCCAGGTGTGAAGCGTCCCGGCCGAATCTCTGGCCTTGCAGAGACCCGCCTCCAGGGTGGAGACGAGCGGGGCATGGCGGGCCAGCACTCCGAAGGAGCCTTTACCCCCCGGCAAGACCGTAGACGCGACCTCGCCCTCATAATAAGCGCGGTCCCGGTTTAGGATTTTTAAAACGTACGAGGCCATTGGGCTGTTCCCCCTTAAGACTTGACCTTAAGACGCTCGCCTTTTTCGACCGCCTCCGAAATGGTGCCGACCATGTAGAAGGCCTGCTCGGGAAGGTAATCGAGCTCGCCGCTGATAATCTTTTTGAAGCCGGCGATGGTGTCTTCGAGCTTGACGTATTTGCCCTTGCTTCCGGTGAAGGCCTCGGCGACGAAGAAGGGCTGGGAGAGAAAGCGCTCGATCTTGCGGGCGCGGTGAACCGTCAGGCGGTCCTCCTCCGAAAGCTCCGTCATGCCCAGAATGGCGATGATGTCTTTGAGGTCTTTATAACGCTGAAGGATCTTCTGCGCCGCGCGGGCCGTGTTGTAATGATCCTCGCCGACCATCAAAGGATCCAACATGCGCGAGGTGGATTCCAGGGGGTCCACGGCGGGATAAATACCGAGCTCCGCGATGCGCCGTGAGAGCACGGTGATGCCGTCCAGGTGGGCAAAGGTGGTGGCCGGCGCCGGATCGGTCAAGTCATCCGCGGGTACATAAATGGCCTGGACCGAGGTGATGGAGCCCTGCTTGGTGGAGGTGATCCGCTCCTGAAGCTGGGCCATCTCGGTCGCGAGATTGGGCTGATAGCCCACCGCGGAGGGCATGCGTCCCAAAAGCGCGCTCACCTCCGAGCCCGCCTGCACAAAGCGGAAGATGTTGTCTATAAAAAGGAGAACGTCCTGCTGCTGCTCATCGCGGAAGTACTCGGCCATGGTAAGCCCCGCAAGCCCCACGCGCAGGCGGGCCCCGGGCACCTCATTCATTTGGCCAAAGGCCAAGGCGGTTTTGTGAATAACCCCCGATTCGTTGAGCTCAAGCCAGAGGTCGTTCCCCTCGCGGGTGCGTTCCCCCACGCCGCAGAAGACGCTCACCCCGCCGTGCTCGGTCGCGATGTTGTGAATGAGCTCCATCACGATGACGGTCTTGCCGACCCCGGCCCCGCCGAAGAGCCCGATCTTTCCGCCTTTGGCATAGGGCGCCAAGAGATCGATCACCTTGATGCCCGTTTCGAGTATGGTCGAGATGGGCTGCTGGTCTTCAAAGGAGGGGCTTGAGCGGTGAATGGGACGGGTCTCTTCCGGGTGAGTAATCCCGCCCTTTTCGTCGATGGGCTCGCCCAGGAGATTAAAGATGCGGCCCAGGGTCTGGTCGCCCACCGGCACGCGGATGGGGCTTCCCGTGTCGACGGCCTTCATGCCGCGCACGAGGCCGTCGGTCGACGCCAGGGCTATACAGCGCACCATATTGTCGCCGATGTGGAGAGCAACCTCCAGCACCAGCTCCTTCTGCCCCTCGCGCTTGACCCGCACAGCGTTATAGAGCTGGGGGAGCTTGCCCGTCGGGAACCGCACATCCACGCTGGGCCCTATAATCTGAACAATGATTCCTTCTGTTTCCTGCTGGACATTCGTAGCCACAGAACTCATCCCAAAACCCTCCTCGCACATACGGGCCGATCCTCACCTCGCCGAACCGCACACAAGTGAAAAGGCCCGTCTCGGCCCCTTTGGCCGCCGTCTGTTTTCCCCCCTTCGCTCCCGGCCGCTTGCAGCGGGCAGGGGAGCTACGGGGGGTCGGTGTTCTCCTGGCCGGCTCGGGGAACGGCTGAACTCGGCCCGATAAAGCCTTCGCGCTCCCAAAATCAGCCCATAGGCTGATTTTCCCCCCGCCACAAATGGCGGCACATCTTACTCCCCGCCGATGCAGTGTGGCGTGGGTCGCGCTCGAATCGGGCCTCAGACAGCAGCCGTTCTCTTTCCCTCGCCGCCTGCGGAGAACACCTAAAACAGCCGAAGCGGCCTGCAGGGTCCAAGCCGGGCCTTTTCGCGTTTAGCCCGATCGCCCCCGGGGGCGGCGCCCTTCGGAGCGAACCTCATTTTTTGTGCAGCAGGGTCCGCCGGCTCGCCAAGAAGTTTGCGGTGCGCAAAAAATGCAGAGCGAGGGCCGCGCTGGGGCCCGAGCGTTTCGCGAAGAAGGGTGCCGGCCCCGGGGGCAGTGCGGTCTCAACTCTTCAGCCCCTCCGCTCCTGAAACGACTTCGATAATTTCTTTCGTAATCTGCGCCTGGCGGACCTTGTTGCGCGTCAAGGTGAGCTCTTTGACCATGTCGTCGGCATTGTCGGTGGCATTGCGCATCGCCATCATGCGGGCCGACTGCTCCGCGCTAAAGGCCTCGAGCAGGGCTTGTCTTAATACCCCCTCCAGGACACGCGGCACCAGGGCCTCGAAGACCTCCTTCGCGCCGGGCTCAAGGAGCGTGGGGTAAGGGTTGGGTTTGGCATCCCGTCCCACCTCGAGCGGGAGAAGACGCATCCTCCGGGGGCCCCAGGAGGCCGCGGAACGGAAATAACAGGATATGACTTCGATACTCACCGCGCCCCCGCCCGTGAAAAGCCCCACGACCGATTCAAGGAGTCTTTGCACCGCCCCCTGATCCGCGCGAGATTTAAAATCCGTAAATGAGGCGTGGGGCTTAAGGCCCCGCGCCAGGCAGTAGTTGTGTCCGAAAAGCCCCACTGTTAAAAGCTCCGCCTTATCCGCCGGTTTTGTTTCAAACCAGCGCTCGGCCTCGGCGACGAGATCCGAGTTATAAGAACCGCACAGCCCCGTATCGGACGTAATAAGGATAAGTCCGGTATGGCCGGTCCCCTCTCGCTTCTCAAACAAGGAATGGTGCTGCCCCGGGTATTCCGCCAAAAGCCGCGACAAGAGGCTTTGGAGACCCTCAATATACGGGCGCGCGCGGCTTAAGGCGGACTCAAGCTGCTTGAGCTTGGCCCCTGCCACCATCTCCATGGCGCGTGTGATCTTGCGGGTATTTTCGACGCTTTTCAAGCGCCTTCGGACGTCACGCAGATTCATAAATCACCAGGTAGCTTTCCACGTACTGCGTACAGCGTACTGCGTACTGCGTTTGAATTCTTAAACTCCCCGCCCGCTTTCAGGATCTTATCCCTAAGCTCGTCCGACATCGCCTTTTTCTTGTCGATTTCATGCATGATGTCGGGGTATTTTTGATCGACAAACTGAACGAACCCCTCTTCAAAAGTTTTCACCGACTCGGCCGCAAGGTCATCCAAAAGACCCGCAGTCCCCACAGCGATCACGAGCACCTGCTGGGCCAGGGGGATCGGCTGATATTGGCCCTGCTTCAAGATCTCGACCATGTGCTCGCCCCGCACGAGCTGTGCCTTGGTGGCGTCATCGAGTGACGCCGAAAACTGTGCGAAGGCCGCCATCTCGCGGTACTGCGCGAGGTCGAGACGGAGCTTCCCTGCCACCTGCTTCATAACCTTGGTCTGGGCGTTCCCGCCCACCCGTGAGACGGAGAGTCCTACATTGATGGCCGGGCGGACGCCCGCGTAGAAAAGGTCGGTCTCCAGATAGATCTGCCCATCGGTGATACTGATCACGTTTGTCGGGATGTAACTTGAAATATCGCCCGCCTGGGTCTCAATGATGGGTAAGGCGGTGAGCGATCCCCCTTTCAAATCTTCGCGCAGTTTCGCGGCGCGCTCGAGGAGCCGGGAGTGAAGGTAAAAGACATCGCCCGGGTAGGCCTCGCGGCCCGGCGGGCGGCGCAGAAGGAGCGAGAGCTGGCGGTAGCTTTGGGCGTGCTTGGAGAGGTCGTCGTAGACCACCAGGGCGTGCTTTCCATTATAAAGGAAGTGCTCCGCCATCGCGCAGCCTGCATAGGGGGCGAGATATTGAAGCGGGGCCGGAGACTCCGACGAGGCGGCTACGATCGTAGTGTGCTCCATGGCGCCGTACTTTTCAAGCGTGCGCTGAACAGCCACGATGCTCGAGAGCTTCTGTCCGACCGCGACATAGACACAGTGCACGTCGAAATTTTTTTGATTGATGATCGTATCTACGGCGATGGCCGTCTTTCCCGTCTGCCGGTCGCCGATGATGAGCTCGCGCTGGCCGCGGCCTATGGGGATCATGGAGTCAATGGCCTTGATACCCGTCTGCAAGGGCTCCTTGACCGGCTGGCGCTGGATGACATTGGGAGGATAAGCCTCGATGGGACGCCTCGCCTTGGCGGGGATGGGACCCTTTCCGTCCATGGGCCTTCCCAAGGGATCCACCACCCGGCCCAGCAGGGCCTCGCCCGTGGGGACCTCGGCCACGCGCCCCGTGCGCTTGACGCGGTCGCCCTCATGAATGGCCTGGTCCGAACCCAGGACCACCACGCCCACATTCGTCTCCTCCAGATTAAACGCCATGCCGACCGTGCCGTCGGAAAACTCCACGAGCTCCCCCGCCATGCAGTCATCCAGCCCCCAGACCCGGGCGATTCCGTCGCCCGCCTGGAGGACATATCCCACCGATTCGGTTTCCAGCCGCGTGTCGTAGGCCTCGAGCTCCTTGCGTATCGTCTGCGTCACTTCGTCAGGCTTAAGCATCAGGCCTCCACGGTCAACAATTGGTTGCGCATCTCCTCAAGACGACTGCGCGCGCTACCGTCAATCACCTTATTTTCATATTCCACCACGAGTCCCGCGAGGAGCCTCCGGTCGACCTCAAGGGCAAGCGTCACAGTGCCCCTCAAGCGCTCCTCGAGCGCCTGCGTGAGCTTTTTGACAAGCCCCTTCGCCAGAGGGACCGCGCTTTTGACCCGCACATCGATCTCGCCCTTGGCCAGCCGCACGCGCTTTAAAAAGGCTTCGTGGATCTCGCTAAAAGCATCCATGCGCCCTTTCAGAACGAGGATCTCGACAAAACGCCGGGTCACCGGCGCCAAGTGAGGCCCCAGATTTTTGCGGAACCACTGCCTTCGCTCCTCGCGGCCCAGGGTGGGGTTCGTTAAAAACTTAAAAAGGGCCTCTTCCTGTGCGAAGAGCGCCGCAAGCTCCTCCAGATCCCCGCCCAGACGCTCCAGCGCATTCCTATCCCGCGCGAGCTGGTACAGGGCCTCCGAATAACGGCGTATAACCGGCAGGTCTTTCACCCGCGCCCTCCCGCCTTGCGCTTCCCGCTTCCCGCTTCCCGCTTCCCGATCCTCATATCACTCCTCTCCACGGGCGTCTTCGATGAAATCCACGGCAAATCTCTCATGGTCCTCGGCCGTGAGTTTGGTGCGCAGCGCGCGCTCGGCCATGTCAGCGGCTAAAGTCACGACCTCGTTCTTTAAGCGGATACGCGCCTTTTCAAGCTCGAGCTCCACGTTCTGCCGCGCCTTTTCGATAATCTGGCGGGCCTGTGAGCGGGCCTCCTCATGCACCTCGGCCGCGAGGCGCCTGCCCTCGCTGAAGGCCTCCTGGATCTTTCGCCTGGCCTCGGCCTCTATACCCTCCAGTTCCTTCTCATAGCGCGTCTTGAGCGCCTCGGCCTCGCCCAGTTTCTCCCGGGCGGACCCCAGATCCCCTTCAATGCGGCTGCGCCTTTCTTCTAAAATGCGGCCGATCGGCTTAAAGGCATAGCGCTTGAGCACGAGGTAGAAAAGGATAAACCCCAGGGCGTGGACGACGATCTCGCGTAGAACTAAGGGATCCATATTAAACCCGAATCAATATCAGGCGATCTTGCCCATCATGAGAAGCGCCACGACCAGCGCATAGATCGTGAGCGCCTCGATAAGGGCGCACCCCACGACCATGTTGACCAGGATCTTCTGCGCCGCCTCCGGCTGACGGCCCGTGGCCTCCATGGCAGCCGTGACCGCCTTACCCAGTCCGAAGGCCGAACCGATGGCCGCAAGCCCCACCGCAATCGGCAGTGCAAATGCTAATGCTGTTTGATACGTCATCTCATCCTCCTATTTTCCCGTCATTGCGAGATCGCCGAAGGCGATCGAAGCAATCTCATGAGATTGCTTCGCCCCTCCGGGGCTCGCAATGACGCAGTCATTCAGTATGCTCCTCATGCGGAAGCATGAGTACGATGTAGACGGTTGACAAAAGCGAAAAGACGAGCGCCTGCAGGGTACTGAAAAGCAGGGCGAGGAAGAAAAAAGGGAAATGAAAAGGGATCCCGATGGGGGCCTTGAGGAAACTCAAAGAAGCCGCCCCGAATCCAACAAAAACGGCAATCATAATGTCTTCGCCCGAAATATTCCCAAAAAGCCGGGCCGCCAAACTGAAGGGTTTGGCCAATTCGCCGATCACGTGCAGCACAAACATGAGGGGGGCGAGCAAGAACTGAAAGATATTGCGCGGGTTGCCGGCCATATGATCGAGGTAGCCCAAAAGCCCCAGGCGGCTTAAGCCGATCGACTGCACATAAAGGAAGACGCAGATCGCGAGCGCCGCCGTGGTGGTCACGACCGACGTGGAGGACTTCATGAAGGGCACGAGCCCGATGATGTTCATCCCCCATATGTATAGGAAAAGAGTCACCGGAAAGGCGGTGTAGCGCTCCCCGGCGGCACCCAAGATCCCCTTGAAAAATCCGGACAGACCGTCAAACACGGCCTCGATCGCATTTTGTAGTCCCGCGGGGACGATTTGAGGGCGCCGCATGCCTACGAAAACCAAGGTAGAAATGATGAGCGCGACGAGGAAAGCGAACAAGACGTTTTCCCACGCGCCCAAGAACTCGACCACCGGGTGGTGTGGAAAGTGCTGTTTAAGAATGCTGACCAAGGTGGGAAGATGGGGGGAGGCCGCCTCCTGTGCGTGTCCTCCGACCTCGTGCGCCGCCGCTGTGTGCTCCACCTAACGCTGCTCTTTCTCTGCCCTGCGTATGACCCGGATCGTTTCACGAATGCCCGCCGCAAGCCCGACCAACACGGCAACCGGCATGATCCAGCCCGTTCCGAATTTCCGGTCCAGCCAATTCCCCAGGAAAAAAGACACCAACGGGCCCGCGACAAGAAGCATGGGGATGGTGGTGAGCATCCCCAGGGCGCGGACCATCCGGTAGAGGTCCTCTTTCACTTAAAATCTCGGAAAGTGGAGCAACACAGGCTTCAGGACTTTGCCTCGGGAATGAAACCCCGCCTGTGAAGGCGGGTGAGAGCTAAATTTTATCAGTAAGGTATTTACTTGTCAATGGATCTGGCGAGTTGATTCTTGACGACGCTGGCCGTCACGAACACCAGGAGACTGCGGCGGCGCAAGGAGTTGGAATCCCGTTGAAAGAGCGGCCCGATGAGAGGGATATTCGACAGGATGGGGATCTCGCGGTGATCCGTCTGGGCCTCGTTTTCCGTCAAAAGCCCTCCCAGGACCACGGTCTCCTCATCGTCCAGAATGACCGTGGTGGCCACGCTGCGGGTCGAAAACCGCGGCAGGGTGACGTTGCCGCTATAGGAAAACGCGCTCCCGAGCTCGCTCACTTCCGGAATAACGGTGACGGTAATGGTATTGAGATCCGCCCCCACATGCGGCGTGACCTGAAGCATGATGCCCACGTCGCGGGTCACAAATTCCTGGGGCACGTTCTCGAAATCCCCCTCTGCCGGTTCTTCGCTTGCCTCGCGGGCAAATGCGACTTCGTAGCGCGAGGGGTATATTTCTTCGGACACGACTTCAATAGTAGCCGTTTGGTGGTTTAAGGTTGTAATCTTGGGCGCAGACAGTGTCTTCGCCCGGCGCGACTCACTTAACGCGTTTAAGGTCACGCTAAACTGCGGCCGGGTTAAGACGCCCGCAAGGGACAAATTCAAACCCTCCGTCGCGGCCCGCGAGAGCGCCGCAAAATTGAGGCCGGAACCGGAATTGACCTGCCAGCGGTTCCCGTGATCCCCTCCGCCCATCGAGGTCTTTGAAAACGCCCAGGGGCTGTCGAGATCGAAATCGAAGCCGAACTCCTTAAGATCCGTCACGTCCACCTCAATGAAGCGGGCCTCGATCAAGACCTGTACAGGCTCAATATCCAGCGCGTACAATATCTCCTCGGCCACAGCCAGATTCGACGGGGTATTCGCCAGGATAACGGCGCCCAGCCTCTCGTCAAAGACGAGCCGGCTTCCCTTGGGAAAAGGAACGGCCTGCTCCAGGATATCTTTGATCTTGGTCACTTCTTCCACCTGGGCAGCGCCTCCCAAGCCGCCTGCGCCCCCCGCCTGGCCTAAGGTTCCCGCCACCGCCTGGCTAAAGCGCGTCATATACCCAGAGCCGTGGCGCAGCACATAAACGCGCGTTTCGATCTCTTCCTCCGCAAACTCCTCCGGGGTGGCCACCCAGATCACATTCCGCTCGATCCTATAATCGAGGCCGGACTTTCGCAGGATGTAGCGCAGGGCAGATTTAAGCGGCATATCGCGGAGGCGGATCGAGATCTTCTTCTCATCCAGCGGAGCGGCCTTGGAGACAAAGATATTGATCTGGCTTGAACGCGCCAGAAAATCCAGCACGTAGGATAAATCCACATTGCGGAAGTTGACCGTGATGGGCGCCTCGAGCGCCTCGCGCATCGCCTCCACTTCTTCGGTAAACACGGGGCGGTCTGTGAGGGTCGCCCCGCGAAGATAATCAGAGTCTTCGTCCGTCGTCCGTCGTCCGTCGTCCGTCGACTGTGGACTGTGGACAGTCGACAGTGGACTGGACATCTCTCCATCCTCGTACAGGGCCTCATGCTCATCCAAGACTTGCTTCACTACCCCATTGCGCTCCTCGTCTAAAATGCCCTTAAGCACCTTGACCTGGTCGCCATTCGCTTCACTGGCTCCCTCCAGCAAAGGGGTCCATACCCAGCTCCCGATAAATATCAGTACAAAAGTATATAACATTAGTTTTTTCATAGAGTTATGACGAGGGGCCCTGTCCCCCTGTGCTGGCCACTTCATACTGCTTTCCCGGCGGCTCCAAGATGGTCGCCGTCACAAAGATGATGAGGTTCCGCCGCCTAAGGCTCTCGCGCTCCTTGCGGAACAATTTTCCCACAAACGGGATATCGCCCACGAGCGGGACTTTCGTTTCGGTGACCTCATGCGTCTCCTGAATGAGGCCGCCCAGGACCACCGTCTCGCCGCTTTTCATGGAAACGCTGGTGCTCACGTTGCTCGTCGTAAACTTAGGCAACGTCACGCTCCCGGAAAAGCTAAAGCCGCCGCTCGAGGAACCCGGATCGGAAGCCGTGGTCACCTCCGGGATAATGGCCAAATTGACCGTGTCTTGATCCGCCCCCACGTCCGGGGTAACCCGCAGGATGACGCCCACGTCGCGCGTGGCAAACTCCTGCGGCACGTTCGCAAACTGCGTCTCTTCCGCATCCTCAAAGTCGCCGTCGCCGTTAATATCGAACTGGATGAGCTGCACCTCAAAACGGGTGGGGTAAATAAACTCGTCCGTCACCTCGATGGTGGCGGTCTGGTGGTTCAAGGTCGTCACGCGCGGGGCGGAGAGCGTCTTCGTGCGGTCCATCTCCTTGAGCGCGTTTAGGGTCTGGCTGAACTGCGGACGCGACAAGACGCCCGAGATAGAGAGGTTCATGCCCTGGCTCGCGGAGGCAAGGCTCGTGGACGTACCCGAGGCCCCCTTGCCCGCGAGTATCGAAGAGGTATTGACGTTGAAGCCGCTTCCCGATTCCACTTCCACAACGCCTCTTGACGGATAGTTGTCTTTGTCTCCAAGCTTCAGGGCGGACGAAAGATTAAGATCGCCCACAAACTCGTCGAGGTCCGTCACATCCACCTCGATAAACCGCGCCTCGATCAAGACCTGGGAAGGGGGCAGATCCAGCTCCTGCATGAGCTGTTCGATGACGCGGTGATTATTGGGAGTATTGGTCACGATAATGGATCCGGTGCGCTCGTCATATACGAGGTTGGCCCCCTGCGGAAAGGCGACCGACTGCTCGATAATCTCCTTCAAGGTCACGACCTCCGCCACCTGGGGCGCTCCCCCCAGCCCGCCCGGACCTCCGGCCCGGCCGATCTGCCCGCCCACGGAACCCTCCAGGCGTTCAAAGAGCGCCGCGCCGCTGTTAAAGCGATAGACGCGCGTCTCCATCTTTTCGCCTTCGAGCCCCGCCTGGGTCGTCACCCAGACCGCCTCGTCCTCGATGCGATAGGTCAGGGCATGACCTTTCAAAAGGTATTTGAGCGCGTCCTCCAGCGGAAGGTCCTTCATATAGGTCGTGATCCGGTAGCCGCCCTCCTGCACATCCTGATCGGCGACGACGTTGACCTGGCTCGCCTCCGAAAGAAAATCCAGCACCGACTCCAGGGCCACGTTATTGACCTCGAGCGATACCGGGGTTTTCAATCTATCGCGGAAACGCGCCCCTATCAGGGGGGCAGGTCTTTTGCGCAGGGCCTTCGAGGAAGGGCCGGGTAAATCCTCATCTTCGGGGAGAAGGGTCTTCTCATCCACTTCGAGGAGCATCTCCTGCTCATGGAGGCTTTTCTTGATTTCGAGCTTCTCCTGCTCGCGCTCAAATTCCTGGCCCTGCGCCCGCTTTAAACCCACCTGGGCCTCGCTGTTGTCGGGATCGAGCGTGAGCGCAAGTTCGTATCCCAGAAGGGCCTCCCGGGCATTGCCGCTGTCCAAATCCCTCCGGGCCTTCTTCAAAATCTCATCCAAGTCCTGGGAATAACGGGGTGATCCCGCGAGGGTAAGCTCTCCCGATGCATCCGGAGACGGTTTGGACCGGGCACTATCCGGACCGCCTGTATCAGAAAGAGGCGCCTCCTGCCCCGGGGGCTGTGGGGCGCCCTCATCCTTTCCAGGCGGGGCTTGAGCAGACTCCTGAAGCGCCTTCTCGGCAGCTTCGATACGCTCGAAAATCTTGGGAACAAGTTCATGGGCCGGGTCCACCTGCCAGGCGGCGCGAAACTCCCGGACGGCGCGATCATATTTTCCTTCCTTCATAAACTCCTCGCCCTTTTGGAAATGCCGCCGGACGAGAGCGTCTACGTCCGTTGCGCCGGCCTTATCCAGGGCCTCGTCTATTTCAGCCTGGGTTTGGGACTCCACTTGATATTCCTGCTTTTCTGCAGCGTCCAGGGCCTCGTGGCGCTCGACAGCGGTCTCTACAGGCGAAACTTCAGGCGGTTTAACCTCCTTAACCTCTTTCTCGTCAATTTCACGGGAGAGTTTTTTTGCCTTGCGATGTGTGGGGTCCAGCTCCAGAACTTCCTTTATTAAAGGCGCGGCGAGTTCGTATTCTTTGCGCTTTACGAAAGTTGTGGCCTGATCCATGAGCGAATTGATGCGCTCTTTTCGCAGGCGTACAAGCTCGCGCTCGCGCTCTTCAAATGCCTGTTTTTCTTCCGGGGTTTGTGCAGATACAATTCTAGGCAGGACAGAACAAACGGAGAAGGCAATAAAAAGACAGAGACCCAATCTCGCAAGTCTCGTGCTCACCTATGGCCCAGCTCCCACTCTACTTTTCTTACGCTGGTCACTCCGCCAGCTTAATGGAAATTTCCTCGCCACCTTTTCCCGATAGTATCACCGCATCTTGAGCAATGTCAAGGACTTTAAAATCCCCGACCTGGGCATCCTGGGCCACAAAATACACCTCCTGCGACTGCGCGTCCTCCAGGATTGCCCGAACAACCGCTCCAACAGTTGCCATCCCGCGATAAATGTAGGCTGCACGTTC
Source organism: Candidatus Omnitrophota bacterium (assembly GCA_016190205.1). Taxonomy (GTDB): domain Bacteria; phylum Omnitrophota; class JACPQZ01; order JACPQZ01; family JACPQZ01; genus JACPQZ01. The sequence goes on along the minus strand of JACPQZ010000048.1, from coordinate 8,914 downwards.
TTCCTCTTCCGCGGGCGCTTCACCAAATGCGCCTTTCACTACTCGCGGTTCAAAGCGGGCAAAGGGATTGCGGTCTGCAATTTTTAAATATTCGATGACAGGGCGATAGCCGGACCCAAGCTCTTTTAAAACCTCTTCCTTTTTCACCGCCGGTATGGGGGCGAACTCCGCCCCTTCTTCAAGCTTTCGAAGAAGCCCTGCGTCCTCCGGTTCGCGCAAACCTTTAAGTTTAGCCCCACCCGTGACGAGCGCAGCTATAAAAAGGAAAAGGGCCGCTCCTAAAGCCGCTTTTTCGTACAGGGCATGAGTCCGCTTCATGCGCGTCTAGACCCCCCCGGTGATCACTTGGCTCACCACAAGATTGGTCTCGATCACCGAGCTCGAAAGCTCCTTCGATTGCATGTCGCGGGCCACCAGGACGGGCGAGGAGGCTGCGATCTTGTGCAGGACCCTCACCAGGGACTGGACGTTGGAGCGAAAATTTACCTGGATCTCGATCGCTCTTAAGACCACGTCGCCCTTCTCATTCTTGTGCTCAACCCGCTCAAGAGGTTTAATGAGCGAGATGTCCGATACGCCTTCCGTAAGCAGAATCTCGGCCACGCGGCGCGTGACATCCAGCTCCCTTAAGAGAACCGGCACTTGCACCGATTCGGGAAGGGCCTCACTGAAACCGATATTTTCGGGGATCGCGCTCTTCGACTCCTGCGCCATCTGCTGCAGGGTCTTGGTGACCGTGTAGAGCTGTTCCCTGAAATAGAGGCTCGGCTCCCGGGTGCCTTCGGGAAGGGCCAGCGGAACGGGGTCAAGATAGTTCATGACAATGGCGCGCCGCTCATCGAGGGCCTCCTTCTTCTCCAACAGGTGCTCGAGGCCCTCGCCGGAAGGGATAGGTTCGTCCTTCTGGGCATAATGCGCCAGGATCTCGGCGTTTTCTTTAACTTCCGCATCGAGAGCCGCCACCTTCTTAAACCAGAGGGGGCGCACCAGCAAAAAGTAAGAAACGGCGACCGCCGCGAGACCCGCCCCCAGCTTGATGAGGAGCTTTCTATCCTTGAGATTCAGCATGGTCCGCCGCTACAGTGTCGGCGGACCTTTGGTCCGCCAAACTCATGGTGATGGTAAACTCGATGATCTCGTCCTTGCCTTCCGAGCGCCTGATGAGCGATGAAGAGATGGGCCGCACATCCTTAAAAAGCGGCGAACCTTTAAGTTCCGCGACGAGGTCATTTACCTCCTGATACGAAAGCGCCTTCCCCGCGAGCGTTACGTCCCCTTTGTCAAGCGCCGCAAGCTGTGAGCGCCCTGAAAATGAGGTGAGCCATACCCCCTGCGGCAGATGCCCCTCGATCTCCAAGAGGACATCCAGCCACAGGCTGCGGCCCTTGGCAATGCCCGAAAAGAGGGCCCCCTGCTCCTCCAGGGCCTCGATCTCACGCCTTGCGTCCTTCATGCGCGGGGCATATTCCTTGGCCACCTGTACAAGACCCTGACGCGCGTCCACCAGCCCTTTCTTGAAGCCGATCTCCTTGCTCGACACAAAAAATCCGAAGACGAGGGTGATCCCCAATAAGACAATGGCCGCGTTTTTAAAGATGAGAGACTCGCGCTTCTCTTCCTTGCCCCAATTGATATCCTTTAGAAAATCGATTTCGACCGCGCAGCGCATGAGACCGCGCAGGGCACAGCCCACGGCAGGGCCGAAGAGGACGTTGCGCAGTTTGGGGTCCGCGTCGCCCTCCTTCGGCGGGAGGATGTCCAGGGTCTTTCCCAGATCAAGACGGCCGACCTTGACCGACAGTCTTTCCTCGAAAAACTGATCGAGCCCCGTGAGCTGTGATCCCCCCCCTGTCAGGAAAACCGCTTCCACCCGGCCGCCCCGCGCGGGGCCCTCCCGGCTCTGCACGAGCGACGCAAGCGCCCCTCCCGGCGCCACCCCGGCCGGCGCCCCGCCCTCCGCCTGAACGCCGGGCGCGAGATTCTTGTCGTACTCAAGCTCCAGGTGATAGATCTCGATCGAGCGCGCGACTTCGGCCAGGAGGTCTTCCATGACAGGCTTTAAAACTTCCTTGATCTCCTCGCGGCCGACGAGGTTAGAGAGCTTCAGCTTCTCCGCCTCGGCCAGAGAAAGCTGAAACTTGGCCTGCAGGGCCTCCGTAAAACGGTTTCCCGCCAGGGGAAAACTCCTCACCCAGATATCGCTTTCCCGGCTCAAGACGACGTTCGTCGCGCGCGCGCCGATATCGATCACGGCCGTGAGCTTGTCCTCCTCCATGAGGCCGCTTAAGCGGACGGCGTTATGAAGGGCGAGGATATTGATGTCCATGAGCGCGGCATCGCGGCGGAGGCGCTGGATGAGACCCACGGTATCTTCCACCACGCTCTTTTTAACGGCGACCAAGAGGGCCTCGCGCTTCGTCCCCTTGGTCTTGTAAAAAAGGTGGTAGTCCCAGATCACCTCGTCAAGGGAAAAGGGGATCTGCTGCTGGGCCTCGTACTTGATGGTCTGCTCGATCTTGTCCTTGGCGACCTCCAGGATCTCCACGTACCGGGTGAGCACCGATTGGGCCGCCAAGGCAAGGTAAATTTGATTCACGTCGATCCCCCCGGCGCCGACGAGATTTGAGAGGATATCAAACACCTTCTGCTGTTTTTCGTTGGGGGGAAGAGAGGGGTCCAGTTCCAAAGGGGCTAGCAGGGCGCGCTCAAGCTGGATGCCCTTATCCGTGCGCGTCAGGACGGCCGCCTTGATCGAGTGAGAGCCGATGTCCAGCCCCAGCACGCGCGCCGCCTTACCGGCTTGGCCCAAGATGTCCGTCAAGAATGGCAATTTCATGTTAACTTATGGTAGCAGAGCCGCTTCAATTAAGCAATGCCCGGCTCGGTCCCCATGCGGGCCGATCTCAAGCATCCAGGATACAGCACCCGGGGCCGGCACCCTTCTTAAGCGAAAAGGCCCGGCTCGGCCCCTTTGGCCGCCGTCTGTTTTCCCCACACACTCCAAAGCGAGCCGGTGGGTCGGTGTTCTCCTGGCCGGCTCGGGGAACGGCTGAACTCGGCCCGCTTAAGCACTCGCGCTCCCAAAATCAGCCCCTGGCTGATTTTCCCCTGCTCCGCTCCCTAACACGCAAAGCTCACGGTAGAGCTTCGCAGGGGCCGCGCTCGAATCGGGCCTCAGACAGCAGCCGTTCTCTTTCCCTCGCCGTCTGCGGAGAACACCTAAAACAGCCGAAGCGGCCTGCAGGGCCCGAACCGGGCCTTTTCCCCTTGAGATGCCCGCGTCCGATTGGGGGTCAGCGGGCCGATCGCAGCCGGGGGCGGCGCCCTTCGGAGCGAACCTCATTTTTTGCGCAGCACGGTCCGCTAGCACGCTCAAAGGTTTGCGGTGCGCAAAAAATGCAGAGCGAGGGCCGCGCTGGGGCCCGAGCGTTTCGCGGAGAAGGGTGCCGGCCCCGGGATGCGGTCTTGCAGGGAGGATGATCGGCCCGATGGTGGCTCAAACGGGGGAAAACATACCGGGGCTCGAGGGGCCGAGCCGGGCCTTTTCACTGTTATTCGCGACGCCAGAAACGCACGGGGGGCTTGCCCTCGGTTTCGGGGATTGAGTACGGGCCCACGACCCAGCTGCGGGTCGCCGGTACGGGGTCCTCTTCGTCGGCCGCGATCACGCCGTCTTGATTCACATCTTTGCCGGCCTTGACCTGAAAATAATGATTCCCCAGTTCAAGAGCGCTGTAAGCGGCTGACCCCTTCTCGTTCCACTCTGACCAGGGCTGGTTGTCGATCTTCGTCTTAAAGAGGCTCCCCTCCCGGCTCGAATAAAATGTAAAGGCCGCCTCCGTTTCTTCCACGACGCCGCTCGGGCCGCTCGTAATAAATGTATCCGGGTATTGGATCACGAGGGTGATGGAGTCCTTGATGACCGTGTCGCTGGATTCGTTTCCGGCCGCATCGCGCAGGCGGACGTACACAGACCTCAAGCCCGCCTCCTCCTTCAACACCCATTTCTTGTGCATGACAAAACCCCCGGGCTCATCCGCCGCAAAAGGCTGCCAGGTGGCGACGGCAAAGTTGAGGTCGTCGTTGCGGATCTTGATCTCCGTCACGACCGCTTCTTCCTCGCCCCAGCGCGCGTCGATCCTCAAGGTGACCAGTGTGGAGTACGTCTCGGAACTTCCCTCATTGATGAGGAGCGTGCCCGTCGGGGCGCTCATGTCCATCAGGAATTGCCACACCTGATGGGCCTCATTCCCCAGGATATCGGAGACCGTGAGGCTCACGGACACGAGGCCTTCTGGAAGTCCCTCCCCGAAGGGCGGGTTATACGTCTGATAACCCGCCACACCCGAGGTCCCCGTCTTGGGGGGGCGAGGTTCTTCTTCATACTCAAACTCCACGCTCATCTCCAGGGTTTCGCTCGTATCTACGGTCAACTGGATCGAGCCGCGATTTGCGCCGGAGGTCGCGTCAAATACCCCGGCCTTGATGTGGGGCTTCACCTCGCCCACGCCCAGCACCATCTGATCCAGAGGGTTTAAGACGGTGATGACCGGCGCCACTGTATCGATCATAAAGTAGAAGAGGGTCTCCGCGCTCTGCTTGCCCGTCTTATAAATGGTAATCACTTTAAGAACATAATAGTCATCCGCCAGGTTTTCAAAGGCAACGGTAAAATCGGAGAGTTTTAGACCCCGCCGGCTCTTGATCGCGCCCTCATTAAAAAGCGTCCCGGCCTCGTTGCGCAGTTCGTAGTTCATCTGGAGGATGTTATTTTCCTCAAGGATTTCAAAGAGGTCCACCAAGGCCAAAAGTTCAGGGGTAAGGCTCAAGACCTCCGCCGGGAGCATGAGAAATTGCGGCGACGGGTCGCTGAAGCCAACCGGTGAATCCTCTTTTCCGTCGCCCTCCTCGCCCTCGGGCGGGGGCACCACGTTCACGATAGGAGGGTTAGCCTGCACCGCCGAGACCGTAAAGGGCCTGGAGAGTTCTGCATAACCCGACCAATCAAAACCGTCGAACGCGCGCACGCGCCAGACATATCCCTCGCCTTCCGTCATATTTCCCGGCTTATAGGAACCGGAGCTGGAACTCACGATCCCGCTGTCGATCAGAATGCTTATAAAGTTATTTCGTGATATTTGCACCTGGTACTTCGCCTGCGTATTGCCCTCGGCATCCGAATAAGTCCAGGAGAAAGTGGGGTTCTCGTCTTCGGTCTTCGAACCCGCTATCGGCGAAAGGTCCGAGACGACGGGGGGGATATTCGTAATAGGCTGAAGCCCCGCATGGAGTTCCGAGCCCGTCACCCCAGCCGCGCCTTGGCCCGCCGTGGACTCGAGCCGCCCGTCGCTTGTGCGGCCGCCTCCGCCCGTCTGCGCCCCTACCCGCAGCTTGTTGGCCGAACTCGTGCTCAAACTAAACTCGGCCTGTACCGAAACCGGCTGAAGGCATAGCACCGCGAGCATCGTAACAAATATGAGCAAGCATGGTTCGTACTGCGTACTGCGTACTGCGTACTGCGTCATAGTCTAGTCACCAGGTTTACAGCAATTCGGCTCATTTGCTCGTACAGCGTACTGCGTACTGCGTAATGCGTAATGCGTCATAGCTTCTTCACCAAATTTGCAACCATTCGGCTCATTTGCTCGTACTGCGTACTGCGTATACGCTGTACGCACGACGCTGTACGCTGTACGAATCATTGCTCGCCCCGACGTTGCGCTGTACGCACGACGCTGTACGCTGTACGCATCTCGCTACCTCACCTCTCCACCACCGACCTCACCTTGGACTCGGCCAGCACATTGCCGCCCTTCAAGGTTTGCGCGGTGGAAATGATCTCAAACCAGTCGCTTTTGACATCAATAAAATTGGAGAAAAGGCTAAACCGCTTGAGCCTGACCGCCTCTTTTTCTTCTGCCGGGGCCTCGGGCTCAAGGTCCGAGATGAGGGCGTCGCTTAAGGCAGCATCTCCCACTCCCCGAATGATCCTCGTTCCCCCGATATCAACTGCGTTCCTCTCCCCAAAAGGCCCCGCCGAACCGCGCTCCGCCGCAAGTGCCTGGGCAATCGTTTCGTCCACCCCCGGCAGGGCCGCCAAGACCTGCCAGGACGCGGTATTCAAATTGATCGTGCCCAGGCGGCTCGCCGCCGGCTCCAACGTCACGTAATCCACGTGACTCGTCCCGGTGACCGAATCATTCCGTATCTGGACCTTGAGCTCGCCGTCTGTTATCTCAACGAGACCATAGGTCACGACGTCGCCGTTTTGAAAGGTGAGCGACGGCGTAAACTCTGACCAGACGGGGCCGCCCTCTCCACTCCCGGCAAACACAGAAATCGCGACGGCCTCACCGTCGTATCCCCACACGCGCAGGGTGTAGGTGCCGTCCTGAATACAATCGCTTTTTCCCCAGACGCCGGTCAGGATATCCCCCTGCGTGTGGCTTTCATACCAGGCCGTAAGAGGCACAGAACGCAAAACCTCGCTAAAGCCTCCCGGCTCCTCCACGTGGCCCTCCGCCTCAAGCCGAAGGGCATGCGCCGTCACGCGGTCCGCGATGAGGGCGATGGCGCCGCTCGACACGAGCGACCACGGCCCCCTCGACGAAAGACTCCCCAACTCGCCAATGCTTCCAAACGGGCGGTCCTTCACCAGACGCTCGTCTAAGATGTGCCGGATGATGCCGTCGTTTTTGTTTTCGGCGCCGGGAGTGCCCAGTCCCTTAGGTCTCACAAGGTCCCCCAGCGAGTCGTACCAAAAGTCGTCCACACCATTTGCATCTTCATCATCGCCATAGGCCGGATCGCCTTTCTCCAAACTCACGTATTCCCGCACCGCTCCGGGATCATACTCGACCTCCTCAACGATCCTGCCTTGGCCATCGCGCAGGGTGAGCGGCCGCCTTCCTTCAGGCGCATTCCGGATGACATCGCCCCCTGGCGAGATAGAAGTCCCGACCTCAAATTTGAGTTCGCCCACGCGCGCGGCCTCAAGCGCCGGCCACGACCCGCGCACGCTGATCTTGTTCCCCTTGAGGACATCGTTGGCATTCGCGAGAAATGGCTCCGCGTCGGTATCGTCCGCATCCACCGCGAGCACAAGGTACCCGTGACCCTCCAAACTCACGTCGGGGAGATTCGCCCGCCAGCCCTCATCCGTATAAGGCGCATACTCAAGCGTCCAGCCCGAAAGGCTCACCGCGTTCCGGCTTAAGTTAACGAGCTCCACGTACTCGGCGTCGGGCTCCTGGCTTATCTTGACCGACTGAAAATAGGTGGAGCCTTCCTCCCTGTTATTTTGAATCCTGATCGTGACGAGGCCGTCGCTTTTTACCTCTACGGCCAGGTCCAGGGCGTTGCCATGCTTGACCCCGTCCGCCGCAAAACCGTTGGCCCGCACGTCTCCGATAGTCTCGCCGGCAGCGTTCGCGTAAAATGTAAAAAGGTAAAACCCGGGCGGGATCCCGGTCCACTCCCACATCCCCTCCCCCAGCACGCCCCGTCCCGGATAACCGTTGCGGTAATGCCCCTGCATCCACTGCCAGTCCTTTTTCGGCCCCTCATCCTGGGTCTTAAGATTAAAAAGGGGTTCGATCATGATCTCATTAAAGCGCACGCTTTCGACGCCGTGATACGTCATAAGGCCCGAAGGGCCTTCGACCATGAGAGTTGTGCGGGCCTGGTCCGTGTCCCGGTAGTCGGCGATGTTGACCGCGAGCCGGCCCGCGTCGTCAATCCCTCTCGCCGCGAGCGCCCCGTAGATCTCACTCACGGACGCGGTATTGAGCGACATCCGCCGGGCCCCATACACATCCACCCCGTCGCCGGCCGAAAGCGTGCTCACCTTGCGCCCCAGGGCGTCAAAAACCGTCTTAAGGCCTTTGACCTTCTTAAGCTCCTCCGGCGAAATAAAAGGCCGGTCGTCCATAAAAGGGGCAGCGGGCTGGAACTCGTCCGGTTCATTGATGCCTTCACCCAGCTCGTCGCGAACGCCGTTCGCATTATTGTCCAGGCCGTCGTTCGTGAGAAGGACGTTGTTCCTGTTCTCATCGTAGCTGTCAACCAGATCCGAACGGTCTAATCCCGGGAAGCCTGCCTCATCCATTAAACCGTCTCCGTCATCGTCATGCCCCGCCCTCTCATCGGCATGCCCCCGTTCGCCGCCATAGCGCACATCCACGATATTCCGGGCAAGCTCGAGGGCTTCCTCGATCCCCTCCGCTTTGAAGAACTCCTCCAGGCTCATCTCAAAAGAGGTTGTCCCCTCCTGCTCGGCAAAGGGGTCATCCGGAAAGAATCCGGCGCTATTTATGTTAATCTTGGAAAGCTCGTCCACCACAAGTACTGCATAGCGCCCGATCTCGTTACCGGATAAATCCGTAAATGGGATCCATGCCGAGTCCGGAGTGCCATCCCCGTCATTGTCCACATCCGCCCCGGCAAATACAGTCCTCCAGCCTTCCCCTTCATGGTCAATGCGGCTCACCGCCTTATCCTGGCGCAGCACCTCGCGCGCATGCGCGACGCCCGCCTCCGCGATATAATCGGCCCGCGTCGATTCCTGAAAATTCGCCGCCATCTTGGCCTCAAGCTGCATCGTAAACGCAAAGCTGATGGCCATGATGCTCACGATCGCAAGGACGCTGATTACCAAGATCAGGGCGATGCCTTGTTCGTACTGCGTACTGCGTACAGCGTACTGCGTCATAGTCTAGTCACCAGGTTTACAGCCATTCGGCTCACTTGTTCGTACTGCGTACTGCGTACAGCGTACTGCGTAATGCGTCATAGCTTCTTCACCAAATTTGCAACCATTCGGCTCATTTGCTCGTACTGCGTACTGCGTACAGCGTACTGCGTAATGCGTCATAGCTTCTTCACCAAATTTGCAACCATTCGGCTCATTTGCTCG
>JACPQZ010000046.1 GCA_016190205.1 Candidatus Omnitrophota bacterium | reverse complement strand
TAAGGTGCCTCCAATGACTTCCCCTGCCGACATAGTGTAGGTGGCCCCGCCGTTAATCCTAAGAGAGGCGGAGGTGTACGTCCAGTCCTGGATGGCGATATTGCCCGTGGTGTCGGTGTACTCAACCGTGCTTCCGGAGGCATGCGTGGGGGTGGCATTCGTAAAGGTCTGGTCTCCGTGAAGCTGGAGGGTGCCGCTGTTCGAAAACGTCGTTCCGCCAGCGCCAGTCACGCTGAATCCCAGAAGATCAAATGTTGTGTTCGCGTCGACAGTGATATCATCGGCGACCAGAAGATCGTCCCCCAACTGAACCTCACCTGATGTATTAGAGATCTGGAGGTCACCCAAGGTACCCGTACTAGACGTCGTCACGATTTGTGTGCCGGACCCGGTCATCCGTGTAGTGAACGCAGCAGGAAGGCTCTGCGCGCTGGAATAGGTGACGTCCCCTTCCACGGATATAGTGGGGGTGCCTGTCGCTGAGAAACCGCTGGAAGAGCTGGATGACACGGTCCAGTCATTTTCCACCGTGAGATTCGCGATAAACTGCACAGTGCCTCCCGTGTGATTCATCTCCAGGTTGTAGAACGTTGTGGCGTTGGACCCCGTAATAGACGACTGACCTCCTGTATCTCTGGAGAACTGTACCGTTCCCTGCCGGGCAGTAAAAGTTCCGTTATTGGTCCAATCATCATCCACCCGGAAGGTATAATTCCCACTCGTGACATCGAGTTCAGCGCCATCGTCTATCACAAGGCTGGTGTCCAAATGCACATTGCTGGCCAATTCAACCGCCACCGTCGTGTTTGAAATCTGCAGTGATCCCATAGCGACGCCCCCCGACGCGTTGATTGTTTGCACTGCAGACCCGTCCATGATAATGAGCAAGTCGTTATCGATGAGCGCCGAACCGGAATGGATGAGATCACCGCCCAAAGACAAGGTCTTGCTGGTGGAGGTCCCGATGCTATTGCCAGAACTCGTGGATGACACAGTTAAGTCGTTGGTGACAATAATGCTGTCGACCAGGCTATACGTGCCGGCCGTATTTGAGACGAGCAGATTATAAAAAGTGGTGGCCCCGGTAATTCCGCTTGTCCCTCCAGTGGTACGGGCGAGATCCACCGTTCCGCTGTTGGCTGTGAAGGTGCCGTTATTCGTCCAGTCCCCGCTCGTCATCGTCAGGGTCTGGCCATTCAAATCCAGGGCGGTTCCGGTATTCAACGTGAATCCCGTCAGGCCGATCGAGTTATTGGCGGTAAAGGTGGGTGTATTCGAACCCGTGCGTCCGAGTGTAAGGAGATCCATACTCGTGAGAGTTCTTAAAGTGGCATTGGCGCCCGTGAGAATTGTGAGGTTAAAATTGCCCCCATTGATCTGTGTTGACGCATTCATGCTGAAGGCCCCATCCCCGGTTCCATCCGAGTCGGCCGTAAAAGTCAGATTGTCTGCCGTTAAAGTTACATTTCCAGTCACCACAATGTTATCGGCATCCGTTTGGTCTGAACCAATACTGCCTGTTAGGTTGGTCAGGGCGCCGTCTAGGTTCTTGTAGAAGGCCGCTCCTTTCACGATATGGCCGTCCGCATCGATCCCTCCATCCATAGTGCCCCACGTCCCAAAGGTGGCCCCCTCTTCCTGAAGGACGTTGGACCGCAGGATGCCCGTCTCCCGGTTTTCCATACCCACATTGGAGAGGAGATAGATCGTGCCGTCTCTTTCTTCGGCCCTCGATGCCTCTATGAGGCCCGTGTTGTTGACCAGGGTGTCAAACACGTCCTCCACGAGGTAGGCGGTCAAGACCACCTTTCCACCCTTGGCCGTGATGCTTCCCTCATTGGCGATCGCAAGCTCATCTCCTAAAAGCTCATTGGCAAGTCTTTCGTCGATCACGAGGTTGATGAGGCCCTGCTCATCGAAGCTCACCGCTATCTTCTCCCCTACCCCTAAGGCGATACTCCCCAGATAGGCCTCCAGAGTGCCGCTATTGCTGACGGAATCGGAAAGGAGGGCGATATGGCCCCCTTCTCCCGCGGTGATGGCTCCTTCCTGGACGATGCGCGCAGGGTCCAGGCCCTCAACGCGTTCGAACTCCAACTGGCCGGCAAGGTAGAGCGCATTCTGGATGTCTAAGGTGGAGGCAATGAGGGAGCCTACCTGGACATCGCTCCCGCCGTGAAAGGTGATGCCGTAGGGATTGACAAACACAAGCTCCCCATTGGCGAAGAGGGAGCCGTAGATGTCGCTGGAATAGGAGCCGGTTACGCGGCTTAAGACGCTTGCAAGGGAGGTAGGTTGAACAAAATGAACAGACTCGCCGCCGGCAATTGAAAAGGAGTCGAATTCTAGAACGGCGCGGTCGCTAACTACTAACTGGAGGTGAGGGCCCTCCACAGCCGCGACCGCCTCCCCCTCCACAACGCGGTAACCCTGGGGAAGGGCCCCTAAAGAGGAGGGAGAATAGATAAGGTTCGCCGCAAGAAGGGCTGCGGCGACTCGCCTCATCGGGCTGTGCCTGTTGTCAAATGGGTAACGTTATGTAATCAGGTTATTTTTCTTGAGTTCCTTTTCGAGCTCTAAAATGGCCTCCTTAAGCTCGGGATAGAGCGCCACGTTTAAAGAAACACCCTTCGCCGTCGGGGACTTTTCATCCGAATCCTTGACCGTGTTCCAGATACGGATATCAATAAGATCGTTCCCTTTGAATTCGCTGATGCCGACACGGACCTCCTGGAACTTATTCTTTTCAATCGTCTTGACGACTTTTTGCACGAGGGGTCCTCCGTTTTGAAGCCATTTTAGTATAGCTCGGTCTCTTTGTCTATCTCAGCCTTTTTCTCCGCAAGCCACTGGCCCACAAGGGCCCTTTTGGCTTCGGGGATACTCCTCTTTCCTTTCATCCACTGGTACACCGCCGGCCGCTTTACCCCGAGGGCGTGCGCCAGTTCCTCGATTTGGCAAATGGCTGTCCCGCGATAAAAGTTATAATGATCAAGCAGTGCATCGCGGAGTGGATCCACAGAAGTCGGCCTCACGACCAAATTCCCGGGATTTTTTGGTGGCAACGGGGACAGGAGCCGTCCATGAGACGGTTTTCCCGTACCTCAAACCCGATGCGGCGTATCAGTGTCGTGCGACAGCCCGGACAGCGGGTGTCTTCCCACTCCCCCACCTGGCCGGGCAGATTGCCCGCATAAATAAATTCCAAACCCTCAGACCGGCCTAGTTCTGCGGCGCGAAGTAGTGCCTTTACCTGGGTATTGGGTCGGTTTGTCATTTTGTAATCCTGGTGGAAGGCCGTCACATGCCAGGGAATGGACTTCGATACGCCCGCGAGGAATTTGGCTATTTTTTTAAGCTCCTCGTCCGAATCGTTAAACCCCGGGACGACGAGAGTCACTATTTCAAGCCAGAAGCCCATTTCATAAAGCAACTGGATGGTTTTTAAAACAACGTCCAGCTGGCCTCCCAGCTCGCGGTAGTGCTTGTCGTCAAAACCCTTAAGATCTACCTTATAGAGATCCACCCAGGGCTTGAGATATCTTAAAACCTCAGGCGTGCCGTTGCCGTTGGAGATGTAGGCAGTTCTTAATCCTTGTTTCTTAGCCTCTTTGAATACTTCGACCGCCCACTCGCTGGTGATGAGAGGCTCGTTGTAGGTGCTCGCAACGACAGGGGCGCCGCTCTCTTTGGCCATCTGGACAAGCTCTTGGGCAGAAATAAATTCCGGAGCCCCTTTAGCCGACGGGTCGCGGATTGACTGGGAGGTGAACCAATTTTGACAATAGAGACAATGAAGGTCGCAACCGAGCATGCCGAAGCTTAACGCGTCAGAGCCGGGGAGGGCGTGGAAGAAGGGTTTTTTCTCGATGGGGTCGCACTGGAGGGCGCCGACGTAGCCGTGGGGAACGCGCAGGATGCCCCCCTCATTGAACCGGACCTTACAGATCCCGGGACGGCCCTCACGAATAAAACAGCGGTGCCCGCAGGAAAAGCACCGGACGGCCTTATCTTGGAGCTTCTCGTAGAGCTCCCCCTCTTTGGTATGCTCTGCAAGAACGTCTCCGATGGTTTCTTCAGGCATGAGTGCCCCTCGGGACCTACGGCTATTTTACACCTAATTAGGGTCCGACACACAGGGGTGTCTGCGGTTAGCGGGATGAAGCGATTTGGCGGGCGGATACCCCTGCCTGGCGCAGGAGCTTGAAGGGTACGTCTTCGATCGTGTACTGACGCTGGTAGACGACCTCAACGATACCGCTGTTGATGATCATTTTGGTGCATAAGAGGCATGGGGCAAATGTGGTGTAGAGCGTTGAGCCCTTAAGCCCTACCCCGTGGTAGGCAGACTGCGTGATGGCGTTTTCCTCGGCGTGATTGCACAGGCACTGGTCCAGGCCCTTGCCCGTTTCGGCAAGCTCGTTACAGCGCGGGCAGCCGCCTTCGTTGCAATTGGTGACCCCGCGCGGGGTGCCGTTATAGCCTGTGGAGATGACGCGCCTGTCCTTGACCACCACGGCCGCCACCTTACGCTTAATGCAGTTCGAACGAAGCGCCACCACCCGGGCGATCCCCATAAAATACTCATCCCAGTCAGGACGGGGCATGATCCGGGAGAGCTCCTGCACGAGTTCCGTTACGCCGCGCCTCAATTCTTCGAGGGTCCCTTCGTTCTTCAAGACCCGGTCTGCCTGGGCTGCCGTCTCATCCAGGGCCTGGGCCGCAAAATCAGCCCGCTTTGCCTCCCGCTCCTCCAGCTTGACGAAATCGCCAAAGGTCATGGGATCGCTCTCCCTCGCCCGCACGCGCATGCGCTCAAAGCGCACGCGGGCCGAGGCCGCCACCTCCACGAGGGTGAAATCCTTACGGTGGCGCAGGACATCGGCCTCGGCAGGATTGCGTATGGAATCGACGACATAATTGCGGTCCGTCTCAAGACGCTTGAGGACACGCTCCGCAAGCACCCCCGCGCCGTAGCGGCTGCGCAAATCCCGGCCGATGCGGATTAAGTTTTCCCGGGTCACCTCCTGGCCGGAAGTCTTCAGCTCCTCACGCAAGACATCAGACAAGGAAAGGTAATCAAAGCTCCGCTCCTTAAGAAACTGCGCCACTTCTCCCTTGCCTGATCCGTTTTTACCTGTTAAGCCTATAACCATAAGTAAATACACTCCGCTCGTGATGCGTGGTGCGTGGTGCGTGGTGCGAATAAAAAAGCGACGTATTTACAATTCAACGAGGATGGAACCGCCTTCGATCTTGCACGCAACCGTCTCCGCTTGCGCGGCGGGATTTACGGGAGAGACCCCGGTCGTGACATCGAATTGCCAGCCGTGCCAGGGGCAGGTCACCACACTGCCCTCCAGGGAGCCCTCGCCCAGGGGACCCCCCTGGTGGGGACAGGTGTTATCCAGGCAGTAGATCTTGCCATCCACGTTAAAAAGCCCCAACTGTCGGCCGCTCACCTCTACGGTGCGGCATTCCCCTGCCGGCACTTCAGCAGCCGAACAAGCCTTTATCAAGCTTCCCATAATACACACTCCGTCTTTTGGAGGACCATTATACCACCCCGACCTACCGGCCAGCCAGCGGGCGCAAAGGCCGCCTCACAACAGCTCTTCTCGGCGGAAGACCACCACGTGCTCGAGCTCCGCGCGCACGTGCACGCGCTCGCCCTCCGGATACACCCAGTGCGAGCGTTGGGTGCTCAATATCCGCTCGCCCGTGGAGAGCTCGACGGTGTAAATGTTTTCGGATCCGTGGAATTTCCGCGCTACGATAGCGGCCTCGCCTGAATCAGACGGCTCGAGCTCCACGTCGTCAGGCCGGAGCAAGACATCGACCGGCGTGCCTTCTGGCAAATCCGTCTGATTACGGAAATTCCCGAACCGGCAATGAATCCCCCCCTTTTCAACCCGTCCCTCTACAAAAACCGCCGGACCCATAAACTCCGCCACAAACCGGCTCACGGGCAGGTGATAAACATCAAACGGATTTCCCCATTGCACGAGACCGCCGTCCTTAAGGACGGCCACCCGGTCAGCCATGCTGAAGGCCTCTTCGTGGTCGTGCGTGACTAAAATAGTTGTCGAGCGCGTCTCGCGCAACACGCGGTGAATATCGCTTGCAAGCTCGCGCCTTAAATCGGCATCCAGGCTGCTGAATG
Source organism: Candidatus Omnitrophota bacterium (assembly GCA_016190205.1). Taxonomy (GTDB): domain Bacteria; phylum Omnitrophota; class JACPQZ01; order JACPQZ01; family JACPQZ01; genus JACPQZ01. Next base: position 33,722 of record JACPQZ010000046.1, on the reverse strand, counting down.
GCTCATCCAAAAGAATGAGGGCCGGCTGCGGGGCAAGAGCCCGCGCCAATGCCACGCGCTGTTTCTGACCGCCCGAAAGCTCATGGGGATAGCGGCGCTCGAATCCCCCGAGACCCACGAGCTCAAGGCATTCCGCAACACGCGCCGTGCGCATTCCGGCGCCGGTTCGCCCAAGACCGAATCCGACATTTTGTGAGACGTTAAGATGGGGAAAAAGAGCCAGCTCCTGGAAGACCATCCCCACCCCCCTTTTCTCCGGTTGGACGTGGGTATTCCTGCCCGAGACTAAACGGTCTCCGATCCAGACCGATCCGCGCTGGGAAATCTCAAGACCCGAGATGAGCCTCAAGAGCGTCGTCTTGCCGCATCCGCTTGGGCCTAAAACCACCAGGATTTGACTTTCCCCCAGCTCAAATGTAAGAGGTCCAAGCACGAACGGCTGGGCGCCGTTTGACCCGTAAAGAAAGACTACCTCGTCCAGCTTGAGTTTTGGCTTTAACATCAGTTTGCAGGGGTCCTGCCCTCACCCTCATGAAATACGATCCACAAAAGCGGGGACGACACCAGCACGAGCGCAAGGGCCGGCGCCGCCGCTTGGGCGTAAAAGCCCTCGCTGGCGGCCGTCCAGACCTTGACGGTTAACGTGTCAAAGCCTGCGGGCCTTAAGATGAGGGCGGACGGAAGTTCCCGCATGGAATTTAGAAAAACGAGGAGCCATCCGGCAACCAAAGACGGCCGCAAGATGGGCCGGGTGACGCGCCAGAAAGCGGCCAGCGGTGTAAGACCCAGAAGGCGCGCGCTCTCTTCCAAGGGGATGGACACGCGCTTAAGACCTGTCTCAACCGACTGATAGGCCTGGCCGAAAAAGTGAATCAAGAATGCCGCCGCCATGGAAACCGCGCTAAAGTGAAGCTGGGGGGCGCCCTTGGCTAGAAAGAGGCCTAGTCCCAGGGCAATGAGCACCCCTGGCAGAGCAAGCCCTGATTGAGAAAGCGAGGATATCAATCTCCCCCACCCGGAACGGGGTTCGCGCACGGTCCAGTATGCGAGCGGCAGCGCCAGAATCACCGCGGCCGTCGCAGCAAAACTGGAGACGAGGAGGCTCTTGAGACCCGCTCCCAAGACCTCACCTAGCGAGAAGGACCACAACCGCGCGACGCCCTCTGCCGTGAGCGAGTCTATGAACCACTTCACGAGGACGCCCACCGGAATGACCAGGCTCACCCCGAGGACCGCGCAAACAAACAAAAATGCCGGTATTTGAAAAACGCCCAGCGAGACGGGCCGCGCCGTGACCCGTACACCCCCCTGGCTCTCATACCGCCTGCCGGCATATATGTCCTGCACGGAAAGGAACGCAAACGTAAAAAGAATCAATACGAAACTCAAGCCGGCCGCCCCCTCAAAATGGTAGCGCCCGCTGATTTCGCCATAAATCGCGCTTACAAACGTGCGGTACCGCATGAGCGTTACCACTCCAAAATCGGAGAGGACATAAATGGCCGCGAGCACCGCCCCCGCAACAAAGGAGGGCGCGAGGAGAGGGAGGCCGACCTTTAACATCCTGCGCAGGGGTCCCGCCCCCATGCACCGAGCCGCTTCGCTTAGGGCAGGATCCAGACGCCGCAGAGACGCCCAGACCAACAGGTAGACGTAAGGATACGCCCCGAGCACGAGCAGGGAGGCCGCGCCCCAGAAACCATAGAAGACGCGCCAATGATTCATGCTTAGAAACCCAACGTAACTCACCGCAACAATGTAACACGGAATCACAAGGGGAGCGGCCAAAAGAGGCCTCATCCATGCTCGTCCCGCCAAGTCCGTCTTTTCAACGAGCCAGGCCAGGATAGAGCCCAGAAAGAGGGAAACGAAAGTCACAACCAGGACGAGCAGAAATGAGTTGGATATGAGACCGGGAAGCTCCGCGTGCCACAGCCGCGTCCATTGGGGACCGCTGATTTTGCACATCGAGAGAAAGATAAAAAGCAAAGGAACCGCCATGACGAAGGCGGTTAAGTGGGCAGGAATCCTTTTTAAGAACCAGGATATCCTCGTCATGGGCTGGCCCAAAAACCTAATGCCACCCTACTCTGTCCAATAAATTTTGGGTTCCCTCGAGAACCGCCCCCAGACCATCGAGGGGAACCTTCATCCTTTTCAAACAGTCCAGGGCCGAGGGCCCGCCGCAGCCCATGGCCTCGAGGACCTCGGGATGAGTCTCGACGCCGGCCCTTAGGGGGTATTCAAAATTCACTTCTGCGAAGAGTTTCTGAGCCTCGGGAGAGAGCAGGAACTCCACGAAGCGCTTGGCCTGCTCCCGGTGAGGAGCCCCTTGGATTATGGCGGCTCCGGTGACATTCACGAGCTCTCCCCTTTCCCCCTCCTCCTGATCCAGGTAGACGATGCCCACATGGGTCGTCTCGGGATCCGGCTCATGCTTTTGAAGATGGTAGTAATAATGGTTAATGAGCCCGAGCGCATATTCCCCGCGCCCCACCGCCTTGCGGACGTCCGTATGGCTGTCGGAGATGAGCGCTATTTCATTTTCCTTGAGCGCTGTTAAGAAACGCTCGGTCTCCTCGTCTCCCCAGCTGAGCCGCAGGGCGCTCACCCAGGCCACGAGCGACTCATTTCCGGAATGAGCCGCCGCGATCATGCCTTTAAAGCGCGGATCGGCAAGCTCCCAGAGCGTCTTGGGAACATCTTCATAGGAGATGAGGTCCTCGTTATAGATCACGGCGCGGGCCCGCCCCGAGACGCCGACCCAGTACCCCTCGCGCGACCTAAACTCCTGCGGGATCACGAAGATCTCGGTCGAGGCAATCGGTTCAAACGCCCCCTTGCTTCTTAAATACTCGAGTGAGCCCGACTCCTTTGCGATATAAATATCTGCTGCAGCCGCGGGAGATTCCTGCAAGATCTGCTGGCCCAAAATGGCGGACTCCCCTGTTTTTAAAATAACGCGGATGCCTGTTTCCTTTTCGAAAAGATCGATGACGGGTCTGACCAGCGGCTCCTTCCGGCTCGAAAGGATCACGAGCTCCTGTGCGGTTTCTTGGGCCGCGAGCGACGCTCTCCCAAGCACGAGCGCCACCGCACATATCCCGACAACTGACAACGCCTTTCTCACATCATCCTCCTATGCCTGACATTTTTTACAGTACCCGAAAAGCCGGTGATCATGAAACGTGAGCCTGAACTTGTATTTCCGGCACAACCTTTTCTGCTCCCGCTCAATATGCTCATTGAAAAACTCGATGATTTTGCCGCAATGCACGCAGATCATGTGATCGTGATGTCCCCGGGCACTTGTTTTTTCAAAGAAATCCCCCTTTCCCATGCCCGCGGATTTTTGGATGACACCCGCCTCAAGGAGAAGCGGAAGGGTGCGGTAGATGGTCGCCCGGGCAATGCGCTCCTTCCTCCTCTTGAAGCGGGCGTAAAGAGAGTCGGCATCAAAATGCCGACCGAGGTGCTGGACAAGATCCAGTATGCGTCTGCGCTCATACGTAAATTTCAAATCTCTCCTCGCCAGAAGTGTACGAAATGACTCCGGCGCATCTAAAGGCTTAACCATGAAGCGCTCCTCCGGGATGAAGGAATACAAAATCAGAGGCTCCGGCGCGCTGTAAAAACTCCGCCCCCGCGCCCGGTCCCAACACGTAGGCGGCCGTGGAACAGGCATCCGCCCACAGGGCTGACTCCGCAAACACGGTAACGCTCCCACCCCAGTCGCAGGGCGTCCCGCTCCGTGGATCCAAAAGGTGGCCCGGCCTTTCGCTGTTTGAAGAGGTAGAGACAGCTCGGTTCATAAGCGGAAACGAGCCCACGGGCTTCAGATGCCCCCCACACGGTTCAATCCCCACCCGCCACCAGCCGCGGGCCTCGGCATCCAGCCCGTACATATTGCCCCCGGCATCCACCACTGCGACCTGGACTCCCTCTTCCTTGAGCAGAGAGACCGCTTCATCCACCGCATACCCCTTGCCGATCCCGCCCAGATCCAGGTGCAAGCCCTCTTCCAAAAACACGGTCTTGCGGGCGCGGTCCAAGTAGGCCCCGGCACCCCCATCGGGTTTAGCCCCGCTTGAACCTGCGGTGATGTCGAAGGCCCCTCCGGAAAGACGCGAAACAGAAAGCGCCGCCTCAATAACACAAAACGCGTCATCGGAGACGGCTTCCGGAGCCCGGCCCGCCGAACGGTTGATGCGGCTTACCTCGCTTTCGGGACGGAAGCGGCTCATGTGTCTTTCGATCTCTTTTATGCGGTTAAAGGCGCGCTCGATGGCGCGCCCCGCCGCCGCGCGGTCCGGCCCTTCGGCCTCGATGGAGCACAGCGTGCCCATGAGATATCGCGCCGCCTTTCGGGTGAACGTCACGAGGCGCGCACCCGCAGCATATGATACACCGACACCGCGCCCATCGCGAAAAGGCTCGCGGAAAGTGTGAGCGTTGTCAAAACCTTTAAACCTGCGAACCCGGCCGACACATAGCGGATGAGCCACGGTCCCGCCACATCCAGCCCCAAACTCAATATCGCAACCAGCACCAGACCCCGCTTTAAGTTTCTCGAGACCGGCGTAAGAAGAAAGAGATGGGCCAGAACGAGAAAAATCACGGGCATCATAAAGAGATGGAAATGGCTGTTCTCCAGAAGCTCTGCATACGTCTTGGGAAAGACCAACTCCTCCTCGCCTCCCCGGTAATAGATGGCTACCCGGCGGGGGTCAAGCTGGGTGCGGTACAAAGCGACGAGGACATTGGTCACGAGCCCCACGAGGATGAGACCTACAGAGGCCGCATACAGCAGCCGCCCGCTCCGGGGGATAGAGCGCAATGCGCTGCGTGTATAGTCCTTCATATTGCCTGGTCCGCCATCAAGACCTCATACGCCGCAACGGCCTTGCGCACGACAAAGCAGGCGGCCCGGCAGGAGAGCGTCGAGCCCGTGACATGGGTGATGTCGTCCTGAAGACGAATGGCATCACCCGAGGTCTTGCCCCGAAACTGCCTTAAGAACCTGCGCTGGCTCACCTCTCCCCCCCGGGGCTCGCGGAATGCCATGACCACGCAATCCTCTACTTCACCCGAGGGCTTCAGCGCAACCATAAACGTAATGGGAAGGTGTTTTCCGATCTCATCCAGGACAAGGGCATACCCTTCTGTTTCCCCACCCGCCCCCCGGCCGACCCAAAACTCGAAATACGTCTCCTTGAGCGGGGCCTTGAGCTTCGCCTCGATACGGCGCTTCTCGTCAGGGGTGAGCACTCTCACCTCGGGGAGGAAAGAGGTTGCGCGCGGCAGGGCCGCTGCGAGCGCCTCCTCCCGTCCATAGTAATGGGTGACCGCCCACCCCGCATAAGCCGGCCGCACCCAAGTAAGCGGTGGAAGCACCGTGATTACGAAGGACCAAGATAAACCCAAAAGCACAAAGCCCTTCACCCACTTCGCGAGTAAAGATTCTAACATATCCGGCCGCGGGGCGCAGCACCCGGCGCGCGGTACGCAGTACGCTGTACGCTGTACGAATCGATCTCTGACACGTTTAAAATCCCATGGCCACTGACGCCATCACGCCGTCATTATCTCCCCGCTCCAGGCTCTCCGTACCTTCCTGATCATTGAGCTGATATTCCACCTTAAGCGCCCAGCTTTCGACGGGCCGGTAATTGAGCCCGAAGGTGTAGCGGTCCTCCTCGTTGTCGCCGGTGTTCGAATCTCCATCGTCCTCGTTTTGGACCCAGCCGTAGCTTAAACTCGCGGTGAGCATGGGGTTTTCAAAATTCCGGCCGAGAAAGGTCTGATTGAGAAAGTCCGGCCAGAAGTGATAATTCACCTGGGCCAGGAGTCCCTGAAGGGTGTCGGGGGCCGCCACGCGGGCGGTCGTACTGGAGTTATCGTCGTCCACGAAGCCGTCGACGTCAAATGCCACCCATTCGCCCAGCAACTGCAAGGGGCCGAAATTGAGGTCCCAGTCCAAGGCTCCACCCAGAATATCGTCGTCCTCACCAGTGCCGTGCCTTCCGGTATAACCGGAGAAACCAACCGTATGCCCCAGAAAAGGGCTCACGGCAATGCGCGCTACTCCGGCCTTGTCGTTATTCAAGTCCGTTTCTATAGCCCCCGTGGCGTTTCTTAGCCCCGTGTCACTGATGTCTTCATCCAGTCCGTTCACTGCATAGAACTCGTAGGACATATGGAGGTCCTGCAGGAGTCCATCCTGCGCCATCCATTCCCCCAGCGCCAGGTCCCCGTTAAACCCGGCTCCAACCTCCATCCAAGTGGAAGGAATCACCCGGCGTGCAACGAGCGGCCGGGCCGTAAAATCCTGAATATCGGAATCATGAGTCAGGTTAAAAAGACCCATGGGCACGAGGACGATGCCGGCCCGGACATTGACGGGGTCCACGATCCGGTAATCGATCCAGGCCTGCTCAACCTTGGCTTCACCTGCATCGGCGGCATTGGGGCCCCCGTGCTCGATCTCGTACTCGCTGTAGAAACGCAGACGCTCATGGAGATCGGCCGCCACGTTGAGAACGAAGCGCGCCTGGTCGAAGGTGCTGTTCGTGTTTTCGAAATTCTCAAACTCGGCGTCCACGTATCCACCCACCGTGACATTTCCAAAACCCGCTGGATTTTTGATGTTGCGTAAGACCCCCCTCTCCTCATAGGGTACAGGCTCGCCCGTCTCGATGCGCGCCATCTCCTGCTGGCGCTTGAGCTCCTGGACCTGCACCTGAAGAGCCTGTATCTGTGACTCAAGCTCTTCCAGCGTGGCCGCCTGCGCTACAGGTCCGATACCGCCGTAGCCGATCCACCACGCCAAACCCAGTGCCAGAACCCGGTACATTTTACTTTTCCTACCTTTACGATGCACTTTCATCCTCCTTCCTCCTGCCGTTCGCAGCGCAACAACCGAAACAAAGCGGCCAGCGCATTGTCAAAGTTCCAGCGACACGCCTGTCCGGATCAAATCGTCGCTCACGCCGTTGAGCCCGAAGGCGGCCCCGATGTGCAGCATGACACGCTCCGACGGATGGAACATGAGGATCGGCGAGAGATAGTGCGGCTGTACCTCAAAATCACCGCCAAAGGCACGGCTGTTGCCCAGGCCGCCGAAAAGCTCAAGACCCAGGGCAACCGGCTTCCAGCGGCCGGCCGAAGCAGCGGAGTCCGCTTCCTCTGACTCCCCATGATCATGCTGATGACTGTGAAGGGAATAGCGAAGGCCCGCGGCATAACCAAAATCCGTAAAACCGCTGCGGCGCACGTCGGTCTCATTGATCCAGTTAAAGGCCACGTTCCACGGGCCGAAGTCCCGAGAGAGAATGAGCCGGGTTTCCATGATGCGCTCGCGCTGCTCCTCTTCCGGCGGCTCGCCCTTGCCGTCCGTGCGGCCGCTCACTTCCATCTTGAAGCGCGTCTTGGGGTCCAGGTCCTCATACTCCATGTAGAGCACCGGGTTGAGGTACCAGTTTTCGTCTTTGACCAGACGGTAGCGGTTTTCCCAGCGAAATCCCGTGAACTTGCCGTAGCTATTGGTTGTGTCCTCAAACGCCTCCACCATGAACTCGGTTGCGAATTGCTCGGTGACGCCATATTCCAGCTCCAGCATGTTGGAGAAATAGCCTCCCAGCTTGTTTTCGCCCGACCGCACCGCCGGCTCGGTGAAATCGTTCATGATCATGAGCTCGGTCTCACCCTTTTCAATATGGTGATTGTAGGTAACGAAGTAAACGTCATTGCCCGCCCATCCGAATACAGGCCCCACGACGATACTTCCAGCAACAGCCAGTGCCACCACGATGCAACAGCGCAGCTCATTTGCGTAAAAGGAAATGTGGGTCATAACAGGGCCGTACCTCCCATGTGAAGGGCTTTTTTTCAGTGTTTTTTTGAGGGATAAATCTAACTGCGACATTCTACTAATGCGAATAATACTTATTGAGAACATTTCTCAACTAAAAAGATTATAACGACCGGCCTTGCATGTGTCAACGTTTATTTTTCTGGAAAATTCGGGAGTGAAATCAGCAGGAGGAGGGAATCTGGATCAAGCGCGGTGGATGCCCACACGCACCTTTTGGAACCGGGCCGGGGAGGCCCCGTGGGACATTCCGAACGTTTGCCCGGGCTGGCCTTTTCCGCAATTTCCCACGCCCCACAGGCGCCACGCCTGCGGGCCCGCGATGCGGTCGCAGGAACCCCAAAACAGGGGTGTCACGCCTTGATAGCTGGGGTTTTTGATGAGCCGGGTCCGGCGGCCATTCTTTATCTCAAAGCCAATCTCACAGCCGAACTGAAAGTTGAGCCGCCGCGAGTCAATGCTCCAGCTTTTATTGGTTTGAAAGAGAAGCCCACGGCGTGTGTCCCGGATGATATCTTCAAGGGTCCCCTCCCCCGCCATGAGGGAGAGATTGGTAATCCGTACCATGGGGATGAAACCCCACCCCTGGGCCCGCGAGCAGCCCCTGGAGCGCACCCCCCAGGCCGAGGCGACCTCGCGGTTCGTGTGATATCCTTTAAGAATCCCGCTCTCCACAATAGGCCACCGCTGCGCCCGAACGCCGTCATCGTCATATCCGCACGTCGCAAGCCCTCCCGGAACGGTGGTATCGGCTACGAGGTTCACCATCGCGGATCCATAGCGAAAGTGATTGACCTTGTCCACGGTGAGAAAGCTCGTCCCGGCATAATTGGCCTCCATCCCGAGCACCCGGTCGAGCTCCGACGGGTGGCCGCAAGATTCATGGATTTGAAGCGCGATCTGTGACCCGTCCAGGATAAGGTCAAGCTCCCCGGATGGGCAGTGCGGGGCCTTGAGAAGCGCCACAGCCTCATCCCGGATGCGCTCTGCATTCTCAACGAGCCCTAGCGCCCGCACAAGTTCAAATCCGCTGGTCCCCTGCTGGCCTCCATGTGAACTGGGAAATGAGCGCGTCTGGCAGTCTCCGTTTCCCACGGCCGTCGCTGAATAGCCTGCCCCGCTTCGCGTCACGGTCTGCACGATGCGCGTTCCCTCGCTCGTCGCAAACCACTTCTCTTCCCGCGAGAAGCTCATCCCGCTCTCGGCCACCTTGATGTGTTTATCCTTGCGCAACAGGCGATCGATTTCAAAAAGTATATTAAGCTTTTCGCCGGGTGGAACGGTAAAGGGATCCTGAAGCACCGGGCTATCCCAGCGGTCACATACGACAGCCTCCCTGCTCAATTTCACCCTGGCCCGCAACCCCCGTGCTGAAACCTTTGCGATCCGGACGGCTTCATCTGTCACGCGCCTCACCTCGGACCGCTTGAGACGCGAACTTGCGCTAAAACCCCAGGCCCCGCGGTAGAGAACCCGAACCCCGAAACCCGCGTCGTCGTCATCCACCAGCGACCCGATGCGGCCGCTTTTCACCGCGAACTGCTGATCCCGCTTCCGGATGATCCTTATATCAGCATAATCTACACCCGGCCGTGAGGCTGAATTTAGGGCCTCATCCATGAGCTCCTTCACAAGGGCTTCTCCTCTTCCGCCTGACTGGTGAATTGAAAATTATGGATCTTAATCGCGGGCGCGACATAGCCACCTCCAAAAAAACCCTCTGTGTAAACCTGCTCGCGCCCGACGGCTTCCACGTTCGAGAAAGCCTTTAGCATGCTCTCGGTAAAACGGAGATTTCTAACCGGACGGGCAATCCTCCCCCGCTCTATAAGATATGTGCCGTCACGCGTGAGACCCGTCAAGACAAGCTCGCGCGGGTTCATCATATTGGTGTAGTGGAAATGGGTCACGAGGATCCCCCGGCGGGTATCCCGTATCATATCCTCCAGGCGCGAGCCTCCTTTCTGCATCACCAAGTTCAGGGGTAGAGGTCCTACTTCATTCGGTTCGGCTAAGCCATGACCCGTGGAGCGGGTGTGCGCCGCCCTTGCCGTGCGGCGGTCATGCACCAGCCCGCGCGCGACGCCCCGCTCGATGAGACTCACCCTCTCACGGGGAACGCCCTCAAAATCGAAGGGAAATCCCTGAGTTAAAGGATGATAGACGTTATCTTCAATGGTAACCCTAGGTGAAAAAATGCGCTTTCCCATGCGACCCGTGAGAAAGCTCGTCCCTTCCTGGAAGGCAAGTGCCCCAAAGCCATACCAAGCCATGAATTGAAAAATTTCTCCAACGCAAGCCGGCTCCAGCACAACGGTGTACGGCCCGGGATCCACGGAGCGCGGGTTTTGACTTTTGAGGCATTTCTCTGCCGCCCGCTCCGCTGTGCGGCCGGCGTCCTTCAATGCGACCGTCCGATTCGAATACTCCGCCCATCCGCTTGCCCCGCCGCGGTTCATCGTGATACTCACGCGGCCCGACATAAACTTATGCTGAGCCCTCAAGCCGCGCGTATTCATAAGGGCGAGGATCCCCTTGTCTTTTGAGACAATGCCGGCCGCTTCAAGACGCACATGGCGGGCTTTCGCCAGGATGAGCTGAACCGCACTTCCCCTCTCTTCAGGCGTGGAAAGGCTGTCGCGGCCTCGGGCCACAGGCAGTGCACCGTATTTTCGGGTGCCGGCGAGAGGAAGTAAGCCCCTCGTTTTCCTGGAGGCGGCACTCAACTCCTTGGCCCTCTCGATCATATTCTTTATGGAGGCCTCGTCAACCGCCCGGGTACCGGCCCTCCCGATGCGCCCGCCCTCTTGAATTCTTATGGATAGATCCACCGTGTGGCTCGCCACATTTTGGGTAATGCGGTTTCCGGCAAAGCGGGTGAGCGCACCTTCCTGGGCGAGAAGCATGACCTCCGCCTGCGCCCCGCGTCCCAAGAGCTGGAGAACACGTTCCATGATCATAAAAATTTTTTGTTTATGCATAGGAATGCTTCGTTGCGCAGTACGCAGTACGCTGTACGCAGTACGAAACCGGCTCGCTAAAACGTAACATCAGGCAGGCACACCCTTCTAAAATTACACCACTTGCATTTCGTCCGGTCGCTCACCCGCTCGAAATCCTCTATCCGGGCCGTATTAGCCTGGGGATCAGCCAGCATCTTGCGCATCGCCTGAACGCTGTTGCGGATGTAGTGACGAGCCCATTCCAAATGCGCCTCCACGATTTCAACCCTTTTTATAGAACGCGTGTTCAGATTGTATTCTATGGCCTCGATATCCCTAGGCCTCGCCGCCCAGCGCTCGGAGGCGTAAAGGGCGTAGCAGCCCAGTTGAACCGTCACATCCACATCTTCCCCCATGCCCGTTTTCCAATCCACGATGACTATCCCGCCGCCCTCCCGGAACGCAAAATCCAGCTTGACGTAGACGGGTATGCCCTCGAATGAAAACGATTGCATCTCTTCGACCGGAAGCCAATGTTCTATGCCCGCCGCCCGTGCGCGCTTGAGAATATCGGAGGCAAAAAACTCCTGCACCGAACGGACCGCCGTCTCGTGCAGACGGACCCACTCTTCATCGGAAACGGGCAGCGCATAGACATGTTCAAAGAGCGCGGTCACCCGTTTGGGATCGCCCTCGTAGGCCCCCGCCCTCGACAGCCGGAAATCCCTGCGCATCACGTCCGTGAGTTCCTGAATCACCGCCTCGCGCGAGGCCTCCGCTCCTCCCATCAGGGTCTTGAGAGCATTTTCCACGGCCGCATGCACCTTCTCACCCATCCACATGCGCCGCGATTTGACTTGTTTGAGGAGATAGATCTCCCGGCGTTCCGGATCGGCATCCCTTCTCCACCCTTCCCAAAATCCATACTTGTCGTAATAATACTTCCGGTGGCACTCCCGGAAAAGCTCATCGCGGGATTTTGACCAGGAGAAGGTGTTTTGAAACGCAGCGGCCTTCAAGAGGATTTGCGCCGGCGCTTGGGCAGGTTTAAGGAAACGCGGTTTTTTCCGCTCTTCTTGGCACGGTAGAGGCATTGGTCGGCCAAACGGATGAGGTCGTCCTGCGTGCGCGGTCCGTCCTCGGTAGAGGCCACGCCGGCACTCACGGTAAACGAGGCCGTCTCGCCGTTATCACCGACCGCGCAGCGCTCGTGGGAGACGGCCGTTCTGATTTTTTCAGCCACCTCAAAGGCTCCTCCCCGGTTCGTTTCCGGCAGGATAAGTACAAATTCCTCGCCTCCGTAGCGCGCGGCGATATCTACCGAACGAACCCCCTCCCGGATACTGCGCGCGATCCTAACCAGCGCCTCGTCGCCTTGCAAGTGGCCATAGGTGTCGTTGAACTGCTTAAATTCATCGATGTCGAAGAGGACCAGCGAAAGAGGCCTCGTGTACCGCTGGCTGCGGGCCAGCTCATTTTTGAACATTTCCCGAAAATAGCGCTGATTATAAAGCCCTGTGAGACCATCAGTTACAGAGAGATGCTCCAGCTTCTGGTTGAACTGCTCGATTTCCTTGAGGTAGGTATCGGCCTTTTGAGACAGCTGATTTTGAAAGGCCTCCGTAAAAAAATAAATGCCCTGATTTAAGCAGGCATCCACTGCGCCCAGGGCCGTGACGCACAGATGCAGATCGTTCTGGTACTCCTGCCTGATAAAAGGAAGGGCGACCTCCTTAAAACCAAAGAGGGCCCTCTGGACTTCAGACACCCTGAACCCCATGGCGCTTCGCACGCGGGCCTTCTTCTCCACCCGATCGCGCAGCGTGCCGAAACTATTGTGCGCCAAGGCGTGGCTAATGCCTTCGAAACACTCCCGGCAGGAGCGCTTGAGCTCCGCCAGGGGCCGGAGTTCATAGTTGGTGGACTTCATACCCTTCATAAAATGGGCCCACCGGTTGACAATCTCGTCCATGTCATCCTGCAGGATTTGATTTAACGGCCGTTTCATAGTTTGTCCGTCGTCCCGCATCCGCCCCGCAAAATCCGCGACACATACACAACAACCGGCACAAAGGAAGAGACCGAAAACCAGAGGGAGGGCGCGCAAGAGACCAGGCAAGAATAACCTATCCGGCTCATGTGAAATAGCTTACACGAGGCTCGGACTGATGTCAAACTAACTTAGAATAAGATAGAGGATGCCTGCGATATAGAAGATGGAATACAACAATACTAGAAAGAGCCAGTTATTGGGCTCCCTTACTTCTTCACGGCGTATGGTTCTCGAGGCGGTCCTCTGAATTGCGATGGAAGCCGAACCTGAACCAACAGAAACCCGGGTACTTGCCGCAACGTCTACGCTCCGGCCTGCGACTTCCGATTCGGACCCTTCCTCATCATCGTCTACCGTCGGAACAACTTCCTCGCGCAAACGGTCCAGCTCTTCCACCAGATACCGGTGCCGGTCGGACCATACGCGCTTTTCTTCTTCATATTGCTGAACCTGCCTGGCGAGCTCCTGTTCCTGCTGCTCCTGCATGGACAGTTGTTCCTGTAGCATGCCGAGCTGTGTCTGGGAAGAAAGGACCTTCTCCTGGGTATCCCGCTCGAAGAGTTGTGCCTTTGCCCGCAGCTCCTTGAGCTCGCTCTCTTTCTTCGCCATGTCGCTGCGAAGTCCATCGGCCTCCCGCTTAAAACTCTCCAGCGACTCGTTTTTCTGCTGAACCTCAAGGGCCATTCGATCCCTTTCCGCCTCCGCCCGGGACAGTTTTCCCTGATACTCGCGAGAACGTTCCTCAACCTCCTTTGTCCTTGCCTCCAGCATCACTTCCTTCTCCTTTAACAGCATGGAGGTATGCTGGGCCTTATGCTCCAGGTTCACCAAGGCCTCGTTCTGCCGCGCGAGGAGCTTTTCGAGATTCACTCTGCGGTCCCTCTCTCCCAACTGCTCCTTATCCACTTCGAGCAATTTCGACTGCGTGTCCTCAATTTGTCCCTTCTTTTCCGCGACCGCCTTTTGGGCGAGCTCAACTTCTCCCTGAAGGGTCAACACCTTGTCCCGCAAAGTCTGTGTCTCCCTCTCCTTCTCTGTCATTTCGGACTTAAGCCTTGCGTGCGCCGTATCCAGCTCCTGGAGCCTTTTCTCTGCGATCTGGTACTCCTGGACGGTACCCTCGTGGGTCTTCTTCTGGCTCGCGAGCTGGGCCTGGGTGTCTTTAAGCTCCCGTTCGAGCTGGGCACGCCTTTCGGCCTCCTTCCGGGCATCGGCCAGGGCCCTTTCCTTGGCCTCAAGCTCCTGGGCGAATCGGTCATGCCGAGTCTTAAGCTCTGTGATCTGGGCATTGAGGGCCGTGCGCTTGGATTCATCTTCCCGAGTCACGCGCTCGCGCTCGGCCTCGAGCTCCTTGAGCCTTTTCTCCGCAGTCTGATATTCCCTAAGAGTCCCCTCGTGGGTCTTCTTCTGGCTCGCGAGTTGGGCCTGGGTGTCTTTAAGCTCCCGTTCGAGCTGGGCACGCCTTTCGGTCTCCTTCCGGGCATCGGCCAGGGCCCTTTCCTTGGCCTCAAGCTCCTGGGCGAATCGGTCATGCCGGGTCTTAAGCTCTGTGATCTGGGCATTGAGGGCCGTGCGCTTGGATTCATCTTCCCGGGTCACGCGCTCGCGCTCGGCCTCGAGCTCCTTGAGGCGCTTCTCAAGATGAGAGAACTCCTCTTGCGCCTTGCCATACGCCTGCTCTTTGTTCTCCAAATGCGAATTGAGGACCTTTACCTTTTCATGCGCCTTCCTCAAGGCCTCCACAAGCCTTCTCACCCGGCTCGTTTCCTTTCGGGCTCCCTTGAGAGAAGCCTCCTTTTCCTCCAACTCCTTGGCAAGGGCCTTTTGCTTCGTCAGGAGTTCATTCGCGGGGACAGGCGAGATCATGCCGGGGGCACCTCGAACCAGCTCTGAATCTTTTAATCCCTCCGCCCTTTTCTGGGCTCTCAATAAATCGCCTTGAGGCATAAATTGTTCGTTTCTTTTCTTTTTCTCAGACTGTTCGTAGAATTCGTCTATGGCCTTTCGTATGGCTGTTGCCATCGCCACTACAGGCTCCACGCGGCATCCGGTAATCCGCTCAAGGTCCTCGATGGCCTTGAAATCCAACGGGTCCGACATCGCGACCGTCAGGATATTTCCCGTCAGGCAAATGGGAAATGCCTGCTCCCTAACCGCAAAATCCGCAGGCACGATTTTAAGCAGTCTAAAGTCAGCGTCAATGTTTTCCAGTGAGAGATAGGGGATGCCCATCTGCGAGGCCAGGGTGCTTGCAATGTCCTCCTCCCGCACCATCCGCATCCGCACCAGGATCTCTCCGATGCGGCCTCCCTCGCCCTTTTGAACACGCAGGGCCCGCTCGAGCCCCTCTTGCGAGATCAAGCCGTTCTTGACTAGAATCTCACAAAGCCTAAGCCGTACAGCCCGGTATTTCCCATACATCGTTTTTCCTCTTGAGGGCGTCTAAAATCGCCTCGTTTAGCCTGCCGGAATCCTTGTGATACAACCAGATAAATTCGAGCGCCGCATCGTATCCATCCCCTGACTCATCTTTTACCGGAGCCACACGCACCACCCGCGCGATAGCAACTAACGGCTCGCCTTCCCCTGGAAGCTGTACTTCCAGCTCGAGCAGCGCCCCGGCCGCCACCTTCTCCCTCGTCCGAAACAATACACCGCCCATGCTCACACTGCGCGTCTCGCCCTGAACTTCTTTTTGATACACATGTTTTAAGGCGTTGTCCAACTGCTGAAAAACTACATACCAGCGTTGATCAATGCGGACAAATTTCCTTCGCTCTGATGAACTAAGTTGGGAGGAACCAGCTTCCGGATTCATAACATATATCCTTTTATGTCGTCTTTCACAGGTAAGAATACTTGCACTGCTTAACAATCGCTAGTAGCTACTAAAATGTATATATTGAGTTTATTAAATACCGTAGAATTATACCATAAAACAATTGCGTTATACAAAACTATTCTTTCCTTGTCATTTTTAGCAATTTACACATTTTCACATCTTAGCCTAAGCTAGAGCAGAAAATTCTGCCCTACCCCCGTACCGCTTTTCTTTCAATCTTATCGAGCGCCCACGCCGCATGCTTCCTTACCATAGACGACGGGTCCTCGAGGGCGCCTTCCAGCCACGCCCTGTTGCCACGATCATCGCTATTACCCGCCGCGACGCACGCGTTCCTTACCAGTCCCTCCCGCTTTGCCCTTCTAAGAGGACTCCCACGAGAAAGTTCCAGGAATGCCTGAGAGTCCTTAAGCTTCAGCAGTTCGCTCAAACGCAGGCCCTCACTATGCCTCTTGTCTTCTAAACCAGCGCCTGCCGGTTTGGCATAACGGTTGTAAGGGCATACCTCCTGGCAGATGTCACAGCCGAATATCCAGTCACCCAATAGCGGTCTAAGGCCGGCCGGTATATCAGACCTATTTTCTATTGTGAGATAAGAGATACATCTCCGGGCATCCAACTGAAATGGTTCAGAAAGGGCGTCTGTGGGGCAGGCCTCGATACACAAGCGGCAGGCCCCGCAGTCCGGCAAGGCAGGCGGCTTCTCGTCGGAAAAATCGAGTGTGGTAACAATTTCTCCAAGCAGTATCCAGGAACCATATTCCGGGTGAATCAGCATGGTATTCTTTCCAATGAATCCCAAACCCGCCCTTGCCCCCAGGGCCTTCTCCAAAAGAGGCCCTGTATCCACGTAATATCTGGCCTGGGTCTGTGTTCCTCCCCGGTCCGTGATAAACCGTGTAAGCGCTTTAAGCTTTTTACCCATCGTCTTGTGATAGTCACGGCCGCGGGCATACCGCGCGACCCGTCCCCTGCCGTTCGCGTCATGGGAGCAAGCCTCACCGGCCGCGTCATGGTAACTCATCCCCACGACAACGATACCTCGTGCGCCCGGGAGGAGCCCGCGCGGAGCGCTGCGTTTTTCCGCCGACTTTTGCATATAAAGCATATCGCCGTGGCAGCCCCGTTCAAGCCATTCGCGAAGGCGCTGGCCCTCGCGCTCCAAGGGCTCTACACCTGTGAAGCCTACCAGGTCAAAACCCAGCTCGTGGGCCTTTTGAGTGATGTCCTCTTCCAAAGGGATGGGCATGGTGAGAGTTGAAAACGGACTTGAGACATGAGACGTGAGACTCGAGACAGAAAGAATAAATGGAAGCAAAACGTCGGTTTTTAGTCTTAGGTCTCGGGTCTCTAGTCTTCGGTCTTTTCTGAAGTCTCGCTCTCCGAACGGGGTTGGCCGCTCGTGACGAGCTCGTACGCGTCTTTTACCGAAAGAAGCGCTGCTTGGATATCCTCTTGGTGGGGCTCGGCGAGGCTTGCCCTGGTAAGCTCATCGATGGCCTTCAGGGGCTCACCGCCGACGTAGAACTTCACTCCCTGCCAGAAATAGAAACGAGCCGCCATGGATTTTTCAGTTGGTACTTTGAGCACCAGGGTGGGATAGAGGGAGCCCTCCTCGGGCGTGACGGTGACTTCATCTCCCTTTTGAACAATGCGCTTCGCCTCCTCCCGGGTCCAGATGTTTGAGTGCCAGGCCTTGGAGGTCCCGGCGGAGTCCTCCGCCTCGGCGGGCCGCGCGGAAAGAAAACTCAAAAGCATCATACCGCAGAGAAGAGCTCTGAACAGAAACATGTTAGATATCTCCTTTTTGTAATCTAGTGCGCATCATCCGTCTCCCTCGCTTGACCATAACCCAGCGCCCTGCCGGCGGGCCTCGGCTTCAGACTTCAGCAGGTCATCTGCAAACCGCGAATTGGGCGGTATGACCCGCACGCGTGCGAGGCCCCTAGCAACAAGTTCGTCGTTGACGAATGTACCGTCTTTTAGATACACGTAAGCCAAGAGCCGGTCATAGACGTCTTCTCTTTCGCGATCGAACACGAGCCTGACCGTGCGGCGCTCTACCAGCGCGCGGTTGAACTGCCAGGCCTCTTCAGCAAAAGGCTGGGGATCCAAAACCCACCCTTCTCCCTCCCGCCTGTGTACCTCCGGCGTGTCTATCCCGATATATCTCACGCGCGTCCCGTCCGCAAGCTCAATCGTGTCGCCGTCAATCACTTTTTGGACAACGGCCTCGCGTTCCCCAGGGGCCGAGTCCGGCTTTCTCTCAAGACACCCTGGGGCCGCTAAAACGAGGCATGCCGTAAGAACCCAGGCTGAGCCGTGACGAAGGCTAACGAGCACTACTTAAGCCGCACACAGGTCCCCTCCGCCTCGGCGACCCGTGTTCCTGAACTTGTGCGTGCATCGGCCACGAGATAAATGAGCCTGCCCTTTTCCTCGCGGACCCTCGACCTAAACTCCACGCGCTCACCGACGGGTACGGGCTTTAAGAGCCGAACCTTATATTCGGCGGAAACCGCCTTCTTGCCCTGGCAAAGCGGGAGGTTTACCATCATCTCATCAAAGATAAGCCCCAGGATCCCGCCATGGGTCACGTCCTTAAAGCCCTGGTAAATCCTGCGGGGCGTGAAGGAGGTTGAGAGAGACCCGTCAGACTCAAGCTTAAACTTAAGCTTAAGTCCCCTCGGATTCAGGCTCCCGCAGGCAAAACAGTGCCCGTCATCCTCAAAGCCCTTAGAACTACTTTTTTTCAAGCTCACGCCTGATCTTCTCCCACTCCGCGCGGTTGTAACGCGCCCTCCATTCACGCCAGAGGATCTTCGTGACCTTAAGCCGGGGAAGGAGGTAGCGGAAGACAAAAACCAGGATAAGAACTGATAGCAGTAATCGTAACATATTGTCCTATCTTGTGTTCCTTGAATCCTAAACTATTCCCTATTGTAATCTTTCGGCCAGCCGTTGGCAAGCCGATCTTTTACGGGAAGCTCCCCGCTTTCTTGATCGTGCCCGTGACGACCCCCCACGGAGTCTCGACCCTAAATAAAACGGGTACGCGTCTTTCATCAGCGGTAAAGGTCACCCAGACGCGGCCGCGGTCTACCAGGATCCCCTTAAAATGGGCGATGGGCTCCACCTCAAAACAATCAACGCTGCCCATACGGCGCAGTTCCACCTCCTGGGTGTCCCCAACCTTAAGTTCCACCACCCAGTTTTTCTCATCGCTGCATACGTCCAAGTGGACGAGCTCGCCCGGCTCGACCGTCATGAGCCGGAAGGCATAGAAGGCGCTCAAGGGGTCATGTATCCCGTGCGGAATCTCGAACCATTTGGTAGAACCGTTCAAGAACGAGTGGTACCGCGCTTTACCTTCGTCATGCTGGAAAAGCATTTCCTCGTCGGCGCGGTACCTCCCCTCCTTCTGATTCTTAAGGTATCTCCAGCTAAAAAGCGCGCCGTCGCTATTGACATAGGTGTGGATGGTGTCTTCCAAGGGATAAAAGGCCGACAAAAATTTATTTGAGCGGGCCTGGGCAACAATGTGGTAAGCGGGATGGCCTTCCGACTCGGTCTCCTCTTTGACTTCCAGCGAGGCATGCCCGACGGGAATCCCCATCCAGCGGACGGTATAAAGAAAATGCTCTCCGACAACTATCTTTCCTAAGGGGGGCTCGATGACGCGGACGGTCTCCTCCCTCTTCGCGGTGCGGGCAAAATTCTGGGAAGAGACGAAGGGGGGATATGCCAGGAGAAAAAAGACGACGGCGAGAGTACAGGCTAGGCGCACAGCCTTAAAGAATTAGGGTACGCGGTACACCTTGTCATTAATCCTCACCCGGCCCTTGACCAAAAGCCCGATCTCCTGCCCGCGGCGGGCCTTCTCGATGGGCTGATGGTCGATCTGCATGGAGGCGACCTTTTCTTTGAAAGAGGTCGTGTGGCCCTTGATCTCGATCGTGTCCCCCACGGCCAAAGGCCGCTTAACCTTAAAGACCGCCGCCTTGACATGGGGAAAGTAATGGCTGATGACCCCGAGCAAGACGGGCTTTTTGGGCGCCTTCGCGGGCCGGGCACGCCTTACTGTCTTCTTCCTTGGCGCCGGCGCCGGCTTCTTCTTACCCCGTGACGCGGCAGGTTTCTTTCGAGCCTTCTTTTTCATAAGGAATCGCCCTCCTCATGTCGGAAAATCATAAGGCATTGTAGCGTAAAGGAAGGTTTCTGGCAAGCAGGTACAAAAAACGGCAGGTGCTTACTTAATCTTCAAATATCTCGCGCCAAAAGCTCGGGACCAAGACTGCCCCGGTAAGATCCGGCATCCCGGGAGGTAGACTTCCAGCCAGGGCAGGGACCTGGAATATGCTGGGGACTTGACCAGTCTGGTCAAATGTCTGTGCCACGAAGGTGCCCGCGACGTTGTTTTGCTTGGCACTCTTAATCATATTCTGGGCATAGAAGGCGCCCGTGAAATGAAGTTGTGCGTCGCCTCCCCCTGTGCCAAGCTCAATGTTATTTTCAGCGATAAAGCCTATACGACCCAAGTTTGGAAATGAATTATTTCCTCCCCCAAGATGTGTGAGTACGGAACTATTCAGCGCTATGTTACCGGCTGTCGTCCCTGCAGCAAAGAAAGTACCATTTCCAGAAAATCTCACGCCCCCCGGCTCGTTGGGGCCATCGGGCTTGATACTCTTTAGGTCACCATCGGCGGAGACGCCCCCCGTAGCAGTGATAATGCCGCCGATCTTCAAATTCGCGTTGCTCGCATCCCACTCCAGCTCATCCCGGACCCCGTCGTCACTCCCCAGGCTGCTCACGATGCTGAAATCTCCGAAGTTAGTCTTACGGTCGTTTCTGATGGGAGTATAATTATACGTTACCCAAGAATCCTCCAGCCCATCCCCGTTAGCATCGTAGGTAACCTTAGTTGTCCCCGTTGCAGTGTCGGTGCTCATACCCATTTGTGTCCAACCATTCTCTTCAGCAATCTGATCACCGCCCGATGCATTGACAAGCTCCCAGATCGCTTCAGCGCCATCCCCCCCGTTATTCTGATTATTATCATCCAGGATGACGGCGCCCGGCACATGAACAGAAACGTCCAGCAGATAACCTCTGTGTCCTGTCCCGCCACTAGGAACGCTCAGATAAACTGTTCCTGTCACTGGGTCCTCATACTCGTCGTCCAACGTCGGGAACCGGGCGGCATTGCCCATGTCGTAACCGTTCTTGGTCAGGTTGTCGGAAAACACGCGAGATTCGGTGTCGTTGAAGTCAGTGTTAGTGTTCCAGTCCAGCCAGTTGTTATTGGCATAAACACCATCCATGGTTGCTTTTTTCGCGCTACTCGCCAAAGTAGGGTCATCGCCTATCGTGCCGTTTCCTTCTAATTTCACCATGCCATTTCTCAAACGGAACTCGGCATTAAGAGTATCCTCCCCGGAGACCTGTGGAAGTGCCGGGATGCGGTTCCTCAATGAATCGGGTATCCCCCCGTAGTTATTCCGAATGCCGGCGCCACCTCCAAAATCTAGAACCGTCGCGCCATCCTGACCCAGGAGGTGGACAGAGCCGTGGATCATGGCATTTCCGTTAATAGTACCTCCAGAGCCGCCCGCATAAACCGTGTTTTCCCACGGCGACACACTTACCATGCGGATCTGGCTCACGATGATGCGCGTCTCCCCTCTATAAGTTCCTGCCGAACGAATGAAGAGCTGGCGTGGAAAGCCGGTGACATTCAATAATTGAACTTGGTAAGTCCCTTCTCCACCCGTCTGTAACGGGGTTTCACCCGTGGGCAGGATGAGAGGTAAAACGTACCAGTTCTGGACAGCAAAATTTGGGGTTCCATCCCAGACATTCGCCGGATTTTGACTGTCAACGGTAAACCCATTGATATCATTATCACTAAAGGCCGTGTCCCTGTTAGCCGCATTTAAAAAGTCCTGCCTGATGTGGAACATAGCTTGATGAAGACCTGCCTCGGCCGAGAATAACGCCCTATTGGAGTAAAGCTCAAGGCGCGTCATCTGCATGTTGCTGGAAACCAGCCACGCAAACCCGCCCGTGACCGCGGTCAGAATGAGCGTCATGACGAGCACCACGGGAAGGGCGATGCCCCGTTCGCTCAAACCAAACCGGGATTTCCGTACCCCATCTTTAATTTCGAATGCTGACACCGCTCGTAGCCTCCACGTTAAATGTATTCTGTCCCTTCTGTTGGGCGAGGGTAAGCGTGACCCTAATCTGGTCCCGGGTTAACTGCGCGGCCTGAAAGCCTATGGGGGCCACCTGTAAGTTGCGCACGAGCACCTGCTCATCATCCGCCACGGTCGTGTTTGGATCGTACATGAGATCGCTTCCGTTCACATAAATGGATTTTTCTATATCGTCCACGTCAATATACTTGACAGTCTGCGCATCGGGCACCTCCACCCAGCGCGCCTCCCTTAAGCCCCCGGTGCCGTCTACGCCGCGCGTAATCTTTTCCAGCGCCCGGTAGGCGTCGCCCTGAAGATGCACACGCGTGGCCCCCTCCTGCCACCAGAATTGGGCCATGAAGTAAAGGGCCAGCATGGCTGCGAGCGATAGGCCCATGATGACCACCGCGATCAAAATTTCCACCAGCGTATGGCCCTTCCTGTCAAACCTCTTATTGGCTGACGAACATCTCAAGCATTTCATTGTGCAGCGTTCCCTGATAGTTCCATGTTACCGTTACCGTCGCGCGCAGGTATTGCACGCCCACCACGGGCGTTATAGCCGTAGCCCGCGAGGCGGTGGTATTCGTGTCCGGATCCAGAGTAAGAACAGGTTCCGTGCCGACCTGGGTTAAGAGGTTGTCGAAAAACTGCGGTCCGCTGCGGTCGAGGAGAGATTCCATCCTCTCGCGCGCGAGGCTCATGGCGAGCACCCGGTGCCTCGTATCAATTTGCGAGGCATGAGAAACGATGAGTGACCCTATCACGCCGCCCGAGACGAGCGCAATCACCATCGCCGCGATGACCTGCTCGACCAAGGCAAAACCACCCCGGCCGGGCCTTTTAAGATTTCTTAAATGTCTTTTATCCGCCATACGGTACCTAAAAACGCACATCCCTTTGCGTGCGTATCCCTTGTGAAAATGATCACCATTAAAAGATCGCATATGGAAAGCCAAAATGCAACCTGACTGACACGTTTCTTTAAGACGGAACCTATTCGATGCGAGTAGGTTAGGAAGGTGCCCGGGTTTGGGGGGCGTTAAGACTCCCGTTCAACGATCTCGGCGCGCTCGATGGGAACGATCTCATCCGGGGGAACTTCGCCTGGAATACCCTGCTCCTGGCGAAGATCCTCCACGCGCCTCAAGACCTTTTCAAGCTGGTTACGACGGGTGGAAAGCAGTCTGTCGTATTCCTCCTGGGCCTCCCCCAGTTTCTTTCCCATCGCATCAAATGAGGCGATGAACCTCTCCCACTGCTTAGCAAAAGAGGAAAGAAGAGTTACGATCTTGCCGGCCGTCTCACCCAAACGGAAATTGTCCACTGCCTTGCGGATGACGGCAAGGATCGCGTAAAGCGTGAGCGGAGAGCATACGACGACGCGGTTTTTGAGGGCCTCGTCCAAAATGGAGCGGTCCGACTCATTGATGAAGCCGTAGACCTGCTCATTGGGGATAAACACAATGCAGAACTCCAGAGTCTTTTCATCGGGATTGATGTAATCCCGCGTCGTCACCTCTTTGATACGGTTCCTTACGTCCCGGAGGAACTGCTCTTTTAAACGCTCCTTTGCCAGCTCTCCCTTTTCTTCAAGGTACCGCAGGTAATTGTCCAGCGGAAATTTGACGTCCATATTCACCTTAAGTCCCTGGGGGAGGAGGAAACAGTAGTCCGGCCGGCCCGATCCTGTTTCAAGCGCCTTTTCCTTATAATAGTTCACGTTCTCTATGAAACCTGCTAGGCGCAGGACGTCCTCCGCCATGCGCTCCCCCCACTGGCCGCGGGCCTTGGTGCTCGTCAGGGCCTCCCGGAGCTCGCCGGTGGTTTCCTGAAGCCTTCCGGTCTGCTCCATCGCGGATTTAATCTGCTGGTCAAGCGCCCCGAACGTCTGCCTACCGCTCTTCTCCAAGGAAGTGACCGCTCCATGCACCTTTTCAAGCTTTTGTTCAAGCTCGTGGGCCATCTGAACGAGGGACTGGTCGATGAGCTTCTTCTTTTCTTCCAGTGCCTGCCTTCCCGCCTGCGTTTCTCTGGCCAAGTTCTCCCGGGCCAGCGTCAAGTACTGCTCGGAGTTTTCCCGAAGCGCCTTTAGAGAGAGTGAGTCAAACGTCTCCTTAACCCGCTGGAAGAGCTTAAGGCTTATGAGGAAATAAAGCCCGACGCCTAGGGCAAGGCCGGCGAGAAGAAACAAACTATAAACCATGAACCCCTCATCGTGAATGGGCCCATTTTAGCAGAGAGCCAAGGGCCCATCAAGGCTTAAGCTCGCGGTCAAAGAGCCTGTAGCCAATGGCCTCTGCGATGTGCGGGGCATGAATCTCTTTTTCCTCCTCCAGATCCGCTATCGTACGGGCCACCTTTAAGATGCGGTGCCAGGCCCGGGCGCTCAAACCTAGTTCGCTCATCGCCCGGCGCAGGAGAGAAAGCGCGGAGGCATCAGGCTGGCAGAAGGTCTCAACAGCCTTCAAACCCAGATGGGCATTGAGGCGGGTGCCGTGATGAAGCCCCCGGTAGCGTTCGGCCTGCAGAAGGTGGGAGCGGCAGACCCGCTCGCGCAGTTCGCGCGAAGTCTCCCCGCGGGCGCCTTCGGTCATATTGCTCACCTTGATGCGCGGGACATCGATATGGATGTCGATGCGGTCGAGGAGCGGCCCCGAAATCCTGTTCCGGTACCGGTGGACCTCGCGATCAGAGCACACGCAGTCTTTATCCGTTCCGTAAAAGCCGCATGGGCAAGGGTTCATTGCGGCCACGAGCATGAAGCGGGCCGGAAAGGTAAACTGTCCGCGCGAGCGGGCAATGCGTATCTCACCCTCTTCGAGGGGCTGCCTTAAGTACTCCAAGACATCCCTCCGGAATTCCGGAAGTTCGTCTAAAAGGAGAACCCCATTGTGGGCCAGGCTCACCTCCCCCGGGGAGGGAATCCCGGTCCCCCCTCCGACTAAGGCCGCGGGGCTTGAAGAGTGGTGGGGGGCCCTGAAGGGCCGCTCTTCCACGAGGCAAGCGCCCGCCGTTAAAAGCCCCGCCACACTATGTATCTGGCTCGTCTCCAGCATCTCCCCGCGCGTCATGGGACTTAAGATCCCGGGAAAGCAATGGGCAAGCAAGGACTTGCCGACTCCCGGAGGCCCTACGAGGAGCACATTGTGCCCGCCTGCCGCCGCGACTAGAAGTCCCCGCTTGGCCTCATTCTGGCCGCGGACATCCTGGAAGTCAAAGGCCGGCGGCTTCAGAGCGCCGGATTTCATGACTTGAGGAATAGCCGTGGCGCCATCTCTTTCTCCATTTAGCCCTGCGATCGCATCCGTGAGGCTTGACGCACCCAGGATAGGCACATCTTCCACAGAAAGGGCTTCGGCCAGATTTGCCTCGGGCACAACGGCGCTCCAGCCCTCTTCTTTAACCAGCTTGATCACGCGCGGCAAAACCCCGCGCGTGGCACACACGGCGCCATTTAAGGCAAGTTCCCCCACCACCATTCTCCTGCCGAGCAGGTCTTCTTCGAGCTGGCCCGAGGCGGCCAGAATCCCTAAGGCAATAGGTAGATCAAATACCGGCCCCTCCTTGGGGATCCCTGCCGGCGCGAGATTGACGGTGACTTTCCTTCGCGGGAAGCGGAACCCCGAGTTGCGCAACGCGCTCCGTACACGCACGAGGCTTTCCCGCACGGCGCGGTCCGGAAGCCCTACCACGGCAAAACCCGGAAGCCCCGCTCCTACCTCGACCTCCACCGCAACTGGGATGACGTCCACACCAAAAGTCACGCTCGAGTGAACACGCGCAAGCACCGGTCCCTAGCCGCCCATTTCCCAGATGCAATCCTTGAGCACCCGCACCCTCCCGTCGGCAAGGCCCTCCCGGGCATAAACCGAGACAACATCGAAGCGGCAGGGTTCATCCAACTGGTCATGGGCTTTAAGGTAGTAAAGCCCGCAGCGCAAAAGCCGCCTGCGTTTATCCCATCCCACAGATTCTTCCGGCATGGCAAAATAAGCCGTCCGCCTTGTTTTTACTTCGACAAACACAATCATATCCTGGTCGCGGCACACGAGATCCAGCTCCCCGAAGGGGCAGGAGTAATTGCGAGCGATGACCGTATAGCCTCTTCCCACGAGATACATGGCCGCGAGGTCCTCTCCCCGCTTTCCGAGGGTTTTTCGGTCAACGCCCATATTACCCTGCCCCGCGGAGAACATTATTTGTTGGGCCCGCCCGCGTAGGCGGCAAGGACTTCTTCCTGAAGAGTCCGCCGCACTTCTTTACTCAAAGGAAAGACGGTGTCATACCACTTGCCGTCCGTCCCCTGCCTGCGCGGCATGCCCACAAACAACCCGTTCTTTCCCTCAACCACCCTAATCCCTTTCACAAGCACCTTATCGCCCACGATAAGATCGCAAAAGGCCTTGAGCGGACCCTCCCCGTCTCCGTTTAACTTATAGATCCGGGCCACATGAAAAGCGTTCTCTGTCTGGTTCACGGTTTCCATAGAGTTCCTCCTTCACCCTATATAGAAACCAAAAACGCCATTTTGATTGCAGTAAATCTCAAAAAAAAATATTAACGGCGAAACTGAAGGCGGGACAACAGGATGGGAAGCTTACTTGTGACTCTCTTTCCTCTCCTTCCAGGCCTCATAGATCATAATGAGCTGACGCGTGGTCGCCGTGTCAAAAACCCACTTAAGCCCGAAGATGAGGGAAAGCACAATAAACTGTACGAAATAGCGGGAGATAAAAAAGGAAAGGAGGAGGGCGGTAAGACTCACACAAAGCCAGCCTAATTTTCTTAATAGGCTCCCTATGCGATTCTGCAAGGGTTCCACGCTGGACATGCCTAAATTGCGCTCCTTGCCCAGGTCTAAGGCGCGTCCGGGCTCCCCCTGCCGGCCTTCGGCCAGGCCTTTCATCTTCTGGACCAATGCTTCGGAAGGGCCCACACCCGTGCTCATCTTATCGTAAGGCGCCGCCAGGACGGCCCCCAGACGTGCGCAGCAATCCGGACAATGCGCGGCATGCTCAATCCTGCCGTCCCTTTCCCGATCCGGAAGCAGGCCTTTGGCCAGGAGGGCTATCTCCTCGTCCGTGGGGCACGGGCCCCGTTTAGACCCCTCCTCCCGCCCTTGGGCCAGAACTTGGTGGATCAAATCATCTATCCGGTCCACGCACACCACCCCCCAGCTATAAGATGCCGAAAATGCCCTTCTGATTGCAGGAAATCTTCACTCATATTGAATCCCCTTGGTCTTGAGCCCGTCTTTTACCCTCTGCCGGACTCGGCTTATCATAGAAAGCACGGTATTTCGCGGCATCCCGAGACAGGTCGCTATCTCCTCCGTCCGCACCCCCTCCTCGAAAAAGAGCTTAACCACCAACCGCTCCCGCGCGGGCAGGGCGTCAAACTCCTGCATGACTAGGCCCCTCATCTCGCGCAAGACCGCTTCCTCCCGCGGGTTCCGCGCCTTGTGAGCGCCCTCTTCCTCTACCTCTATGAGAGACTCCTGCAAGGGCTTTTCCCTGCCCAGTCCCCGCCTTGCCGCGAATCTTAAATACACGCGCGTTTCGTTCACGGCCGCTGAAACAAGCCAGCTCGCCAGGGCCTCCGCCCGCTTTAAAGAAGCGAGAGTGCCCCCCCTCCAAATACGGCTCCATACGCTCTGAAAAAGGTCCTCCGCCTCTTGTGACCCGCAGCCGGCCCGCTTCAGTTCCCTCAAAATAGCCCAATAGACGAGCCTCCCGTACTTCTCCACCAGAAGCGCCCAAGCCCGGCCGTCGCGCTTGAGACACAACTCGATTATTTCCCGGTCGTCTAGAATAGCAGATACCTTTAAGGCAGGGTTCTAGGTGATGATCAGAAGAATGATGGCCAGGATCGATCCCAAAAGCGCGGAAACAAGGCCCAGGAGCCGGGTGTTTCGAAGTTCCTTCTCGAAGTCTACGGGACGCACGTCCCAATTAAAGTTGCGCATGATCCATTGGTAGAGCTGGATCACCGCGTTGGGCGCGATGGCCGCCGAGACCCCAAGAAAAAATGACGTCACAGATATCGCCCACTCTACGAGCAGGGAGAGCTTATAAAAGATCATCCCGATGAGGGGCGCCCTCCCTGTGTGTGCGGCTGTCTGCCTTGCCGTCAAAATCCACATCGGTCTCGGTGCGCGAGAGTCTCCCGCGCGCATCAAAATATTCCCACTTATCCATGCGTCCGTCGTGATTGACGTCATACTCATTAAAGGCGCGCATTCCGTCCTTGAAGTGGAACCGGTCGTCCAGCACCCCGTCGAAATCGCTGTCCACTTCAGAGAGCGTAACAAATCGCCGTTCAAAATGAATCACGCCGTCCACCCCCCCGTCGAAATTCTTGTCGAGTTCCCAGCGCACGCGCTCTCCCTTGTTGAAATATTCCCAGGAATCGGCCGCCCCATCCTGGTTGCGGTCGTTCTCGATCAGATTGATCTCTGCGCGAACACACGCCGGCGCCCACGCCCATCCTGAAAAGAGCAAGAGCCCCAGCCCAAAGAAATTACGTACCGGCTTCCAGTCTCGAAGGTTCCATCGGTTCACGACCGGTTCCTCCTACATCCAGGACAAATTCCGGCTGCATGCGCGGCTCCTCATTGTACAGGAAACAGAAGGTGGCTATCTCATAAAGAGAGGTCCCCACCCGAGCCAGGGTGCGCGTCATCCCCTTTCCTACGCCCTTGCCCCATCCCTCTTCCCTCCCGACCCTCTTGAAGGTAATCGGAAACTCAAAAGGTGAAGTCGTGAGGTTAATGAGCCCCCGCATCAGCCTGCGAGAGGTGCCCCCCACGCGATTCGCCAGCTGGGGATATCGCTCCGAACGATACCAGTCTTTTGGGCGTTCTTTCTTCTTGCCGCCCACCGTCACAGCATGAGTGGCCTCCCTCTCCTCCTGCACGGCACGGCTTTCCTGAAGCCTCTGAAGTTCCGCTATTGCCGTACAGTCCGAAGACCCCCACGCGACCGCGGCCACAAGGCACGCACATAAAAACCGTATCAAGCCGTAATCCCCTTCTCGAGCAGGAGGCTTTTCAATAACTCAAGGTGCTCCATCATCACCCGTTTCTTGCGCGGGTCGTACAATAGGTAGGCCGGGTGATAGAGAACCATGAAATCCACACCGGGATACTCTGGACACTTAAATATCTTTCCAACAGCTTGTTCCATGGAGGAGACCTCCCTCCGCGGCACGATATACTTAAGCGCCGTGGCCCCCAAAAGGGCGATCAGCCGGGGCCTTACAAGCTCAATCTGCTTCTTGAGATAGGGCAGACACTCCCCCGCCTCTTCCTCCCGCGGGGCACGGTTTTGCGGAGGCCGGCACTTGACCACATTGACAATCAAGGAGTCGCGGTTGGTATCGAGACCTATCTCCGCCATCAGGGCATCCATGAGCTTTCCCGCGCGGCCCACAAAGGCAAGTCCCTCGCGGTCCTCATTCTCACCCGGACCTTCTCCGATGAACATTAGACGCGCCTCCGGATTCCCGCGGTCCACTACGATGTGCGTCCGGCCCTCCGAGAGTGGGCACCTCATACACCCGGAAGAGACCAGCCGATCACGGAATACCCCGTAGTCCGGCGAGGAGAGTATTTCATTGCGCCCGTCGTCAAAAAGGTCAAACTGGTGGCTCATCGGACCTCCAGATGTGAAATAAGATCGACGAGGAGCCGGATCCCGACGCCCCGGGCGCCCTTTTTCATCACGGCGGTCGGCTTTTCCAGCCAGGCGGTGCTCGCGATGTCCAAATGCACCCAGGGATAATCTACAAACTGCTTGAGGAATATGCCTCCGGTGATGGAGGCCGCCTCCCTCCCGCCCGCGTTTTTAAGCGCTGCGATATCGCTTTTCATAAAATCCAAATACTCATCCCAGAGCGGAAGCGGCCAAACCCGCTCACCGGTGCGCTCGCCCGAGGCCTGAATCTTTTTGACTAAACCCTCATCGTTTCCCATGGCGAGCATCCCTAAGGGGCCTATCACAATGGAGCAGGCGCCTGTCAAGGTCGCTAAGTCCACGACAAAGCGCGGCTTATAACCCTTGGCGTAGGCCAAGGCATCTGCCAGGATGAGCCGCCCTTCCGCATCGGTATTATTGACCTCAACCGTCTTTCCGGAAAAGGTTTTAATGACGTCACCCGGTTTGTAACTTGCGCCGCCCGGCATATTTTCGGCTGTAGGGATAAGACCCACCACGCGCTGGGGGACGGAAAGCTGGGCGCACGCGGACAAGGTCCCCAAGACAGCGGCCGCGCCGGACATGTCATATTTCATC
This sequence comes from Candidatus Omnitrophota bacterium, assembly GCA_016190205.1. GTDB lineage: Bacteria > Omnitrophota > JACPQZ01 > JACPQZ01 > JACPQZ01 > JACPQZ01. Next base: position 3,521 of record JACPQZ010000046.1, on the reverse strand, counting down.
TTCTCCATGCCCTCCGCCGGTTTAATGGAGATCCCGCCGCTGTCAAAGGTGATGCCCTTGCCCACGACAACGATAGGGGCCTCGCGCTTCAGTCGTGCCGGGCAATATTCCAACATGATAAAGCAAGGGGGGTTTTTACTTCCCTGCCCTACCGCGGCCAAGGTCCTAAAGCCTTTCCGGCGCAGCGTCGCGAAATCCCAGACTTCCGCCTTCATCCCCTGCGCCCTGGCGACACCGCGCGCATACTGCGCAAGCCTCTCCGGCGTTAAGTATGAGGAGGGCTCTGAAATAAGATTCCTCGCCTCGTTCACCGCCTGGCCGATCGCGGATCCTCTCCCGATCCCGTCTTTTAGCCGCTCCAGGGGGTGTTTTTTGACAAAGAGGAGGGTGAGTTTTTTGGGGGCCGGCTTGAAGCGATCGTCCGGGGAGTACTTATCAAATCGGTAGGCGGCAAGATGCGCGCTTTCCGCCGCCGCGGCCACTGCGTCGCCGGGGGCCAGAGGTCCCATGAGAGATTCCACCCAAATAGAAGCCTGCGGTATCGAATAAGCCTCCAACTTGGACTCCACCCTTCCGATGGCATTGCGGAATGACTGAAGCTTCCACTCCTTGCGAGGTCCCAACCCAATGACCAGCAAGCGCTTAGACTTAAGCCGCCCCCGCGCCGTAAGGAGCAAAAATTGACCCGCCTGGCCCTTAAAATCGCCGAGGGCAATCGCCTCGCGGATGGGATGCTCCAGGGCCTCGTCAAGTTCCTTTAGGGCACCGCTTAAGACCGCTCCCTCATGAAAACCTGCAACGAGACAATCTGACGTTTCCTCCCTCAAACGGCAACCCGTTTTTATGTCGATATGCATGTCACTCCTCTATGATTTTCAGCCTTCAGCCGTCAGCTTTCAGCTGAAAGCTGCTAGCTGCTAGCTGATAGCTGATAGCTGATAGCTGATAGCTTATTGCTGAATCAAAATACTACCGATCCTTGACCGTCCGTACCGCGGCACGCCGAATGCCTTTTTCGGTCAGAACAAGACCCCATCCGATCAGCGTGCCGGCTATGGCGCCACCCAAGAGGTCCGAGGGGTAATGCACCCCCACATACGCCCGCGTATACGCCATGAGTACGGCCCAGCCAAAAATCCAAACCGCAGCGCGCGGGTGTCTAAACGCTACGACGACCGCCACGGCGAAACTAATGGTCGCGTGCGTTGATGGGAAAGACATGCTGGCCGGGGGCGGGATCAAGAGCCTCACATCCTCCAGCGCCGCGAATGGCCGCGGGCGGCCGAAGAGAGGCTTCAGCCAACTCCCGGTGACGACGTTTGAAAACGCAAGCGCCAGGACCATGAGGGCCCCCGTTACAAGCCCCCGGGCGCGGCCCGCAATCATGACGATGATACAAAGTACAACGAAAGGATAAACATCGATAAAGAAATTGGTTATTTTTGGCATTGCCCAATCCAGCCAGGCGGCATGCCATTTGGAATTGAGCAGGGTGAAGAGCGCGGTGTCAAACTCGGTTAATGCCATCCACATGTGGGTGCACCTATTATAACTTATGCACCCTCGCTACTAAAAGGGTTCTTTGCCTGCCCCAAACTCCTCGAGTTTTTCGCGGACGGAATCGAGGGTTGGATCAATCTCCAATGCTTTTTCCCAGGCCCTTCTGGCGTCTTCCCTGCGGCCCAGGGCCGCATAGGCCTCTCCGAGCTTCACGTGTGCCTCGGCGGAATCCGGCATCTTTCCCACCACGTATTCCAGACTCAACGCGGCATGATCCCAGTCCTTGGCCTTCTCAAGCACCAGGGCAAGATTATAATGAATCCGGGCAGCTGTGGGATCAATCCTCAACGCGAGCTTATAGAGGTGTATGGCTTCCTGAAGCCGCCCGGAGCGCGCATAAACCGTGGCCAAGTTGGAGTAGGCCGGTATCAGGGCAGGTGACGCGCGGATGGCGGACTGGTACTCTTTAATAGCCGCGAGGACCTCTCCCCGATCCAAATACATATTGCCCAGTCCTAAATGCGCCGCGCCGTAATCCGGCTTGTACTCTAGAGCTAATTCGTAGTTTCGCTTTGCCTCCTCCGCACGGCCCTGTCCCGCGTAGAAATTGCCCAAGTTATAGTACGGCTGCGGCAGTTCCGGATAGAGCGCGAGGGCCTTTTCGTACTGCCCCTTCGCCTTCTCGCGCTTGTCCCATTGCTCGAGTTCGAGCCCGTAGTTGTTATAGCGCAGGGCCATGGCGTGGCGCGCCGGAGGCTCGGCCAGAAAGGCGGGGTCCTGAAATACTGATTTTTCGAACTCCCCCCAATAACGATCGGATTCGCCTTCGGTCTTGTCACGCTCATCTTGTGTCACGCGCTCGGGCGGTTTCAGCTCATAGATAAATCCCCTCCTTAACAGCGCGACTTCATCCCCCATCTTTTCACTCCCCAGGTCCCAATACACAGGGCTTGAATCAAAGTTTTCGCGGGCGATGGCGCGACCCAGCGCCGCATTAAATCCCTTCTGACGGTTCCTGCGCCCGGGAATGTCAAATTTCTGATAGAGGGGCTCCGCGTCCGCCTTCGGGGGGAATTGGATATCCGGAAATTGGCCGCGCAGCTGCTCGGGGTAATCACCCTGATTGAGGCGGCTCGTTCCTACCAGGCGCACGTCCGGCCTTAAGCCCTCCGCATCCATGAGATACATGCTGACAAAATAGGCATCGTCATTGGTCGCAAAAAAGAGGGCCCCCGGTTTGAGAGCCTTCAGAATCTCCTCCCCGAACCAGCGCGCATAATGGTGCCGGCTTAAGTCGCAGGCCGGGAAATTCGTAAAGAGCATGAGCGCGGCAAAGCCAAAGGCGGCCAAGGCGCTCACCCCGGCTGTGCCGCGGCGACCCAGACGAGCAGACAGAAGGTTGAATCCCCTGCCTAATGACTCAAACCCCCATGCCACCCAAATCAGGAAGATCAAAAGCCCCGGCAAAAAGGGCATGAAGTCCGTCCCCGCCCGGCTCATGTCGAAGTTTGTGCTGAAGGCATAGCCGTAGGCCGTGCAGATTATGACGAGCAAGGTTCCCCAGAACCACTTTCTCATGTTGACCCAAAGGGCGCAGGCGCCCGTGAGGCCTACCACCCCCGCCGCCCACGTGTATTCGCGATCCAGAAAGATCTGCGCTACGTTCTTGACCTGCGTAAGCGCCCGAGCCAAAAAACCCTTCCATCCGCTAAACTCGAAATCCGCACTTAACACGAGCGGTCCCACGCCGGAGCCTGTGGATTCGTACTGCGCCCGGCGGACGTGATCCCACAACCTGGTCAGGGTCTCTGGATCACCCCAATCCGGGAGCGGGTTGGCCAGGGACCGTAGCGGGAGGTATAGAAAAATGAGGCTTCCTCCCGCGAACCCCGCCCGGGCCAGGGCCTGCACCCGGGGGCTCCTTCCCGGCCCGGGCCGTCCGATGCGGACCCCTACGCGACCGGCAGGTACCGCGAGGAGCAGACGGTCATGCGTGGAACGGGTGAGGGCTGTGGAAAGAG
>JACPQZ010000045.1 GCA_016190205.1 Candidatus Omnitrophota bacterium | reverse complement strand
TATGAATTCATTGTCGAGCTCTTCCGTGGCGGCTGCGTTGGGTCTTCAGCGTGTTGTAGGCGACGGCCAGGCCCTTTCCGGGTCAAAAGACCCCGTCTGTGAATCTCCTCCAGAGGCGGACTCACATGTTGCGGGGGGAACCGGGAATCGGGGATCGGTCGTCCCTCTTCCCTCCTCCTTCCTCCCTCCTCCTTCGGCATTTCGGGGGGATGGGGTGGCGGTACACTACTTTCAGGGTCCCCAGGGGGTGGAGGAGTTGGGCAAGGCCAGACAGGAGATTAATCGGCTTTTCTTGGATTTATTAAGGGTTCATCCGGTACCGGTTGGGGGTGCGACCCAGTCCCTTCGGCCCTATTTTGAAGGTCAATTGGACCCATATCACGAGCGGTGGGACTTGGTTACCGGCCTCTTGCAAGGCGCATTCCCGCCTGTGGACGCCGAGTCCGTTGCCTGGCTTGGAAGGATCCCCGAAGGAAACGGCAGGGTGGGGGCGCTCTACCTTGTGGTTCGATATCTCGATATCATGGAAAACGGGTTTCTGTATCATGGGACGAGCATCAACAACATCGAGAGTATCATGCGCCACGGCCTGAACATGCAGCAAGTACCGCCTGCTAATCAGGAGTTGGCGATCGTGCTCACTGTCCACCGCAGACACGGGGGCCAGACCGAACGGTACATTGACAATATCAGCTTTGCGGGAACTCCGAATGTCGCGATCGGCTATGCCGTATCGGGTCCTGAGCACCTGCGCCTAACTTTGGGCCTTGCTGAGGAGCTGCTGGCTCTTCCGGCGGATCACTTCCGCACGGGCGGACCTTCGCCCGAAGAGCGCAGGGCTTTACAGGGCTTCATAGACCGGTGGAGTGGATTTTTTAAAACGCACGAGCCGGCTCTTGTGGCGGTGCCCCTTAAGTCTGTTCTGCCCCATATTGACATGCATCGCAACAATCGCGACTATAGGGTCTTCCTCGAATCACCATTGGCTTTTGCACGTATCGTTGAGGGTAACTGGGGCTCCGACCGTGAATTTGAGACAGTTCACCAAATAGAGGGAAGGATTCACCACTGGATGGGTCACTTCTTCCTGGACACGCATACCTATCCTCGTGAGCCGTATCCTCCGCAAGACATCTATGCATTTGTGCACACGGGGGATGAATGGCGGTCCGCAGGACTAACCAGTTCCGAGGTATCCGCTGACCCTGCGCTCTTTAAGGCTTCCCTCGAGCGCACGGCACCTTTGCTGAAGGACATTAAGTCAGAAGCCATCTACGACGAACCCGATCCCGACTTCGCGGGGATGGGCCGGAACACGGCCGCATTTAACGGCGAGCTGGAGGGCCTTGTCCGGCAGAAGTATCTGATGAGCAAAGTAGGTGAGAATGCAAGAGGGGACGGTGTGGGGGTACTTGGGGTCAGTGACATCTTGTCCTTCGATACGACGCTGCCGCTGGTGCATCGGGTGATTAAACGCGTTTATAGTGAGTTAAACTTTCCCGATAACGCTGAAAAAATTCTTGAGCGGGCGCGTAGAGTCAACCGGGACTACTGGTATATTCAGAACGTGGAACGGCTTGCCAGGTTTTACGACCCCAGCGTTGGAGTCAAGATTATTCCCCTGGAGGGCGACTTGATTTCCCAATGGAAGGATGAGCTTCTAAAGGATAAGGAACTCGTTGAAAGCGCCAGGGAACCCAATGCGGGGGAAGAAGAGGTCATAAAGTCAGCCGTTCATATGGTTTTGAAATTCCACGACGAGATCCAGCGGGAATACGGCCTTAATTTAGGAGATCCCAGCCGCGTGAAGGTGAAATTTGCTGACGCAAAGCGTGTGTCGGGTTCCGTGTCCCGTCCCCGAGCGGACCGGACCACCGCAGCCAGAGCGGTTTGGGGTTCTGACACGATTGTGGTGACCGACGAACCGCTTCCTGTGCAGACGGTTACGGGCCTGATCGTTCACGAGCTTCTCCACTTTGTGTTTCCAGCGCCGACGGTCTCGCCCCGTCTCGAGGAAGGCATGATCCAATATCTTACGGAGCATATCCTTTTGGAAGAGGGATTGGTTTTCCCTGAAGCGAGTTACCGATTCGAGATGATGGATGCCAAGGAGTTATTCACACATCTGGGTGAAAAAGTTGGGTTGAGACTTTTGGCTGGGGAAGACGTGAGCCGTGAGTTAGGCGTTGACAATATGGGCGTCTTCCACTTCCTATCCAGGGGGGCGGCGCCGGGGTGGCTTTTCACTGCACTGCTCAGTAAGATCGGAAACAGAAGGGATGTCAAAGAATTTATTTTGACGAGGGTCATGGACAAAGAACTTTTAAGATATCTCTACGTCAAACGGACGGAGGCTGATGAGAAAGGGAAGCGAGATCTGGAAGAGGCTATTGAGCGCATTGATGCGCGCCTCCAGAACCAGTGGATCATGAACCAGGAATTGGTCCGCGATATCAGGGGCGACGGCCTGCTTGATGCCGGTACCGTTGTGGCATCGGTCGGTGACCTGGTGACAAAAAATACAGTGGCGACTGAAGACTACAGACTACAGGTTGACGACTCGGCGGTGGAAGCGCCCCTTGTGGTGGCTTATTATGAAGGGGATCTTAACTTACCGTCCTACGAAGGTGTGGTGGCCGTCCGGCTTTTGGCGCCCGGCGAAGGAAAGACGGGCTTGGCGGGCGGGGGAGTGGTCATTGCCTGGGAGGACTGGGGAGCCGGTGTCGCGCAATTAGAGAAAATAGCCGGAATCGTGCAGGTTTTTGGTTTTAAGCTGGACGTCCTGATCAAGACGGCATCCATTCAGGACGTCGTGCCCAGGATCGGCTCATCCGTGGCCGTATTCTACCAAAAGGTCACGGACAGTCTGGAGGGCATTAGAGCCTTCACGCAGCGCTTCAAGGAAGGGCATAAGCGCCGCATGCTGGAGCAGATACTGTACGACATTGCGGCTTAGACGTTTAATCACCTTCTGTCCTTGGGTAATGTCCGGAAGAGATCGGACAAATCAGTTTTTTTCATTCCACCCGACGCAACACGAATCAGCGCGTCGTGTAAAAGGCCCTTTGGGTCTAGGAGTCCAATTCCGTTAACCTCGAGAAACACCAGGGCGCAGGCAAGTGCCGCGCGCTTGTTGCCATCTATAAAGGGGTGGTTCTGACAGATGTGGTAGGCATAGGCACCTGCCATATCGAACAGGTCCTTGTGCAGCCATTCCGCCGCAAAGGAAGCTTCCGGTTGAGCCAGGGCAGACAGAAGGAGAGCCCAATCCCGCAGACCATCCCGCCCGCCATGACGCCTGATCTGATCTGAATGGACCTCAATGACTTCTGACAGCGTGAGGAAGACAGGATCCGGCAAGGAGGTTATCCCGCCAGCTTCTTGAGGGTCTTGTCGTGCCTTGCGTTGACAGCTTCAAGCGCGCTTCGAAAACGCCGCTCGCGGTTCTTGTCAGACACAGGGGATAGTATAAGGCTTCGGCCATCTGTGGAGATCTCAAGATGAGTTTTCATGGTAATGCGCAAAAGCTCGAGAATGGCCTTATCAATGATCAGGGCGGCGCTATTTCCGTGACGTGTGAGGCGCTTTTGCATATTTTTCCTCTCTGAGATTAAGTATCTCTTTGTATATCTATTGTATCACGGTTGGTTGGGGGGAGCAACTGTAGCTGCATGGCGGTGCTATAGAATGCGTTCTCATGCTTGATTACAGAAGGACGATAATGTATCTTATGTTAACTTACTAAGCACACAGGAAACTGCCTAAAGCCCTATGCCGCCCACCACAGCATCTGCTCTGCTGCTCGGATGACCTCTTCCGTGATCTCTGTCGCGCCTCTTAAAATGTCCCTGGCACCCTGCAGGGCATTTTGTATGTGGATTATGGACAAGGAACGCGGGTCCCCATCCGGTCGGTAAATGGAATCTGAAATCGCGTGCGTGAGGCTTACTCCGAGAGCCCTTTCCAGGTGCTCAAGAGATATGCGGCCGCCTTCCAGGGCATATTCCAAAGGTATTACCCTCCATCCCTTACTTCTCAAGTTACTGGCGAGTTCGACGTCAATTGCGCCTAAAGCTGCAGCCAGGAAGGCCGGTTTGTACTTACGCTGTGAAAAATACGCATCGATAAACCTGGCTGATTCGGGTCCTACCGCGGCGATACGCAACGCCTCCGGATGCGGTGCCGTTTCCTCTCCCTTTGACTCCGGCCGCAGGCCCTCCTGACGCGCCCTTTCTAAGATGTACCCAGCCAGCTCTTCATCAGAGTCTACCTCCCGATGTGTCTCGAGCTCGAGCATCTGGATGGTGTCGTCTGCCACCATGCCGTCGCCGGAGTGGGAGCGCTCTCTTACGACGAGCATGGCGCCTATTTTGCGTCCCTCGCCGGGCGTCATCGAGCCCTCTTTTGGTTGAGCCATCCTGGGCTCTAGATCGCCATGAACCCAGTACTGCGCCCCTGCGCTTCCTTCAAGGAGGATGGAATCCTGAACTCCCAGTTTTAAAAGGGCGTCGGCGAATTCGGAAACGGTTAGCTCGGGCGCCTTATCCTTATTACCATAAAGGTGTACAAGGGCGATTTGGTTGTTCGGAAACGTTCCAATGGCTGAAAAGGAAGCGCGCGTCTTTTCGGGATCCCACGTGACCTCATTCTTTCGGCGCGGCGGATGGGCTATCCAGAGGTCCTCGGTCACGTTGGCCCCTTGCCAAGTGATCACTGGGCCTGAAATGGCGCGCTGGATTTCCCTAGACACCCGAGTGTTCTTCAATAGCGCGTTTTTTGCGATATAGACGATCTCGACCCCCGGACGGTCTTCGTCCAACACGAACACAGTATAAAGCCCGTTCAGGGGCTCGTATTTCTCTTGATGGCGGCCGCGGACGCCGTCCGGTTTGCGAATCAGCTGGCCATTCCTGATGATAAATCCGTTGGGATCGCGAAAACTGGATTGGAGCGCGCCTGAAACAACCAGCACGTCTTTATCCCGCCCTACTTCGGCCAGGTCCTTCAGGTAGGTTTCCACATTTTTGCCTTCAGGGCTCTCGTCAAGGTTGAAATCTTTATCGAGCGCCTCCTTGAATTCAACAGTCTCGATGCGGACCGCTTTCGGATCAATCAAAATAGCGCGTCCCTCTGCGCTAGTTTTTCTCTTGCCTTCGGATGGCTTAACAATCCCCTCAACCGATACCTTCCGCTTTAAAAGACCTGAAACGCCTCGCTTCACAATGGATTTGGGTCCGATCGTGATGTGAGTGAGCCCATCCCCTATTCCCTCATTAATATGACTTTCAGCCAGAAAGCGGCGCAACCGCGCTCTGCCACTCATGGGTTCCACCCCGTCGCCATGCTGATTGACATACCAGGCACGAGCGTCAGTAATTAGTTTTTCCACGCGGGCTTCGTCAGTGAGGCCTCCCTTCTCGATGGCATCCACAAAACCCGCTCTTTGGTAGTAATGAGCCAAGCGTTCGTCAAATCCGAAAGACATCAAGGCTACAGCGATATGCCGGGATGCTTCGTCAAGTCTCATAGCTTGTAATAGATCCAACCCGCTGAATCCCGGCATCTGGAGATCGGTAAGGACGAGATCGGGCTCTTCGCTCTGAAGCGCTTTTACCAGATCGGCGGGGCGTTCGAACGACCGCACCTCGTAACCCAAATCCACAAGGGTCTCTACTATGCGGAGGCGCAGATTTTCAGAATCATCCACGACCCATATTTTTTTGATCTCCCTCTCCCCCTCCGGGCCTAACGGCCCATAGGGCCGGAGGCCCACCCCGTCGCCGGATGGTTGCTTCTTGTTTTGCAGTAGCTCAAATCTCCAAATCGGGACCTGCTTCGGGGCCACGAATCGTATTCTCGTCTGATTCCCGTCTATTTCCAATATGGTAACCTTGATGGTCTCGCCGATGCGCAGGGATTGTCTGACTTCAAGAGTCTTTATTAAACCACTCAATTTGAAAATTCCATCTTGCAGAAAAGGCCCATGCTCCTTGCGAGAATCGAGGGTCTTAACATCAGGACCGGAGGAATGTCTTGGAGTGACTTGGGCCTCCCTAGGCATGTCGTCGTGAATGGGTAAGTTCCGGGGTGCGTCTATGGTGAGCCTTACTTTGCCTCTCCCGATATCCCTCACACCAACCCAGATGTCATCTCCGATTTTCACCATTTCCCCGCGTCTGCGCGTGAGAATCAAGGCTCCTTGCAACTCCCCCACCCCGTCGCCCGTGGGTGAGCCTTGATCAGTTGGGGGCCGCACCAGGCCCTCTGTCTTCAGGGCAAGGAAGCGTGCCGGCTCTGCGGGCCCTACTCCATCGCCGGAAAGAGCGTCCGGGCGCCGAATGGCTGCCCGCAGTCGGTTCTTAAGCTCCGCAACCTGTTGAAGGAGTGGATTACGGCGGTGGGCCGGATAGGTTTTCTGTATGACTTCGATAGCTCCCGCGGCCTTCCCAACCTCACCGATGAGAAGCAGCATTAACACGCGGGCGAGCTGAATCTGGAGATTTTTCTGGTACCTGCCTGAAAGCGGCACAAAGGCCTCGAGGGCGCCGCGGTAATTTCCTGCCCGAAGTAATTCTAACGTCTCGTGGGCGACAGGCTGGTAGTCTTCCCTATCAGACGACAGCCCCTCAACTATTCCTTCCGCCCGTTGCAATATCTCCTGTCTTATCGATTCTACGGAGCCCGTCTCGGAAGGCTTTTTCTCCGTCGATTCATCAACGAGGCCGTCTCCTGCTTGGCCAGGTGCTGGAACAGCACTCGAGATGGCGAAGGGATCGCTGTGACGCGGCGCAGGCTGGGTGGGGTTTGCTGGAAGAATATTGAATGAGCTGCCGTCCGCAAGGACAATCTGGACCCCCTCCCCTATCTTTGTGACACGATCTAGCTGTGCCCGGATAGGAGCGAACTCCGGGACGTAGCCATAATCTATGATGAATTTTCTTATTTGGTCTGGCCCTCGAAGGGAACCGTTGACCCTCGCAAGCTGTTGGATTCGGTATAGGCCGTCTCCTAGTGCCTGGGCGGCCGGCAGGATATCTTCGTAGGTTTGCTTGGAGTCTAAAGCGAGTGTGTGCGGTGTTTCTGGAGGACTACTGGAACCGGGGAAGGCGGAAGATGTTGAGAGATAAACATTGATGATGGCTATGGACAAAATGCGCCTGAAGCAGATTGTTCTCATAAGGTAGAAAGAGTGTAGCATACATATAATATATGGGTCAACCTTTTTCTATATATGATTCCTTAATCCAGGCAAGTGCCTCGTTTTTATTTTTAAACTTACGCTCTAGCTGCTGATCCATCACAGCAGAAAGGATCTCCCCCACCCTAGGGCCCTCTGGGATGCCCAATTTCATGACATCATGCCCAGAAATGAGAGGTTTGGGTTTTATGTCTTCCTGGCTATACTCCGCCGCCTTTTTCCTTAAGAAATGCCAGTTGGAAATGTCTCCATGGCTCGCCAGGCAGTCTATACGGTGCATCTCGAGCTCGTCCTGAAAAGTCGGCCGGGCGATGAAGCGCTTGACCTTCGCCTCCCGCATCTTCTGGACATCCTTGAAACGCATGTGATTATCTACCAGGGCCGCCACATCCTCCGTTTCGCGGTTTGAAAATTTGAGGCGGCGCATGATGTTGCGGGTCATATCGGCCCCTACTTTATCGTGGTTGTTAAAGCGGATGCGGTCTTGGATCGTGAAGGTGGGCGGTTTACCCACATCATGGAACAAGGCCCCTAGGGCAAGGGTACTAGAGGCATCCTTGAGCTGTTTTAAGAGGAGCCGGGTGTGCACGAAGACGTCCCCTTCCGGGTGAAATTGAGGAGGTTGTTCGACCCCCTTCATGGCGCTGATCTCCGGCAGGATGACTTCTAAAAGTCCGGATTCGTCCAGGAGGTCCAGGCCGCGCTCCGCGTGGGGGCGGGTAAAGATCTTGACGAGCTCTTCGCGGATGCGCTCATGGCTCACCTGTGTGATGTCGCGCGCTTTGCTTTTGACGGCCGCCCAGGTCTGGGGCTCGATCTGAAAGTCCAGGGTGCACGCGAAGCGCACCGCGCGGAGGATGCGGAGTTTGTCCTCTTCAAAGCGCTTGTTGGGGTCGCCTATGGCGCGCACGAGCCGCCCGCGGATGTCCTTTTCCCCTCCCACATAATCCAGGATCCTGCCCTCTCCGGCGGGGTCAAGGAAAAGCCCGTTGATGGTAAAGTCTCTCCGCTCGGCGTCTTGGCGCGCGTCGGTGAACTTCACCCAGGAGGGGTGCCGCCCGTCCTCGTAAGTCCCCTCCCGTCTAAATGTCGCCACCTCAAAGCGAAGGCCCGGCGCCGGCAGCACTAAGATGACCCCGAATTGGGCCCCGACGGCAAGCGTCTTTTTAAAAAGGCGCTCGATCTCGTCGGGTTTAGCGCTCGTAGCGATATCGTAATCGGTGGGCTCTTTGCCCATGACCTGGTCGCGGACGCAGCCGCCTACCAGCAGGGCCTCGTGCCCTTTCTGCTTGAGTGCTTGAATGATTTTGAGGGCGTGTGCGAGCTTCTTGGAAGGCTTACGGGTGCGAGATGGCTCTGGGGGCACTGTTCGGGAGGAAGGATTCAACGTTTGTGTCGGTAACACGGGAGGGCCTTTGGTAGATCTCCAGGGTCATCTCGAGCTGGGAAATTCTTTTATTTTTCTCTTCCAATTCCTGAAGATGCATTTCCATTTGCGACTCAAACCTGTTGATGAGGCCCTGGAAGGAGGTTTTATCGGTCGCCTTCTCTTCACCCAAAACGGCAACCTCTTTCTTCAGCAGCGCGACGCGGGAGTCAAGATCGCCGCGCTCTTTCGCTTCGCGCTCGAGCTCTGACCGAGTTCGGGTGAGGTCTACGCGTATGTCCTCTAGGGCCTGCTTGATGCGTTCGCTCTGTTTGGCCTCCCACGACCATGTCTTGTAAATGTACATGAGGATGGCACAGAATGCGAACACCAAGAAAAGCATCATGAGGAGCAGGATATCGGAAGGCATCCTTGAAGCGGGTCTCCTCTTGTAGTGAAATCTATTATACAACGAATGGCGGAAAAGGCAAGGTTAAAAGGGGCGGTCTGGGGCGGTCTCTTCCCGCGCTAAAGGAGGGCGAATTTGTAGAGGCGGTCTTGGTCATCCTGCTTAATATGGACAAGATGTATGCCTGTTTCGAACAACTGGGTGCCGGAATTGCCCCTGGACCAGACCACCTTTCCAATGGCATAGACAGGTTCGGGATCCCTGGGGATATAGATGGCAAGCTCGAGCCTCGTCCCCTCCTCCAACCCCTCCTGCAGGGGTATGCGAACCCCCCTCTCGCTCACGTCTTGGGTCACTGTCTGTTCGTGCTCACCTAGAGATTCCAGAATTCTGTAACTGACCCTGAGAGAGACGTCCAGTCGGGGATATTCTCTTCGATCTTGATCCACGGCAGTCCCAGTCCCTTAAGCTGTGAGCCGGTGCTCGGTTTTATCCTCTGACAAGATGGCCTTCGGCGATTCCACCCGAAGAGGCTTTAGGCCCATCGCCTGCAGAATTTTTGCCTGCAGGGCGTCTTTGGTCTTGGTCCCCTCGCCCGTGAGTCCCAGCTGCTTGACGGCCAGGATCATGGCGCTGATCACCTTGTTGCGGGAAAGCTTGCTGCCTGTGGAAAACAAGGCATCCTTCCCGATCTTATCCAGGTAGTCAACCTCCTCCCGGCCCAGGTTGACGATCACCGTACAGCTTTTAGTAGGTTCCTTCATGTTTCTCACCTTCCTCCTGTTAGAGCCAGGCATCCCGGTGGGAATGCGGCTTTCGACTGCGTTCGATTTGTATAAGTCCCGGGTTAAATTCCCCGGCCTCGGGGCCGGAGACGTCACAGAGACTAAAGTCCAGCACGATATCCTTCTCTTCAATACCATGCGCCAGGATGGGCAGGTCTTTTGCCTCAAGGCTTGGGAAGGGGTCCTGGTCATCCGATCCCGGGGCAAGAAGGGCCTGGAGGGCCATGAGCATGACGGCGGCCAGGCAGAATGCAGAGATGCGGTCGAGGAGAGAACGCAAGAAATTCCCCAGGCGCCTCAAATTCTCCCTAAGCCGCATGGGAGCCCTCCTCCCCCGTGAAAAGTCCTCCCTGCCCTTGGGCGCTGTGGGAGAAGATCATGTAATTGGGTTCCGCGAAGACGCAGTCCCGGTAGTTTTCAAACGCCCGGGCGACCTGCTTCATGTTGAGTTCGGCCTGCTCGAAAGTTAATCTGTAGATCGAGTCAAAGCGCGGATGAACGGGATGCTGAAAGATCTTGTCGATACGAACGAGTCCGTATTTTTGGCCCAGCCGGGTCAGGCTTTTTGAGGCAAATTCGTAGTGATCACTCTCCTTGGTAAAACTCCCGTCGAGGCGCGCAATCAACTGCCCGGGGATATATTGCCCGTCCCATGTGAGGGCCAGTTTGTGTGAGGAAAGCACCTCGTGCACAAAAAAGAGGAAGATTGTCTTTTCGAGAGATTTGTTCATCATGGCTTGCGAGCTCGCGTCATAAAAAAACCCCACTCCCTTTTCACAGACGAAAGGAGTAGGGTGGTATCGAACCACTTCGGTAGCCAGGCTATCCGCCAAACAGCGCGGCGGACCCTATAGCTTTGCGTCCTACCCTTTCGGGCAGTTTGCCTTTATCGGTGAACCATCACTTTAAAGACAAAGAGCAGTCTGTCTAAAAACCCCTTTTAATCCTCACCATTAAATATGCCTTAAGGAGGCGAGTCGGGGCAAGCAGAAGAAGCTTTTGGTGGATTTAGTAACTACTTGGCATTAAATGGGTTACAGAGTGGGTGGTGTGGCAAATATATTTTTTTCTTTTTTATGTTTCCATAAATAGCTTGACGGCGGTGACGGCTAGAACCAGGGCAAAAAGCCTTCGGATGAGCGGTGTGCTGAACTGGTCGGTTAAGCTGGCACCCCAAATTGCCCCTGCGACGGCGAAAAGGGCTGTAAAGAGCGCAGTTTTAAAATGGATGTGTTTCAGCTGCGCATGGGTGATGGAGGCCGCTGCGGCCGTCGGGATGATGACCGCAAGAGACGTCCCGATGGCTTCGGTTAATTTCAGGCCGAGGAGGTAGTAAAAAAGAGGCACTAGAATAACCCCGCCACCTACCCCTAAGAGTCCCCCCAGAAAACCAGAGACCAGTCCTACACCAGCCAAAAGGATGAATGTCATGATTCGCCCTCCCAAGACCAAAAACCCCTAGTGAAGATTTTTCCTGACTAGGGGTCTTGCAGGTCGTTATGAAAATTTAAGCGGCGGTTAGAGCTTGCTTACGTTGGTAGCCTGCTCTCCCTTGGGTCCCTGGGTAATCTCGAAGCGGACCTTTTGACCTTCTTCCAGCGTCTTGAATCCTTCGCCGAGGATGGCGGTATGATGGACAAAGATGTCCTTTCCGCTGCCAGCCCCCTCATCCGGGGTGACGAACCCATATCCCTTTTGATTGCTGAACCACTTGACTACTCCGGTGGGCATTTCCGTAAGAACCTCCTGATTTTAAGGGATAAAAAAACCGCCCAGGCCGCTCTACTCGCGGCCCCCGCGGTTCTCACCACCCCATGGCACAATTTACGACTTCAAAAACAGCAGCCAAAACAAAACCCCAAATACGAACTCTTATGCAATGCACAGAGTAACATAGGGTTACGGAGCATGTCAAGTATTTTTTATGCCTGCCGCAAGTTCGGCCGAGACGATCGCGCCGACCAAGCTGCCGTCGGCGCGGCCCTTAAGTTCCTGCATCGCGTTCTTCATCACCAGACCTTTGGCTTGGGGGCCCTGCGCATTTGTTTTGCGGATGATCCCTTTTACGAGGGTGGTAATTTCCTCCTGGGTGAGCTGTTTGGGAAGGTACTGCGAAATGACCGCAAGCTCCGCTTCTTCCTTCTTCACCAGGTCCTCACGGCGCCCCTTTTTAAAACTATCGATGGAGTCGTGGTGCTGTTTAACGATTTTTTGGACGACGGGGATCACTTCTTCGTCAGGAAGGCTATCAACCCTTTTTTCGATGGCGCGATTTTTGAGTGCGGCGCGCAGCATTCTGAGGGCCGAGACGCGTATGGCGTCCCGCGCCTTCATGGCTTCAGTCAGATCATTTGCGATTCGGTCGACGAGGGTGGTCAACCCACAGCCCTCATGATGCGCGAAGTCACCTGGCTGATGCGCTCGTTGAGACGTGTGATCTGCGCCTCCAGGCGTGCGCGCTCACGCTTGAGCTCTTCGGAGGCCCCGTGCTCGCGGGCCCGGCTTGCTTCGAGCGCGTCTTCCAAGGCCTTGATACGGCCCTGGGTGCCGTCTTTCTCTTCCTTGAGCTGGGTCAATATGATTGTCTTTTTTTGAAGTTCCTCGCTCGCCTCCGAAAACTTGGCCTTGAGCTCCTGGATGCGGGCATCGCCGTCGGAGGCCTCTCCCCGCCGTTCGAGCTCTGCCTGGGCCTTTGTCAGGTCTTCGGCCTTCTGCTGAAGTTGAGCCTCGGTTTCATGGAGGACCCGCTCCAGCGTCCGGATCTCCTCGTCCTGACCGCGGGTATTGACGGCAGGGATGATTTCAATCGTGTCGCGCTTTTCCTCCTTCAACGTTTCATACGCGCGCGCCTTTTCCTCGTATTCGCGATTCCTCTCTTCATAGGAACGCTGGAGTTCTCTAAACCCTGCCTGGACCCGCGATTCCCGCAGCTTGCTTGTCTCAAGGTCCTTCGTGAGCTCGCGAATGAGTCCTTCCTTCTGCTCGACGGCTTGCCGCAGCTGGACAAGTTCGGCGCGCGCGCCCGGTGTTCCCCGCGCCTCTCCCTCCACGCGCCCGAGCTCGTCCTGCTTCGCCTTAACCTCTTTTTCCAACCGCTGAATTTCAGTACGGGCCTGGGCGAGCTCCTGTGAGAGCAGGCCGCGGGCATCGTCTGCCATCTTGACTGCCGGTATTTTCTCCCCGTAGGATTGGATAAGATCCATGAGCGCCGTGAGTTTCGACATGAATGGCAGCTTTTGGATATCCTTCTGGGCCATGAGGGCGACGGCGGCCTCTTGAATACTTTCCTCAAGGGCCTTTCTTTCTTCCGGAATCCGGCTTAAGGCGGATGCCTGGGCCGAACAGGCCGCGTCCAGAAGACCTATGCGCTCCTGGATCTCAGCCAGTTCGTTCTTGAGTTCTTCCGACCGGGTCTCAAGGGTTGTGACCTGGGCACTTTTTTCTCTAAGCTCTACTTTTGTGTCGTCCAGGGCTGACGCCACTTGCTGTGACGCCTGCTCCAGTTGCGCCCTCTCACTCTCCGCACGCGCGGCTTCTGCCCGGGCCTGGTCAGCCTGCAGCACGAGATCCTGTTTCTCGCGTTCCAGTTTGAGGATCTGGGCTTCGGAGCGCTTGGCTGTATGACGCCTCTCCGTCTCGGCTTGGTCCAGGGCGGCGCGCATCTGGACCAGCGCCTCTTCCGCCATATCCTTTTTTTCAGTCACGAATTGGACTTCGTTGCGGGCACGTTCGAGGGCCGCCGTGAGTTCGAACTGCCTTTTTTCAGCATCGCGTGCTTGGGCCGTCAGGCGGATCAAGTTTGCTTCGTTAACCCTGCGCTCTTCCTCTGCCTTGAGAAGCAGCCGCTCCTTTTCCGAGAGTTCGCGGGCGGCCGACTCGCGCTCGGCCTTCGTCTCGACGTAGAGCCGGGTGAGACTTGAGTATTCCTGTGTAGAGCGCTCGAGTTGGGCCTTGCTTTGGGAAACTTCCCTTTCCAGGCGATTGCGGGTAGTTTGCGCGAGTTCCTGAATCTTGAGTATTTCCTGGTCCTTCTCCTTGACCTCGTCCTCCAAGGCTTCCCTATGGGAGCTTAAGGAGGCGATTTCCCGGGCGAGTCCTGCATGCTCCTGGCTAAGGCGCTGAAGCTCCTGGCCTTTCAGGGCGAGTTCCCTTTCCAGACGGGCGCGTGTCGAGTCGGCTTCTTCAGCCGATTTCGCAATCAGTCGCTCCTTCTCCCCCACCTGGCCCAGCGCGGTTTCAAGTTGGTTGCGCAGCTCAGTCACTTCGCGAGACAGATTTGAATGATCCTGGCTCACGCGCTGGAGCTCTTGATTTTTTTGCGAAACCTCCTTTTCAAGGCGGGACCTGGTTGAATCAGCATCTTCGGCAAGTTTTGCGATCAGCCGCTCTTTCTCTTCCAGCTGCTCCCGGGCGGATTCATGTTGTCCCCTGAGCTCGGCCAGGGAGTGCACAAGGCGCCGGAGCTTTTCCTGATTTTCGGTCTCGAGGGCGTTGAATTCGGTCTGCTTTTTCTGAAGCTGTGAGCGCAGTTCGCGGATCTCTTCCTTGAGTTCAAAAAGGGAGCGTTCCCGTTCCTCCGCCTGTTTTTTAAGACGCTCCATTTCCCCGCGGGACGAACGTAATTCGGCCGTGGTTTGCTGCTCAAGCTGTCCTACCTCCTGACTGCGGCGCGCAAATGCCTCTCCCTTCTCCTTGAGCTCGTTGACTGCCTGCTGGGCCTCGGCCTGGGCCTTCAGCATGTTTTGGTGCCGTTCAGCCAGGTCTTGTTCGAGCGACCGGTTGCGCATTTCGTATTTTTTGGCCTCGTCGTAGAGGCGGGCGAGATCAGCCTCTTTTTCGTCCAGTTTTCGTTCGAGACGCTGACGATCCTCGTGCTGCCGGCCCTGGCGCGCTTCGAGTTCCTTCAGCTCACGCAGGGTGATCTCCTGCGCCTTTTTTCTGCTTTCGACCTCTGCACGGGTATCCTGAAGCTCCACGCGGATCCGGGTAAGTTCTTCCTCCCGATGCGAGAGTTGGACGGCCTGCGTCTGCTCTTTTTCCATTACTTTTTTCAGGCTGGCCAGGGCCTTTCGGCCGTCTGTATTCTCTGCTTGGGCCTGCGCGAGGGCTTCTTCCTTCGACCGGAGGTCTCTTTCCAAGAGGTCTCGCTTGGCCTTGAGCTTCACAATCTCGGCACCCTGGGCCAGGCGTTCGATGTCTGAAGTTTCATCTTGTATTTTTTGAATTTGAACCGGAGCCGGGGCGGGCTCTAAAGGCTTGGCTTGGGGCGCCGTCTCAGCGGCTTTTTCGACGGAGGCTTGGGGAGGTGGAGACAGGATTCGGTTAAGGGCCCGGTCTATGTCCGATACGGTACTCATCACAACCTTAACCCTGCACCTTGTGGTTTGCTCGATGTCCTCCAGCGGTTTGGAATTCAAAGGATCGGATATCGCGATGGTCAGAATGTCGCCTTGTCTATCTATGGCGATAAGTTTCGCCCGGCGGGCTATCTCCGGGCTTACGGTCCGGCCGATATCGGGGTCGATCTGGAAAAAGGCGAGTGGAAAATAGGGCACATTATACTGGGTGGCCAGAGCGGACGCGAGGTCCTTCTCTTTGGCAAACCCAAGTTGAAGAAGATGATCCCCGATGCGCCCTCCTTCGGTGCGATGTCTCTTGAGCGCATGAACCGCTTGCTCTTCGGTGATCGCATTATTGCGGACAAGGATCTGACACATCTTGGAATGATCTTGACGGGCGAGCATGGGGTGTGCCTCCGATGGCTAGGGTGCTATTATACAATTACCTGGCTAAAATCTCAATAATTTGCTATATTCCGCGTATGTCCCCCCCTGCTTACTCCGAAGAACTGCGGCGCGCCTGCCATTGGGCCCAGGAGGCAGGTCGTTTGATCCGGAGCCGTGTGGGTCGTCACGGGCGCATCCGGTATAAGGGCATAATCAATCTGGTGACGGATGTGGACCGGCTGGCGGAGGCGTGCATTATAGAGCGCATCCAGCGCGCCTACCCACAGGACGTCATTTTAAGCGAAGAAAGCGGGCTCGTCGGCCCCGTCGGTCCCGGCCCTCGCACACCCAAGCCGCGGATCTGGGTTGTGGACCCTCTCGATGGCACCACCAATTTCGCCCATGGCTTTCCCATGTTTTGCGTCGCAATCGCCTTGTGCCAGGGGCCGCAAACTTGGCTGGGAGTTGTGCATCACCCCATTTTACAGGAGACTTTTACGGCGGTGCGCGGCCGCGGCGCCTGGCTCAATGGAAAAAGGATTCGCGTAACCCGTGAGAAGCGGCTCATTTCTGCGCTTTTGGCCACCGGTTTCAGCTATCAAGAGGGATCAAGTCTAAAGGCGAGCCTCGAGCTCTTCGGCAGATTTTTGCGCAGTTCACAAGCAGTGAGGCGCGCCGGCTCTGCCGCCCTGGATCTCGCCTATTTGGCCTGCGGCCGTTTTGACGGCTTCTGGGAAAGGGATCTCAAGCCCTGGGATGTGGCAGCTGGCGCCCTGCTTGTGGAGGAAGCCGGCGGCCGCGTAACCGATTTTTCAGGCGGCCCCTTTAGGATCAAAGGCTCTCAAATCCTCGCCACAAACGGCCGCCTGCACGGCCAAGTGCTCAAGCTTTTGAAAGGCTAAGCGCGCGCCGCTGTTCCCGTTGCAGGATCGGTTTTGTACATGTCAATGGCATCCCACGGGCAGGCCTTGACGCAGAGTTTGCAGCCGATGCAGGTCGGCTCGTAGATGCGGACGATCCCAGTGGGGGCGTTCGGGGTTTCGCCCATGATCTTGTCGATGCAATCGACCGGGCAGAAAATGATACAAGCCTCGCAGCCCGTGCAGCCGTCTTCGTTGACGACGGCCACCTCGGGCGGGGTTTTTTTGCGCGGGACGCGGATCCTGGTTTGGCTGGTAAAAGGGCTTCGCGGGATGTCCGTTTGGGGTGGAGGGGTCATCACCGCCCCCCCGTTGCCTGGCGGTTTGCAGGGGGCCTGGGAGGTCTTTCAATGGTGTACAACCGGGCCAGCCATTCTTGAGAGGCGGGGTCCACGGGAGTTCCGTCAATCACGAGTTCGAAATGGAGATGCGGTTTAATCGCCGAGTGCTTCGCATTTCCCGTCTTTCCCACCGCGCCGATCGTATCTCCCTGGCGCACACGCGCCCCGGTTTCGACAAACCGCTCGTCCAGGTGGCCGTACAGGGTTTTCACTCCTTTGCCGTGTTCGATGACGATGTATTCCCCCATCCCCTTGGCACTTTTTCCGGAATACGCGACGGTACCTCCTTTGGCTGCCTTGACCGGGCTTTCCAGGGGAGCTAAAAGATCCAGCCCCTGATGGCGTCTTCCGCCTGCGCGCGCTGCGCCGAAATGGCCCTCACCCAATTGATCCGCGCGAGTAACCAGGGTCATTCCCGAATCAGGTACGGGTGCTACGATAGCGGTGAAGTCTTTATAGGTAAGCTCGTACACGGCCCAGCACACAAACCCTAAGCCCGCAAGGGCTGCCGAAAAACCCAGGATCCGCGCAGCGGCACGGATTTTATTCGGTATAGTCAATCGTAAGCTCATCACCCTTTTCTTTTGCCTCCTGATTCACTTCCCATCTTTCATAGACCCGGCCGGGCAGCTCTTCCAGAAAGAGCGACGGCCGCACGATGATGTCTCCCCATTCGTAATCGAAACGAGTCTGGGTGTGCACGAGATACAGCTCGTCCTTTGCCCGAGTGGACGCCACGTAGAATAGCCGGCGCTCTTCTTCCAGATCGTCCGTTTCTTCAAATGCCTTAGGATGGGGAAAAAGGCCCTCCCCGAGGCCGATCAAGATCACCGCCTTCCACTCCAGCCCCTTGGCCTGGTGGATGGTGGAAAGGACGAGGTATTCGTCGTCCGCCTCCTCACGGCCCGCGCCCAGGATGGTCTCTCCCCGGAAGCCCTCGCGCAGCGTAAGATCCGTCAGGAAATCCTTGAGGGATTCGTACGTATGCGCGAAATTCGCCAGTTCCTTGAGGTCATCCAGGCGGTCGGCGGCGTTTTCGAAATTTTCCCGCACATAGGCGTCGTAGCCTGATTGGATGATCTCCTCGACCAGAGCGTCCGGATGCTTCAAAAGCTCCGGTTTATGGAGCTTCGCCATGAGCCGCTTGAACTTGCCGAAGCCCGCCTGCGCCCTCGGCGGAACCTCCTGCGCGAACCGAGCTTCAAATATTATATCCAAATCCTGCGCGCCCTTGGAAAACTTCTGCCAGATTTTCTCGGCCGTTTGGCTTCCGATGCCCGGCTGAAGGCCCAGGGCCCGAGTCCAGGCCAGCTCATCCTGGGGATTAACGAGGATCTTAAGGTGCGAGACGACGTCCTTGATATGCGCCTGCTCGAAAAACCGGACGCCGCCCCTGACGACGTACGGGATGTCCCGCTTGACGAGCTCCAGTTCCAGCTCCGCAGACTGGTAGCGGGCGCGGAATAAGACGGCGATGTCTTTCAGGCCCACCCCCTCGTCGCGCAGTTCCAGGATGCGCTGTGCAATGAATTGGGACTGCTGTGTGGGGTCTTTGACGGCCACCCACGCGGGCTTTTCCCCAAGCCCCTTCACGGCCTTGAGCTTTTTTGGAAATTGCTTGGCGTTGTGCGTGATGCTTTCGTTGGCGAGGTCCAGGATCTGGGGAGTGGAGCGGTAGTTGGTCTCGAGCTTGAAGATTTTGGTCTGGTCGAAATGCTTGGGAAAATCCAGGATGTTCCGGATCTCGGCCGCCCGGAAGGAATAAATGCTCTGGGCGTCGTCGCCTACCACGAGAAGATTTTGATGATACGCGGTCAGGTGGTCGATGATCTGGTATTGCAGGCGGTTGGTATCCTGATATTCGTCCACCAAAACGTAACGGAACTGGCGCGTGAGCTTTTGCCGGGCGTGGGGGTGGAGCTCCATGAGCTCGATCCAGCGCGAGAGGAGGTCGTCGTAATCCAAGTTGCTGGAGCCTTGCTTGCGCTTTTCATAGAGCGCCTGTACTTCTTGGATCTCCTTCGCGAGGTGCAGGAAATAGGGATAACGCTTTTCCAGGGCCTGCTCGATGGTAAGGCAGGCGTTGCGCGCGTAGCTAATGAGGGCCTGGACGATGCCGGGTTTAGGAAAGCGGCGCTCGGTGGTCTTTAAATGGAGTCCCTGGATGCAGGATTTAAAAAGGTCGCGGCTGTCCTCCTCGTCTAAGATACCGAATTGCGGGGAGAGATTCAGCTCCTTGGCGAACATGCGGATCGAGCGGTTGCCGACATGGTGGAAGGTGCCGCACCAAAGACCCTGGGGCTCGTAGCGCAAGAGCTCCTGGACCCTGGTTTTCATCTCCGCGGCCGCCTTGTTGGTAAACGTTACGAGGAGAATGTACTCGGCCGGAACGCCCCGCTCCAAGAGGTATGCGACACGGTAGATCAAGGTGCGCGTCTTGCCGCTTCCGGCTCCTGCCAGCACAAGACAGCGCCCATCCCCTTCCAGTACGACCTTAAGCTGTTCGGGATTAAGCTCCTTGTCGTAAGGGATTTTGGTCTGGAGCTGTGCGTTCGCTGTTTTAAGCGTGTATTTTTTTGTCATGGGTGCAGTTTGCGATTCACGATTCACCCCGCAACAGCGGGTCCGCCTCAGGCGGAGATTCACGAATCACGGCCCGGGGCGTCAGCCTTCCATGCCCTTTCAGTGCGTAGTGGTCGTCCCAGACTTGTGAATACGCCAGGGTGGCCGGGGCAATGGCCCGCTCCCCGTATTTGTCTCGGATCCGGTCCAGGGCCTCGATGAGCCTGCGCTCGCCCCGCTCCTCCTCGAAGAGCTCGAGCTGGCGGACGCCGCGGGCGGTGAGGGCGCCTGCGCTTACGCCCAGCATGCGCACGGGCCTGCCCCTCCAGCCCATGTCGTCAAAGATGGCCATGGCTGCCTGTGTGATGGCTGCGCCCGAATCAATGGGGGCCGGCTGCACCTCTTGCCGCACAAAGGTCTCAAAGCCCGCGAGCCTGACGACCAGGGTCACTACCTTCCCCTGCATCTTGTCGCGGCGCAGGCGGCGCCCCACTTTTTCAGCAAGCATCTGGATCGTGGTCTCAATGTCTTCGCGGTCCCGCGCGTCGTGGTTTAAGGTGTGCGAGTGCCCCATGGATTTGGCTTCAGGCGCTTGCGTATAAGGCACCACAGGGCTTTCGCTAACTCCTTGAGACATCTTGTGTAGCAAATCGCCCCATATTATACCAAACTTTTGGTGGAGGAGCCGGATGGGAATTTGGGCTAGCCCCCCGCAGGTGGTGACCCCCAGGTTCAGCAGATGCCCCTTCGTGCGCGGGCCGATCCCGCAGAGCTCATCTACGGGGAGGTTTTCCAGGGCAGCCTGGACCTGGGCCTGCGGAATCCATACCAGGCCGTCCGGCTTCTTAAGGCCGCTCGCGAGTTTTGCGATGAGCTTGTTGGGGCCGATGCCCACGGATGCCGTGAGCTTGAAGTGGTGGCGGATCATGGCCTTCATGAGGTAGGCGGCTTCGACAGGATCGGCGACCGAGCCGGGGCACCCACCAAAGGTGGGTCGGCGAGGAAGTCCCATAGGCGGAGCCGGTGGGGAGAGCGGTCCATGCACGTGGGTGAGGTCTATGAAGGCCTCATCAATTGAAAAGACTTCCACGGCGGGAGAGAGGTCGTTTAGGAGAGTAAAGATCCGGCGGGCGGTGTCGGCATATTTAGCCGTGTCTCCCGGGATGAGGATGGCCTGCGGGCAGAGTCGAAGCCCCTCCCCCAGCGGCATGCCGGTCTTGACCCCGAAGGCCCGTGCCTCGTACGAGGCGGTAGCCACGACACTGCGGTATGAGCGGTTTCCCCCCACGATGACGGGTTTACCACGCAGGCGGGGGTTCGCGGCCTGCTCGACGGACGCAAAGAAGGCGTCCATGTCAATGTGCAGGATGTGGCGTTCGGGCATGTCATTTCAGCCGTCTGAGTAGACCCTCAAGAGGTGCCAGGTGAGCTCGTGGCAGTCGAGGGCGAGCTCGTAGATATTGGCCCCGTCTGAAACGGCAAAATACTGGATGCGGGCCTTGCCCTCCCGGTCGGACCAGGTATAAGTCACCTCTTGAATGGGGACCTTACGCTTGTTCCATATAAACCAGACGGGCCGGGTTTGGTGTCCTTTGAAAATGGCCCCAACCTCGATCTCCTGATGGATTCTCTCTAGCATGGAAACATGAGGTTTCAATTTGAAGCCTCAAACCCCTGTTAATATCCCCTAATCAGCCCCACCACTTTTCCGAGGATGAGGGTGTTCGGTTTGGCGGGCATGGGCTTGTAGGCGGGGTTGGTGGGCACGAGGAAGATTTTGTCGCGGGACATGTCGAGTTTTTTGACGGTGGCCTCGTCTTCCATGCGCACCACCACGATGTCTCCGTGGTTGGCCCAGGCCTGGGGGCGCACGATGACGTGGTCTCCATCCAGGATGCCGGAGCCGGTCATGCTGTCTCCCTGCACGCGCAGGAGGAAGGAGTTTTTATGCCGCACCAGCCGCTGCGGGAGGGGCACGCGCTCCTCGATGTTTTCCTCGGCCAGGATGGGAAGGCCCGCCGCCACGCGCCCCACGATGGGAACCAGGACCGATTCCTCTTCGCTGTATGTAACGGGCCCTTCGACCCCCCGATCGTCCCGGATGCGCAGGGCGCGCGGCTTAAAGCCTTGCTTTTCGAGATGCCCCTTTCTTTTCAGGGCCTCTAAGTGGTCAAACACGCTGCTGGACTGAATCCTGAAATGCCGGCCGATCTCCCGCACGGTGGGAGGATAACCGTGCCGGTCTATGAAGGCCCGTATGAAGCCTAAGATCTCGCCTTGTCTTGCCGTCAGCTGTTCCATGGCGCTCCTAGGATACCTAACATATGTTAGGTTGTCAATGGAAAAAAATAGCAGACACACATGCGTGTCTGTTTCTTTTACCTCAGCTTAGGCCAGTACGGACGTTTGATCTCAAGCGAGCTGATGAGCTTTTGGACTAGTTTTTCAGGGTCCGAATCGTAGACAATCTGCGTCTCTGTTCTCTTGCCGGAGCGGACGAAACCTTGCGCCATGTCCTGGATTTGATCGCTCACCCCCCCCGTCTTGGTGAGGACCCCGATGTTCTTGCCCTCGTCATAGGCGATAGAGAACTCGTTCAGGGTTCCGGACCGGCCGGCTATGGTGATGATGGCCTCGCTCGTGCGGATGTTTAAGACATCCCGCTCGATAAAGCCCATCCCCGAATAGATGAGGAGGTGATAGAACTTGGTTGGAAAATGATAGCGCTGTACGTGCTCAAAGTAATTGATGGCGGGCGAGATCCCAATAACGAAACCGCCGGCCTCGTAGGCCCCACGCGCCGCGTCATACGGGAGCCCGCTGCAACCTCCGGTGGCGAGGATGAAGCCCGCCTTGGCAATGGCGGCGCCCACGCGCTGGGCTTTCAGACGGTTGGCTCTGGAGATGATCCCGTCGCCCGAGCCCATGACTCCGATCGCGCGTTGCAGGTGATTGGAGTTACGAATTCGAGATCTTGCTCCCATAAATTCTCCTTAAAGTTGCTCGTCCTTTTACTTCGATAAGCGAAGTAAAAGCCCCCTGTCCTTGGGGGCTTTATAAGTATACCATCCCTTAACGGTAGTTTGTAAAGGTAAGAGGAATACTTAACTCTTTTTCCTTCAATGCATTAATGACGAGCTGCAATTCGTCTCTACTGCGGCCGAATACCCGCATCTTGTCTTCTTGAATTTGGACCTGCACTTTGAGCTTTAGGCTCTTGATGAACACGTTGATCTCCTGCGCCTTCTCTTTGGAGATCCCCTGCTGGATCGTGGCCTTCTGTTTTGCGCGCCCTCCTGGCGCAGATTCCGGTTCATCCAGGATAAGGGATTTCGGCGAAACCCCCCTCTTGGCAAGCCGGGTGAGCAGGATGTCCACCGCGCTTTTTACTTTAAATTCGTCCTCAGATTCCAGGATGAGTGTTTTTTGCTCGCGATCAAACGTGAGGGTAGTATCCGAACCCTTGAAGTCAAACCGGTTGGCGATTTCTTTGTGTGCCTGATTGACCCCGTTGTCGACCTCCTGCAGGTCAACGACGCTCTCGATGTCAAAGGAATTGTCGCGAGCCATGCCTCACTACTGCCTTATATCCTGCCGTTTAGTCAGAGACGAAGATGGTTTTGAATCCCCTCCCCATCCTGCGCACATCGTTACCTGCCCCCCTGACGGTCTCCCCGCAGCCGGCGGCCATTAGGGTTAGCGCGGCGAGAAGTATCCAGATAGCTCCCTGCTTCATGACGGTTTCTCCCCAGGTAAAACCGACTCAATGGGGAGATTATAATACGGCTTGAGGGATGGGACAAGTCGGAAGAGATTTAGCTCTCAACAGCCTTCAGGTGCTGAAGGGCCAGGCGGATGGAGGGATTGACGTGAGAGAGATCGCCCTGCGTACGGAGGAGTTCAAAGGCTATGACGGGTATCAAATCGCGTGGCAGATCCTGTGCGGGGATGATGAATACCCTTTTAAGCGGCCCGATCGCGATGGGCTTTAAAAGACGGGCCATGAGGCGCTTTTTCTTGGGCAGGTCGTCATAGAAGGTTTTGTCGGATACGAATACCACGGATAGCTCCCTTTTCATCCCCGGGATTTGGCCGAAGGCCCGAAGCGTCTTGTTGAGGACGGGTATGCCCGGGGTGGGGCTGGACCACTTTGGGTTGCGTGCATAGAAGAACATCTGGTCTCCCAGAGGGGACGAGGCCAGGTTATTAACGATAGAATACTCTTGGTCTGAAAAAAGCGCCGCATCGAGCCCAATAAAGCCGGATGCCTGGTTCAGATCCTGTACGGGGAGATCGCGGACGAGAGCCATCGGTTCGCCCGTCACATCCCCCGCCCATGTATGGAGCCCCCCCTGTGGGAGTATGAGCGTTACCGCTATAACAACGATCTTCAACTTTCTTAGCATTTGAGCACCGGCTTGAGCTATCATATAAACCTATGAAGTATGCCACACGGTTTGCAGTGATACCAAATGTCGAGCAAACTTTTTTTGCAGAAAGAAGATCTTAGTAAGTCAAATGTGCGTTTATATATATGCACAAAAGTAGCCATAGCCTACCCCCCCTGTTTTTAGATCGTCTTCGGGAGATCTTTCCTCGGGGCCGTTACGAGGCTAGCGTCAGGCTATTCGCCTCCGAAAGGCCCCTCACCTTCCGTGCAAACAGGTTAAAAGAAACTCCCGAAAGGCTCCGTGAGGAGCTGAAGTCGCAGGGATTTCATTTGGGCAGGGTTTCTTGGTACCCGGATGCCTTTATCCTGCCGCAGGAGCTTACGCGAGACCTGCAGAGGGCTCCTGCCTATCAAGAGGGCAGGTTGTACATCCAGGGGCTCTCCAGCATGGTTCCTGCCTTAATCTTGGACCCAAAACCCGGCGAGGATGTGCTGGATTTGACAGCCGCTCCGGGGAGTAAAACAACGCAGTTGGCGGCCCTCATGGGCGGTGAGGGCGGTATCCTTGCTAATGACAACAACAGGGTGCGGTTTTTTAAACTCAAAGCCAATGTGGAACTCATGGGCGCCCGCAACGTGAGCCTCATGTGCGCATATGGAGAAGGTCTGGGGCGCAAGTTTCCGGGACGTTTTGACCGGGTGTTGGTGGATGCCCCCTGCTCGGCAGAGGGGAGGTTTGATACGAATGAGCCGAGAACGTACCGCTTTTGGAAGCCTGCCAAGGTGCGGGAGATGGCGCGCAAGCAGACCCGGCTTCTCTTTTCGGGCCTCAAGGCCCTCAAGGCGGGCGGGAGGCTTGTTTACTCTACGTGTACCTACGCCCCTGAAGAGAATGAGGGGGTGCTGGATAAGGTGATTACTAGAATGAATGGAGAGGTGGAGCTCGAGGACCTGAAACTTCCCTTCCCCAATTGGATGCGGGGGCTCAAGGGTTGGGAGGGCAAGACATTTCATCCCACCGTTGAGAAGGCGGTTCGTATCCTGCCTACGCACGAGATGGAAGGGTTTTTTATCGCTGCGTTTAGGAGGAATCCATCAAATTAGTCGGCGGGACACGTGCCGCCAAAGAAACTGTCTGGATACCGGCACATGTCCCGTTTGTGTTTCTCGCTTCAGTCAGAGAGAGGGCCCGTGTGCGGGACACGTGCCGACAAAGAAACTGTCTTGATACCGGCACATGTCCCGTTTGTGTTTCTCGCTAAAGTTATGCATAGGGCGAGAAACACAAAGGGATGCGACTCCCTCTGCGCATCCCTTTTGCTGTAACTTGTTTGCCCGATACCCGGAGATTACCCTCTTCCCCGGCGGGACACGTGCCGCTGAAGAAACTGTCTTGATACCGGCACATGTCCCGATTTTGATGCGCACTTGCGCATCAAAATAATGTCTCAGGCTCCATCACGGGCTTGTAGTCTTTCGGCACGGGGAACAGGAAGGTTCCCGTATCATATGCGCCGCCACCCGTCCTTAACACTGTCAGGCCGCTTCCCTTGATGCTGCCCCAGATGAGCCCTGTGGCCGGATCATGGGCCTTGGACTCATCGTAGATGCCTTTGGGAAGCTCCACCCAACCGCTCGCTGCGTTCACAATGCCGCGGCGCAGTTTGTTTCCCATCCCGTTCAAAGTGTCATCGGCATAGGAAACGCCAGCCGCACTCACGATGATCGCAGTTACAAACGCCACCAAAACTCCCTTGACGATAGCGCTCTTCATTTTGAATACCACCCCCTCTCATGTCTAGAAGGTTGTACGAAACAGTCTAGCAGGCCTTTTTGGCCTGGTGTGTGTCCAGACCCAAGGAGTGTAAAAGTTTTTCTTGGAATTCGTCCTTGGTCTTGATGCCCTGACCGCCGACACCGGCCTTGCGGAACGCGTCCACCATCGCGGAGATGATCTTGGTCCTGGAGAGCTTGATTCCGCTTGAGAAGAGCGCGTCTTTTCCAATCTTGTCGAGGTAGTCGATCTGCTCTCTATTCAAAAGGGTAATCACGCGGTGCAGGTCCTTATCATCGTTTAGCATATTGGGTTCCATAATCTTTCACCTCCCTCGAGAATCATTAAAAAACCCCATTTTGGAGGATGGGGTTAGAGAACTTGTGAAATTTTTAACCCGGCAACCAGGCTGTCCATGCCCACGTATCTTATCGACCGTGGTGTGTCGTGCGTGGTGCGTGGTGCGAAATCTGTATACGCATCACGCTTCACTCTCCACGCAACCCGCTACATGGATCCTCGGCTTTGCGTCCCACCCTCACAAGTGGTTTGCCTTTAACAGGTTACAATATGTAAGGAACGATTAATCTCTACAACGACTATAGCACACAATTATGCAAAACGCAAATGGTTAAGATTATCACCTCGTATTTTCTACCTCTGGCATACGTACCCTTCTTAAAATTCTTAGCCCCAGGAGAATAAACACGAGCATGGCGCCCAGGGCAATGCGGTAGCGCATAACCCCCAGGGAGCTAAAAAGCCATGTGGTTACACCCCAAACGAGAGGCCCCAGAATGGCTGAGAAGCGGCCGGCAAGGCCGAAGAGGCCGAAGAACTCCCCCGTCTTTCTGCGCGGGGCGAGCTCGGCGACTACCACCCGCGATGTGACCCAGGTGCCGGCTAAGGCGATTCCCACGAGGGGCCCGATCATCCAGAGGGCCGCCTGGGTTGTGGCAAAGATGCCGCCCACCACGGCGAGGATCCAGACGCCCAGGGTCCATTTGAGCGTGCGGAGTGCGCCCAGGCGGTCAGACACGAACCCAAAGACAAAGCTTGCCACGACGGCAAACAGGGTGCAAATAATCATAAAGAAGAAAATATTCTCATCGGTAAATCCCACCACCTTCTGGGCGTACACGGACATAAACGCAATAATGGTATTGATGGCATTCAAGACCAGGAAACTGGACAAAAGGAGCAGAAAGAAACTGGAATATTTGCGCGCATCCCGGAAGGTCTGGCTCACCTTTTTCCAGCCGCGCACAAAGTCGCGCGGGGTGACACGGGCCGGGCCCGAGGAGGGATCGCGGATGAGGATGAGGCAGGGCAGGGCAAAAAGGAGAAGGCATAGGGCTGTGGGAATGAAAGCGGCTTGGTACCCGCCCACGTCTTTAAACGGCTTGACGATGATAAGCCCTATGATGGCGCCGATATAGCCGGTGCCTGTGCCGATACCCGACATGCGGCCCATCCTTCCCTTAGTTGATATTTGAGGGATAAGGGCATTATAGAATATATTGGATATTTGGAAGCAGGCATTCGCTATCGAAAAGAAGATGAGAGCCGTGGATGCGTGCTTGACCGTACCGAGAAGCATGGTAAAAAGAACGCAGCCCAACGTGTAACCCCGAAGGTAAGGCATCCGCCGGTCGTAGCGGTCGGAAATGGCGCCCAAGAGGGGCACGGCGAGGGCAACGACCGCAGTGGAGATGGAAAGGGCAAGGCTATAGGCGAGGTCATCGGTTCCATGCGTATCTGTGATCCAGAGCGCGAAGTTGTAGCTGACCACATTCATCGCGAAGATCGTATTCGCGAAATCGTACAGCGACCATGCCAGGATGGACAGGCGAGGGTGCTTCATGGCTTCCATGTGCCAGCGACTAGCGACCAGCGACCAGCGACTGCATTTTGGGCCCTTCGTAGCGGGTTAGGGGGTCGTTATTGAGGTAATTCAGGGGACAACTCCTGCAATCGGGCATCTTCCTGCAATAATCCTTGCCCAGGTGCACAAAAAGCGCGTGAAATTCGTTGTACAAGGCGGTCCGGCGCTTGACGTTGCGGTGAAAGAGGTTTTGGATTGTATCGTAGCCGGCGTCAGGATGCACGGCATGGTGACGGGAAAGGATTCTCCGGGTATAGGCATCTACTACAAAAATGGGTTTATTGAGCGAGTAGAGCAGGATGCTGTCGGCGGTTTCCTTTCCGATGCCGCTCACGGACAAGAGTTCGCTCCTCAAATTATGAAGGGACGCTTTTTGCATGGATATTATCTTTAAGCCGTGCAGGCGACGGAAATAGTCCAGAAAGTGGTGCAGCCTACGTGCCTTCACGTTAAAGTAACCCGCCGGCCGGATGAGGCGGGCCAGCCTTCTTGGGGGTACTTTACCCAGGCGCTCTGCGTTGAGTACGCGCTCGTGTTTAAGATTCACCAGGGCCCGCTCCACGTTTCTCCAGGCGGTGCCCTGTGTGAGAATGGCGCCGACCATGACTTCAAAAGGGGTGTCCGCCGGCCACCAGTGCTGGGGTCCGTAATACTGATGCAGGCGCCGGTAAATACTATCGAGAAAAGCCTTCACGTCAGTCGCTAGTCGCTGGTCGCTGGTCGCTAGCATAAAAGCAATCGCTGGTCGCTTGTAACATGAATCATTTACTTTCAACAGACGAAGTTTTTGTTTGCTAGCGACTAGTTGCTAGCGACTAGCGACAAACCTGTTGATTCCGGTATCTACCCCGGCGGCCATTTCATGGGACGCCCGCCCAGGATGTGCACGTGGATGTGATAGACGGTCTGCCCGCCGCCGGGACCGCAGTTTATGACGAGACGGTAACCCGGCCTTTCCAGTTTCTCGTCTCTGGCTATACTTTTTGCGGCCAAAAGAAGGGATCCCAGAAGGGCTTGGTCTCCCTCCTGGGTTTGGGCGATTGTTTCGATATGGCGGCGCGGGATGAGGATGATATGTTGAGGGGCCTGGGGATTGATGTCCAGAAAGGCCAGGCAGTCGTCATCCTCCCAAATTTTTTTGGCAGGGATTTCACCCTTGGCGATTTTACAGAAGATACAGTCAGCTTCGCTCACGGCCCCTTCCTGATCTCAATGGTGCGAAACCAGGCCTCTGCGCTCGACCGGGTGTTGTCCGAGTCTGACATGAGGGCAAGGCCCCAAATCTTTCTCTTGGGCTCTTCACCGAAAGCCTTCACATAATCTTCGTGGACGTTCCGCTCCTCTCGGACCCAGCCCTGTCCCCCTGCGCCGCTTTGCGCCACGATGAAGCGGATGTTTTCCTTCCAGGGGCTCGTGAAGACCATCCCCTCCGGCATTTTCTCGTCCCAGATGTATTCGATGCACTTGGCGTTAAAGAGCGGAAAGCCGGTGAAGATGACATAGACGCGGGCCCCGTAGTCATCGTTCTCCTTGCTGATCTCGGTGGTTTTTTCAGGGAAACGCATCACCTCCCACTCCCAGGAAAGACGCGGATATTCCTGGACGGAGAATTTAAGGGGCAGGACGAGGGCCGACGCCGTCTGCACGCTGGTTGCGCGCAGAAACCGGACCCCGTCTTGGGCGTCGATTGAGTACTGGACTTTCCCCTTCATGACCCGTTCATGCCAGGTCTCGAAAACCCCGCTGTCCAGGAATTCAAATCGTTTCCAAAGGTCATCTCCGAAACCCAAGCGGGCTGCCCCCGTCAGGATCAGGGCGCTCAAGGCCGTCCATGCCCAGCCCTTACGCAGGGTTATCTGTCTTCGCAGCACCTTGGGAAGCGACCTGCGGGGCGCCTTGAACCTGTGGGGCCTCGCCCTGCTTGGCCTGCCAGGCCTTGAAGCAGCCCTTGGAGCAAAAATGGTTTCCATTGCGGTAATAGAGCTTGGCCCCTTTGAGAGGCTTGTTGTCGTTCGGGCAATTGGTCTGCCTCGCCATCTCCTCTTTTGGTTTTTCTTCTTGTTTTGCGGCTGGTTTCAGCGGCTTTTCTTCTTTCTTTTCGTCCTTCTTTTCGTCCTTCATTTCCTCTGGCGGCATGTTCACCTCGCTTTATATAAATTGTTAGAGTCTCTCGCGAACAAACGAATCTATTTTATCCGAACTCGAATCGTGCGCGCGGGGAAAGTCGTCTTCCCTGTAAGAACTTTAAGCGCGCTCCCCCGGTTGACGGCGATCTCCACGAAGCCAAGACTTCCAATCAGCGCGATGGGTTCGCCGGATTTGCCGTCGGCGTACGTTGTTGAAAGACCTGGGATGGCATGTCCAAGCACCTCCGTTTTGAGTTTACGCGTTTTTCCCAGCCTAGCCAGGTCACTGCGGTGGATATTCGTGATGAGGTTTCCGAAAGTATCGTGATCCATCACGAGACCCTGAAGACCGTGGGGGGTTGCCTCGACGGCTGAAAAGAGCTTCTCCCGCTTTATCATAGAGGAGGGAATGGCGGGTCCCAGACCGCGGAGTGAACCGTGCTTCACCCAATGCGCGGCTGCGGGGGCAAAGCAATCCCGCCCATGAAAGGTGGTGCTGACGGGTTCCCGGAAAAGCTTGCGCTTGGTTACCGTCACAGCGCGGACAAGTTTTTCATTTTCCAGCACAGGGCCGATGAGGCCGTTATCGGGTACAAGGAAGCGGTAGCGGCTTGTTTCGATGGCTAGAATTTTACGTCCGGTTCCCACGCCGGGGTCGACGACCACCACATGCAGGGTCCCCGCCGGATAATACCCATAGGCCGCCAGCAGGAAGAGACCGGCCTTGCGGACGTTCTGCGGCGGGATTTCATGTCCCAGATGAACGATGCGCGCCTCCGGCAGGGCGCTTAAGATCACTCCCTGCATTTGGGCTACGTAGGAATCTTTAGTGCCGAAGTCTGTGAGCAGCGTGATTATTGGCACGTTTGTCGCTCGTCGCTCGTCGCTCGTCGCTAGCATAAGTAGATATACCGCAGTTCACAATTCACGGGTCACGGGTCACGGATTACGAGTCACGGCCGTGTTTTTTACGATTAAGCTGCCAGACCAGTAGAGCAACGATGGTCTTCGCGTCGTGGATCAGGCCTTTTTGGATCATGTCCAGCACTTGTTTTAAAGTCACGGTTCGGACCGTAAGCTCCTCGTCAGGTTCGAGTCTTTGGCCGACGAAACTTAGTTGTGTGGCGACGAAGACATGCATCTTCTCGTCACAAAATCCAGGGCTGGGAAAGAATGAGATCAGGTGTTTGATTCTTCCGGCTCGCCAGCCGGTCTCCTCGGCGAGCTCGCGGCGGGCGCAGGCCAAGGGGCTTTCCCCTCTCCCAATGGTACCGGCCGGAAGTTCCCAGATAACCCTTCCCACGGCAGGGCGCGCCTGGCGGATGAGCAAGATCCGATTGCGCTTGAGCACAGACAGGATGACGCTGGCCCCGCCGTGCCGCACGATGTCCAGCTTTCGGGCGCCTCTCGCCATTTCAAATTCCGCCTGTTCAACCGTGAAGACCCTCCCCTGCCAAACCCGGCGGCACGTGCGCAGCTTCACACGTCCACCCGTTTGAGCCTTGGGTTCGGTCGAAAGCGGCGCCCCACCTTGGCGCACGGGCGGCCATTTACACTCACGACATCAGCGGTAAAGTCGACACGGAAACGATGGACGTTCGAGCCCACACCTACGAGGTCGAAGGGGACTTTGCGCCGTACAAAGTCCCGGATACGAGTTTCATTAAACCCCCCGCTCACGATAATTTTCACCCGCGCAAACCCGGCGCGGTCCAGGGCCCTGCGCACCAGACGTATGAGGAGCGGCGAGACCCCGCGATGGCGGGACCTTGCCCGCGTGATCGCGCGGTCCGTCAGATTCTCTGCGGTGTCGAGTCGAACGCCCCATAATTTCCTTCCCAACACACGGGCGGTGGCCAGGGCGGTGCCCACACAGTCGTTGTCAAAATCCACGAGTACGATCCTTTTGATCTTCGAAACGATGTGCCGGTCAAAGGCAAGTGCGGCAGCAGTGGTATCACCCTGAAAGGCGGCGATCAGGCCGTGCGGAATAGTTCCTGTACCTTCCCTTCCGAACCAATATTCTGTGGCAGGAGTGGAGGAGGCGAGGGCCCCGCCGACGCGGACCGCATAGCCGTCCCCTTCCTGCATGAGATAATGATCGAAGCGGGCCCCAAAATAGATGACTCCTTTCGGAGAGGCGGCCTGGACCAAGCGCCGCATTTGTGTCGCGATACTGGTTCTTCGTGTGAGGATCCCTAAGATGAGGGTCTCCAGCGTGCAAAAGTCGCGGTATTCCCCTTCCAGGGTCAGCACCGTTTCCCAGGGACGGATTCCCGTTCCATCTTTAAGGGCGCGCACCTTGAGCGGCGCTCCTGTGGGTTTCTGTTGTTTTAAAAGGGCCAGGACCTCCTGGACCCCGCACAGAAGGGCATGCTCCTTGCAGAAGATCTGCATGACGACCCGCGCCCGGCGCCCCTCGCGCTCGAGTATTTTTTGGGTTCTGGAAAAATAGACGTCCGAGTAAAATCCGGTTCGGATGCGCCCTGCGGGATGTTTGAAGGCCGTGTCTGGGATGAGAAGGGAAAAAGGCTTCATGGCTTGACGATCTTGATCTCTTCTTCTTGAAACTGCCTGTTTGGGTCTAGGGCGAAAGAGCGCATGGAGACTTTTTTTCCCTGCTCAATTCCGACGATGATGTAGGAGTACACTTCCCATGCGTGCCCCCGGTCGAATTCCGAAGGCCGGTCGGGATGGTCCGGGTGGGAATGGTAGATTCCGACGAGCGACTGGCCCAGGGATTCTATCCTTTTGGAGACCGCGAGAAATTCCTTTGGATCGATGTTATAACGATCTACGGAGCGCTCCTGATTGATATTACTGACAGGGTAAATGTCCTGTATACATTTGTCTCGTCCCTGAATGTGCCCAGCGAGTATACCGCAGCACTCATTCGGATAGTGCTGCCGTGCCTCACGTTCGATGGCCGTCTTTTGCTCTTGGGTTAGGACGATCATTTACGAACGATCCACGAAGCACGAGGCACGAAGCACGAAGCACGGTTTGGATCTATCATGAGCGTTCCAGTTCCCGGTCCAGAAACGAGATGATTTCTTGGACGGGAGTCCCCGGCCCGAAGACGCGCGCAATCCCCTGCTTTTTTAGCCGCTCCGCGTCTTTGGCAGATATGATTCCGCCCCCGATGACCTGGACGTCCCGCGCCCCCTTCTTCTTCAGGAGTTTTACCACCTTGGGCAGCAGAACCTTATGGGCCCCTGAAAGGATGCTGACGGCCACGATACGGACATCCTCTTCGACGGCGGCCTGGGCCACGACTTCGGGGGTCTGGAACAGACCCGTATAGATCACTTCATACCCTGCGTCGCGCAGGGCATGGGCGATGATCTTAATGCCCCTGTCGTGCCCGTCGAGTCCCAGCTTGGCCACGAGAATGCGGGGAGGAATCCTGCGTTTCTTGCTATAGGACAGTCGGAGGCTCATATTCGCCGAATACTCCCTTCAGGGTCCTCGTCATCTCTCCCAGGGTTGCGTTGGATAAAGCGGCCTCTACGAGCGACGGCATCAAATTCTGCTGGGACTCGGCTCGCTCTTGAAGCCTGTCCAGTGCCCTCTGAACCCTGCGCGCCGAGCGCTTCTTTTTGAGCCCCTTAAGCCGGCGGCACTGCTTTTGTTCGATCGCCGGGCTAACCTCAAGAATATGGAGTGCGGATTTCTCGTCGGGCTCCGCGTATGCGTTCACGCCCACCACGATCTTCTCGCGCCTCTCGATGGCCATTTGCTCCGCGTAGGCAGAGCGGGCGATTTCGCGCTGGAACCAGCCTGACTCTATGCAGGCGAGAACCCCTCCCTCACGGCGGATTTCGTTGAGGATCTCGCGGGCCTGGTGCTCAAGCCCTGCGGTGAGTGCCTCGACGTAATAGGATCCCCCGAGCGGGTCTACGACCTGGGTCACGCCTGTTTCGTGAGCCAGGATCTGCTGGGTCCGGAGGGCGAGCTTGGCCGTCTCGTCTGACGGGAGGCTGAAGGTTTCATCGAGGGAGTTGGTGTGCAGAGATTGCGTCCCGCCTAGCACAGCCGCCAGGGCCTGGTAGGCGGTCCGGACGATATTGTTGTAAGGCTGTTGGCGCGTGAGGGTGCAGCCTGCTGTCTGGGTATGAAACCTGAGCTTGAGTGACTGCTCCTCGCGCGCTTTGAATCGTCTTTTCATTGTTTGCGCCCACAGCTTCCTTGCGGCGCGGTACTTGGCGATCTCCTCGAAGAAATTGAGATGGGAGTTGAAAAAAAACGAAAGCCTTGGGGCAAAGGCATCTACAGCCAGTCCTGCCCGGATGCCGGCCTCGACATAGGTAAACCCGTTGGCCAGCGTGAAGCCAAGCTCCTGTGCCGCCGTGGCCCCCGCCTCGCGGATATGATACCCGGAAATCGAGATCGTATTAAACTTGGGAACATGCCGGGCGGAAAAGGCGAAGATATCCGTAATGAGCCGGAGCGCCGGGACGGGCGGAAACGTCCACGTATTCTGGGCGATGTATTCTTTAAGACAATCGTTTTGGAGGGTGCCCCGTATCTTGGACCAGGGTACCCCCTTTTTTTTGGCGCAGGCCAGATACATGGCATAGAGGATGGCCGCGGGGCCGTTGATAGTCATGGAGGTCGAGACCTGATCCAGGTGGATCTTGGAAAATAGAAGCTCCATGTCCTCTAAAGAATCAATCGCCACCCCGCAGCGGCCCACCTCCCCTTCCGCCTGCGGGTCGTCGGAGTCATAACCCAGGAGCGTGGGAAGATCAAAAGCGACGGAGAGGCCCGTTTCTCCCTGTTTGAGCAGGTAGTGAAAACGCCGGTT
Organism: Candidatus Omnitrophota bacterium; assembly: GCA_016190205.1. Taxonomy (GTDB): domain Bacteria; phylum Omnitrophota; class JACPQZ01; order JACPQZ01; family JACPQZ01; genus JACPQZ01. Next base: position 93,677 of record JACPQZ010000045.1, on the reverse strand, counting down.
CGTCTCATCCGGGAGGCCAAAGCCCGAAAAAAGGCGCATGGTCCAAAACCGGTTTTCGTAAAGGTCCGCGCGGATCGCGCGTGTGTACGGAAACGTGCCTGGAACCCCGAGATCCCGCCTGGGCTTGAGACCCCGAATGTCGCGAGCGGTGTAGATCCTCTTTTTCATTGCCCGCTCATTGTGAGTCGAACCTGTCTTGAATCCACCGGGCGAGTTCGCGCACCCCCGAGCCGCGCGTCGCGACTGTTCGAAACACCGGGATCTCGATCGTGTTGCGGTTTAGGGAGAGGTGGGACTTGAGGTTCTGCTCGGCCCGACGGGAGTGAGGATGATCCATCTTGTTTAGAACGAAAAGGTCAGCGATCTCCAAAAGACCCGCCTTGGCGAGCTGAATGGAATCCGCGTGATCAGGGGCCAGGACGACCACGGCCAAATCCACCCAGCGCTTGATCGCCACGTCCAGCTGCCCGGCGCCTACGGACTCTATGATGATGGGGTTATATCCCGCCAGGGCAAGGGCCCCGCAAGCGGCCGGGGTGGCGCGGGCGATCCCTCCCGGAGCGCCTCGGGTGGCCATGCTGCGCACGAACAGGTTCTCATCCCGCAGCGCGCCCAAACGGACGCGGTCACCCAGAAAGGCGCCGCCCGAATAAGGACTGGAAGGGTCACAGCCGATAAATGCGATTTTTTGCCGAGGTCTTCTTAAGTGCTGAATGAGGTGGGCTGAAAGCGTGCTTTTCCCGGCGCCGGCCGCACCCGTGATCCCGATGAGAAGGCTTTTCTTTCGGGCCGCGTCCAGCGCGGACAAGATGGTGCGAGGGGCTTGCCCGTTTTCCAGGTAGGTGATGAGGCGGGCGAGATTGCGTTTACCTGCTTTAAGGTGTGTAAGCGGCAGGGCAAGACTCATCAGGAGCCCTGGGTATCACCGGCCGGGCGACTTGCATCAAAAGAACGCCACCACTCCACCCAGGCTTGAGGCTCGGCGCCCAGATCGCGGCCTGTAATTTGGACGAGCGCCCCATGGGCCTCCTGGCGAATCCATTCGTGTTCGTCATGGAGGGCGCTGATCAAGGGAGGCACGCCCGAGGGGTCACCGATCCGGCCCAAGGCCCAGGCGGCTACTCGGCGCACGAAAGGATCGGGGTCGGTCAACGTGGCTACCAGGACTTCTGCGGATTGGGTATCGCCCAGTTCGCCCAGCTGTTTTAATGCATTCAGGCGGATGACTCGGTCTTCAGAGGACAAGTCCTCAATGGCCTTTTGCTTGCGCTCTTCCTGGATGATGGTTTGGAAGGCGGAGTTTTCCTTGAGTTCCTGGATGCGTTCCAGAGCCCGTTCCTTAAGGACACGGTCGACTGTGGGTGTCTGAAGCAGGGTGTACAGTTTGTATGCCTGGTCAAAATCCTGCCGGGCGAAGTGCGCCTCCGCCTGCTCAAACCAACCCGCCTCTTTGATGCGTCTTTCCCGTTCCTCTCGCTGGCGGGAGTATTCCTCCAGTTCTCGTTGCAGACCTTCTTCGAGGCTTTTTTCCTGGCTCTCGCGCTGGGCCCGCCGCGCAAGCCGCTCCCTTCTCGTGCGGCTAACGCCTTGCTGTCCGCCCACACCCCCCTGAAGATATTCGGCGCTCACCGGCTCCAGAAAAAAACCGCTTAAAATGAGTGCCGCCAAAAAAACGGCCAGTTTCTGGGAAGTGTCCGGCGCGCTTTTCAGGACGTGACCTAAGATTTTTTTCCAGTCGTCCTCCGCCAGGTCGAGGAAGCGAATACCGATTTCAAAAAGCCGTTTGCCGTCCTGGGATTCTCGTTCCCTGCAGCGGCGCACGAGGCCCAGCGCCTGGTAAGGCTGGCCCCCGCCGGGGATTTCGATGTCCAGTTTGATGCGGGTATCGCGGGTCAGTTTCTCGCTCATGACGAGACATAGGCCGCCCTTGGAGATATTTTTGGTGCGTGATTTTTGAATCGGCGCAGGCCCCTCGCCGTCCACCCGGTAGGCGATGGCGAGGTTCGTCTTCAGGCGCGCGTGCCGGCGTCGTTCGGCCCCATCCCATACCGAATCCACCTGGCCGGTGGGCTGCCGCGCCCGCATTTTCCGCTTTTCATCCTGGCGATATGTCCAGAAGATGAGCAGTAGGAAGAGACAGATGGTGGTCAGCAGGATATTGGTCAACATGCCCTCACCCTACGGCTTAGAAATTCGCGCGGGGGTAATGTGCTTGCGCACTTCATCGGGAGTGATCCTTCCCTCGCGCTGCAGTTTGGTTAACGCCGCCTCCAGGGTCTGCATGCCCTCCGTCCCGCCTGCTTGAATGGCGGAAACAATCTGGTAAGTCTTGCCTTCGCGGATCAAGTTCCGGACGGCGGCGTTCGTGCGCAGGATTTCGCAGGCGGCCACCAGGCCTTTTCCATCCATACGCGGGATGAGGATTTGGGAGATCACCGCCACCAGGGCCTCGGAGAGCTGTGTCCGCACCTGGGCCTGTTGGTGCGGCGGGAAGATGTCGATAATCCGGTCGATGGTCTGGACGGCGCCGCCGGTATGGAGTGTCGTAAACACCAGGTGTCCGGTCTCCGCTGCGGTTACGGCCATCTGCATGGTCTCCAGGTCCCGGCACTCCCCCACAAGGATCACATCCGGATCTTCACGCAGGGCGCTTCTTAAGGCCATGGCGAAGGAGTGGGTATGAGGACCTACCTGCCTTTGCTGGACGATGCATTTTTTATGCTTGTGGACATATTCGATCGGGTCTTCGATCGTGATGATGTGGCCTTCCCTTTCGGAATTGATCTTGTCCACCAGGGCGGCCAGCGTAGTCGATTTGCCGCTCCCAGTCGGTCCCGTAACGATGATGAAGCCCCGCTCCGTTTCGCTCAATTCTCCGACCACGGCCGGGAGCCCAAGGTCGGAAAGCGTGCGGATTTCGAAGGGGATGAGGCGCATGACCGTGCCGGTCCCGTTTCGCTCGTAGAAGGAATTGAGTCGAAAGCGCGCCACGCCGGCAACCTCCACGCAAACGTCGATTTCGTGCATCTCCTCCAGCTCTTTTTTCTGTTCGGGGGTCAGGACTTCGCTCGTGAGTCTGCGGATGTCATCGCTCGTCAGGATGGCGTCACCCAGCGGCTTTAATTTCCCGTAGATCCGGAGCATCGGCGGCAGGCCTGCGGCCAGGTGGAGATCCGAGGCGTCTTTCTTTTTGACTTCTTCCAACAGGGCATGAATTTTAAGTTCGGTCATGGACGAATCTCGCTATTTGGACATGCGTTTCAAAATCAGAAGGGCGTATTTGCCCCCGGGGTCCTTTGAATCCTGCACCTTCATGTCATGCATTTCCCAGCCTTCGGAGCCGTGCTTGTTGAGTTCGCGTTCCACAGCCAGCACGAACTCCCCGCCCAGCGCGAGCGTCCCCGAACACTTAACGACTTTATATTCCCACTTAACCATCTGTCTCACCTGCCTCGGTTGGCTGGGGGGTCATGAGGTCACTGGACGCTGGCTCTTCGCCTGCACCGAAATGAACGGCTGTCCCAACCGCGGTGGTAGTACTCTTGAGATTATCCTGTTCGTATTCCACCCGGATGACGGCATCTGCGCCGAGTTCGGCGGCCTTTCTTTTCAAAAGGGAGTGCAGTGCGTAGCTGGGCGGCGGCAGAAACGGGATCCACCCGCGCTTTTTGACTTCCAAGAGGGCAATCTCGGTGAAGGTCTGCTCCGGCTCCCCTGCCATAACCTGGATGTCCGAGGAGAGCGGCCGCGGCCCCCGCGCGGCCTTCTCCAGCTGGACTACCTCGAACCTCGCGCCACAGCCTGTCAGGGTGAAAATTAGAAAAAGAAATACCGCCCTATTCCGGATGGAATTCATGCGGGCGGACGGTATTCCTGCAGCTTGACGGCTTCAAGGTAACCGCATCCTGTCTCCCCTTCCCGGCGCGGGCAGACGTACCATACAAAGGTCGTGTTCTCTTTTCTATCGTATAGGTTCATGCAGATCATCTGGGTGCTGCATTTCGGGCAGAGTATGGGCTGGCGCCGCTCTTCTTTTCTCTGGGTGAAAAGGGACATAGGCTAGTAACCGCTCGGCTGCGGTCCGCGGCCTTCAGGCTGGGTATAGCCAGTCCGGAGGGGGACATATTCTGGATAGATAATGGGCTGGTAGTCGGGGGGCACCGGTACGAGAAACGTGGCCGTTTCGTATACGCCCACGATGGCCCGATAGGCAGTCATAAAGACGCCTTTGACGACACCGGTCGTGGCGCCCGCGAGCGCCCCGTCCTGTTCATACGTATGTTGAGTTTGGTGAACCAGCTCCAACCAGCTTCCCCCGATGTTGGCGACCCCACGGCCCAGCTTGGTCATGGCATCGCCCGCATTGGCCGGCGGTATATGTGCCGCGCACAGGGGCAAGGAAACAATTAGTGCAAAAACAAGACGGCAGGCACCTTTCCCGGTGGTCATAACTCTCCTCCTCTCTGTTGCGAAGCACGAAGCACGAAGCACGAAGCACGGACGCTATGTTTTAACATGTTGAATGGTCTGCGTCGCCTGGTAGCGCCCCTTGCGCTCGGCATAGCTCAATTGACAGGGCGCGTCGCCTTCCAAAAATATGACCTGTGCAATGCCTTCGCCCGAGTAGACGCGCGCGGGCGAGGGCGTTGCATTCACGATTGAGAGGGTGGCGTAGCCCTCCCATCCGGGCTCAAAGGGGGTGACGTTGACGATAATTCCGCACCGTGCGTAGGAGGACTTTCCGAGGCACAGGGTGAGGACTTCCCGCGGGATGCGGAAATATTCCCAGGAGCGGCCGAGGGCAAAACTATTCGGCGGTATTTCCAGAACCATTGTGCGGACCTTGCGCATGCGGCCGCCCGCAAACTGTTTGGGATCAATGCAAAGTTCTGGTGCGCCGTCATAGATTTCAAATTCATCCGCCAGCCTCATATCATAACCGTAGCTGGAAAGTCCGTAGGAAAGCATGCCCGGGCGGCTCTCGTGCTCACTAAAAGGTTCAATCATGCGTTGCGTGAGGGCGAGCTCGCGAATCCAACTATCTGATTTAAGGCTCATTTAGGAAGGAAGTCTTGAGTGCTGGTCTTCAAGGTGGATTTCCAGCCTTCGTCGAAGGCCTCTTTAAAATCATAGGCGGTCCGGAAGTCCTCGAGAGAGTCTTGATTAGTACGGTGAAGCACCTTGTGTTCCACTAGCTTAAATACCATGTGACCCATGTGGAGGGTCTCACAGATTCCCCAGTTTTCCAGTACAACCCGGGCCAGGGGTCCAAATTGATCGAGGGCGTAGATCCGGATTCCCTCCAGGAGTTCACCTCCCGTGACGTGCCTGCGTACTGGAAGCCTGGACTGTGTGAAATGAAGCGCGGATAAGACAAAAAGGTACCCCTCGAGCTTAAAGCGCGGATCGTGTTCAACGATACCTTCTAGAGTTGGTATGAGACTGTCGTCTCGTTTCATCTGGTGTAAGTCTCATGTTCCATGTCCCAAGTCACGGCCCAACCGATTTTGGACATGGGACTTGGGACAAGCCTTGTATGAAAACGCTGGTGTGATTATATCGCAGCCAGAATGTGGAAGGCTAGTGTAATCATGAGCCCGATGACAACCCCGGTCATGATCGTGTGGAAGCGCTCGTTGTCGAAGTGAAAAAGGTTGAAATTCATGGGCTTGATTGTAACATGCAGGGTTGGCCTTGGCAAGGAGAAAAAACGGCTGGGAAACACTGCTTCCCAGCCGTTCATGTTGCTGTCTTACTTACGTTCAGGTGTTACTTCTTTAGGACGAGTTTTAGGCCGCCTAGGACCAGGAACACCACGAACAAGACATTATACGTGGCGAGTTCTGCTCCGTAGTGGATGCCTAAAACGATCCCAATAAGAGTTCCTATCACGAGGTCATCCATCTTCATGTCGTCTCACCCCCTTACGTCCAAAAGTTTGGGTGCACGGACCTTCACCCAGTTCAGAGGATAACCTATGTATAAGATCTTTGAGCTCTACCTCTACCTACTGAAAGTATAACCTATAGACTGGTTATCGAAGTACTAGTACTACGTTACTCATTTATTAACAATAAGATAAAAGTTTAGTTGCATTTGGCATAGAGGGGCCCTGCCACCCTAATCCTGCCCCTTTTTGTCATTTACCTCTTTTAACAGCTTTTACCCAATCTGCTTCGAGGCCGCTGAGTTCCAGGGCTAACTCTTTGCGCACTGCAGACTCCATGGGTTCTCCTTTGCCGAGCAGGGCCAGGATATTGTGTATTTTCCAAAGGCCATAGCGCTGGATGATGTAGCGAACCAGGGATTCAGACTTGGCGTAGCCCCTCCGGATGAGGTCTAAATCTTCCCACCGGGCGAAGGGGTTATTGAGCGCCGCCATGGGGATTACCTGCGTTTCATTTTCCCTGACCAGCTTAAGTAATTCCGGAGGCATTTTAGAGAAGCGCCCCCCCCGCTCTTCGTATTGAGCGAGGCCCTCATTAAGCCAGGGTGGACAGGCGCCGCGCGTGATTTCCCAGATGAGGGCGTGAGTGAACTCGTGCCGGATGACGGGTTCAAAACCGGGCCAGCCGCTGCGCTCGTCGGGGATGGGGATGCGGATCTTGCCGTCGAACAGTCCGCCGGACCAGTGCGGGGTCGAGGCGAGCTCGTGGTAGGCCTCCTGCGAATAAATGAGGACGATGATCGTCCTTTGCGTGAAAAATTGCATGTCCTGGCTGGTATGGCGGTAGGTATCGTTGAGTACCCTGCGCAGTTCATGATCGCCTTCTTCCACGACTCCCTTTTCCGTGCGGATGTCAAAATGAGGCGCCTTAACGGTTCTAAAATCGCTGTCCATCTTGATTTCCTGGTTGAGCTGTCCCAGTTTTTCCGACAGTTCCGAGTCCTCAGGCTTGAGGGCAAGTGCTTTGCCCCAGAAGATCTTCGCGTCTTCAAGCTCATGCTTCTGATAGTGGACCTGGCCGAGGCCGTTGAGGGCAGTAAAATTTGTGGGTGCGATCTCCAGGGCCTTTGTGAAATCCTCATGGGCAGACTCGTACTGGCCGGCCTCGAGGGCGTCCAGTCCGCTGTTTAAGTAGAGGTTAACGAGGTTTTGCCGTATCGTCACATTGTGCGGATCGAGTTCATGTGCCTCTGTGAGGAGCTGGACCGCCCTCTCCTTATTCCCCTCGGCGAGTTGAGAGAGCGCGGAGTTATTTTTTTGCAGGGCGCGCTGTGCCTTGAGCGGAACACCCGCGTCGAGTGCAGGGATTTGGAGCAACGTGAGAAACCCAAAACCCAATACCCAAGACCCAAGCTGACGGCAGTTAAGCATGTTCTCTCTCCACCGCCGCCTGGATGCGCTCGTGGATGGGCGGGTGATCATAAAAAAGCCACACGTGCCATCGGGCGGGCGAGGGATCCGCCATATTGAGCCGGGCCAGCTTCTCAAACGCCGTACGCATGGCCTGGGGCATTTGGGTGAAGGCGAGCGCAAAACGGTCCGCACGGCGCTCGAGCGCCCGGCTTATGGCATTCATGAGGGGTGAGGTGAGAACGCTCAAGATGTCCACCAGGAGAAGGAGGAGAAGGATCTCGCGGGCCGGAGTGGGCGGCCCTCCCCCTGATAGGAATAGGGTGAGGAGCCTATGCGTCATGTAAAGGAGCATGGCCGTGCCGCATGACGCAAATAGGAGCTGCACAAGAAAATCGCGGTGCTTGTGGTGCCCGAGCTCGTGGGCCATGACCGTTTTGATTTCATCGAGCTCAAACCCCTCAAGCAAGGTGTCCGAAATAAGCATGCGCCGTGCTTTTCCCCACCCCATCACGGCGGCGTTTGCCTTGCGCGTCTCCTTGCCCAGCTTGATGGAAAAGAGTGGAAGGGGCCGAATGTGCGTATTCCGGCACGTTTCTTTCAACCACTGAATCAGTGTTTCTTGCTCGAGGGGTTCGGTCTTATAAAAAAGCGGCAAGATGAGCTTAGGTACCAGTTTCCCCAGTATGATGAAGAAGAGGATGGCGAGGACCGAGCTTGAAATCCACCATCCCTCGGGATCGTAAAGACGAAGCGCCGCGACCGTTCCAAAGACTGTCAGAAAAAAGATGAAGGAGATGAGCTCAGCCTTGGTTGTGCGCTTGGCCCAGGCGCGGAATGTCTCACGCGAAAGGCCGAAGGCGTGTTCTATGCGGTAGCCTTTGATGAACTTGAGGACAAGCTTGGGGACGAGGAGAGAGCTCCAGACGACCACCAGGGCGCGAATGATCTCTTTCCAAGGTATGACGAACGCACCGTATGAAACCCGCGCGAGGGCCCCATGTCCTTCCAAAAAAAGGAGCAGGATGAGGATGAGGGGAGAGATGGAGAGGTGGACGAGTGCGAACCGGATAGAGAGCCGTGCATAGTCCTTACGCCGGGCAAGATCGGGTTCGGAAGTCATGGGATATGTGCATGAATCGGCTGACGATTTCGTCGTAATGGACTGGTCTTCCAGCAAGTTCTTCCAAGGATACTGGACGCGCGCTGTGTTTTTCAAGGATCCCGCGGGCGGCGATGCGTTCCATCCAGATAGTTTCGCGGCGGCGCAGGGTCAGATAACCCTCGATGAGAATGGCGTCCTTAAATAAGCGCTGGGCCATGCCCCCCAGCTTTTTGTGTCCGATGATTAGATCTGTTTCGGCTTCCTCGAAGGCGCACCAGGAGCCCAGGGTTCTTGCTCGGGTCTCGGGTCTCGGGTCTCGGGTCTTGCCCAAGATTCCCAGCGGCTCGAGCGTTGCAAGCAACATGTCTCGAAGCCAGTACACGCACTCGTTTCGGCCGGAGCGGGTGGTCTTTCCCCTGCTGATCCATGAGTAGCACATCCCCCCGGCATGGAAGATGGCCCCCCCTCCCGTGGCGCGGCGGACGGTGCGCTCTTTCAAGCGGGAACCTTCGTGGGAACGGTACACCTCTTCTTTATGGGTATGACGCCCGATGGTCATAACGGGCCCGCGGAAACGGTAAAAAAGCAGTTTGGGCGGGTAAGAAGCGGTCTCCCGAGCCTTCAGGAGTTCGAACCAATCTTCTTGCATGCGCGCGGCTGCGTCAACCCATCCTAGCGCTGCGATTTCAATGCGAGTATTCCCTCGGGGCTTTTGTCTGGTGAGGCTAAAGGGGGTTCGTCCCACACGAGTTTAGGTGTGCGGGCGGCCGCCACTTCGTCGGGGCGGCTGACCGCGAGCGTGTGCGGGCTCTGCCGCAGTCGCTCGGGGTGGTGGCGGGCCTCATCCGCGATTGTCTCAAGGGTTTCGACGAAATGGTCCAGGGTCTCGCGCGACTCTGTTTCGGTGGGTTCGATCATCATCGCCTCCTTGACGTTGATGGGAAAGTAGATGGTGGGTGAGTGGAATCCGAAATCGAGGAGGCGCTTCGCGACATCCAAGGTTCGGATCCCATGGGGATTCTCTTTGAGGGTCGAGACCACAAACTCATGCATGCACCTCCCCGGATAGGGCACGTGGAAGATTTTTTCAAGTCGTGTGAGGAGATAATTCGCGTTGAGGACAGAGGCCTCACCGACGCGTTTGAGGCCTTCGGCGCCCAGGGTCTTGATGTAGATGAATGCCTTGATGAGGATGTTGGCGTTGCCGTAAAAGGCGTGGACCCGCCCAATGGATTTGGGGTGGGCCGGCTCCAGAAAATAACACCCCCCGTCGCGGCCTATCAAGGGAGCCGGTAAATAGGGCACGAGCCGGTCTGCGACACCGATGGGACCTGCGCCCGGCCCTCCTCCCCCGTGGGGTGTCGAGAAGGTCTTGTGGAGGTTAAGGTGCACGATGTCGAATCCCATGTCGCCCGGCCGAGCCGTGCCGAGGAGGGGATTTAAATTGGCGCCGTCGTAATAGAGGAGCCCCCCTACCATATGGATCATCTTCGCGATCTTTTGGATGTGGACCTCGAAGCGGCCGAGTGTGTTGGGGTTCGTGAGCATCAGACAAGCCACTCGCGGTCCCAAGTGACTTTCGAGATCACCCAGGTCCACGAGGCCCCTCTCATCGCTCTTGACCGTTTGCACCTGGTAGCCTACGAGCGCTGCACTGGCAGGGTTGGTGCCATGGCTCGTGTCGGGCACCAGCACGATCTTTTTATCGTTTCCGTGGTCACGATGCCAGGCCCTGACGATCATGAGGCCGGTGAATTCCGCCTGGGCCCCTGCCGCCGGCTGCAAACTGAAGCGGCGCACCCCGCAGATCTCGACCAGGGCCTGCTCCAGTTCGTACAGGATCTCCAGGATGCCCTGGGAGAGCTCCTCCGGCTGGGCGGGATGCGCCCATAGAAAGGGCTGGAGGGTCGAGAGCGTGTCATTTCTCTTGGGGTTGTATTTCATCGTACAAGATCCCAGCGGGTAGAAATGGGTATCGATGGAGAAATTGAGCTTGGAGAGACGCGTAAAATGCCTGACGACGTCGAGTTCGCTCAATTCCGGAAGTCGAGGACGCGTCTTGCGAAGGTATTGTGCGGGAATCAATGGCTGGCTGTCTTTGGCGCAAGCGGCGCGTGGAAACTTAACCGCGCGCTTTTTCGGACGTGAGAGCTCCGCTAAGGTGGGTTCCTCGCGCGTCAGATGAGACACGCCTTGATCTCCTGAACGAGGCGGTCGATTTTTTCTTCTGTCTTTGTCTCTGTCACTGCGAAAAGGCAGGCATGGGCCCAATCTTTTCGTATCCTGCCCAGGTCAAAACCGCCTATGATCCCCTTTTTAAGCAGCTTCAGGTTGATCGCTTGTGTGGTCTTTGGAAATCGGACGGCAAACTCGTTGAAAAAAGGGCCGCTTGTGAAGGGCGTTACGCCGTCAATTTCAAGAAGCCGGTCATATGCGTAGTGGCTCAAAGAGGTGTTTAATTCTGCCATTTCCTTGAGACCCTCCGGCCCCAGACAAGCCAGGGTAACAGTGGCGGTCAGGGCGCACAGCCCTTGATTGGTGCAGATATTGGAGGTGGCCTTCTCCCTCCGAATGTGCTGCTCGCGCGTCTGCAGCGTGAGGACATAGGCCTTGCGACCGTTTCGGTCGCGGGTTTCACTCACCAGGCGGCCTGGAAGCCGCCTCGTGAGTTCCTGCCGTGCCGCGAACCAGCCGCAATACGGTCCTCCCCAGGCGGGGGCCAGCCCCAGGGGCTGCGCCTCTCCGACGCTCACATCCGCCCCGTGCTCGCCTGGGGTTTTGACCAGGGCAAGTGCAATGGGGTTTGACGATTCGACGAGAAGCGCGCCGGCCTTGTGCACGCGAGGCGCAATGACCTCGATATCCTCCAGTTGTCCAAAAAAGTTGGGGCTTGAGACGAGCAGGGCGTTCACGCGCTCATCCAGGAGCCTCTCTGCCTGCTCCCAGTCTGGCCGGCCCCCCGCGAGCATCGGAATCTCCACGAGCTCGACATCAAGTCCACTTAGATAGGTCCGGACCACGCGGCGGTATTCGGGGTGGACTGTTTCCGAAATGAGGATGCGGGGTCTTTTTCGGGCAAAGGTTGCGAGCATGGCCCCTTCAGCGAGGGCGCTGGCCCCGTCATAATGAGAGGCATTGGCCACGTCCATGCCTGTGAGCTTGGCGATGAGGGACTGGAATTCGAATATCCATTGCAGGGTCCCCTGGCTGGCCTCGGCCTGATACGGGGTGTAGGCAGTTTCAAATTCTCCCCTCGACACGATCGCGCTCACTACGGAGGGGATGAAGTGCTCATAGGAGCCGGCGCCCAAGTACGAGTCAAATGAGTGGGTTCCTTCTGTCTTCGCGGCGAGCTCACGCATCCGGCGCGAAAGTTCCAGTTCTGTAAGGCCGCCGGGAAGATTGATCCGGCTTAAGCGCACGGCATCAGGTATCTCCCGAAAAAGGTCGCGGGGATCTCTCACGCCAATGGCCGCGCACATGGCGTCCTGGTCTTGAGGAGTGTGGGAAACGTAAGGCATTTCTTATTTTTCCCCTTCGAGCGTTTTTAAGTATTCCTTCGAAGTGAGAAGTCCCTGCGCCGGGGCGCCGGGTGTAAGCTCAAGTTCAAAAATCCATCCCTCTTGATAACAGGACTCGTTCAAGAGGGCCGGGTTTGATTTGAGGGCTGTGTTGACGTCTGCTACCCTGCCTGCGAGGGGGGCATAGATCGATGAAGCCGCTTTCACAGACTCCACCACGGAAACTTCCTGACCCGCCTGGACCTCCTTCCCGACTTCGGGCAGATCCACGTATACGACGTCCGAAAGCTCCTGCGCGGCAAAGCTCGTGACACCCACGCGGGCGCGGTTTCCGTCCATGCGTATCCATTCATGCGTTGAGGTGTATTTCAAATCATGGGGAAATTCCATAGTTAATGCGCTCCTTTAAGGCTGGTCAGGGCCCTGCGACGATAAAAGGGTTTGGAAGTGACGACTCCGGGAAAGCGCTGGCCGCGCGTTTCAATCTCGATCTCTGTTCCCGGCGCGGAGAAAGATGAATCGATATGGGCGAGGCCGATGGTGTAGCCAAGCGTCGGGGCGAAGGATCCGCTGGTGACCTCCCCTGCCCTTGCGCCCGCGCCGAACACAGGGTTTCCGGATCTCGGGATGGCCCGCCCCTTCAGGGTGAAGGCGGCAAGCCTCGTGCGGGGTTCCCGGGCATGAAGGCGGGCCAAGGCAGGCCTGCCCAGAAAGTAGGGTTTTTCGAAGTGCACAAGTTTTCCTAGGCCGATCTCGAAGGGATTATTGCGTTCGTCAAAGTCCTGGCCTGACAAGAGATTTCCGGCCTCAAGCCGTAAAGTATCCCGGGCTCCCAACCCGCAGGGCACGAGCGGGGTCCCGTCGCTCAATAAGGTATTCGAGAGCGTATTCCAAACCCAAGCCGATTTACCTGCCGGAGGGATGAGCTCAAATCCGTCCTCGCCGGTGTAGCCGGTCCGCGAGACCAGGACGGGGATCTTGTTCTGAAAAGTGCCCTGTTCAAAGGTATAGAGTTTTAACCTTTTGTAAGAGGCCTTAAGATACGGCTCAAGGAACTCAACGGCCCGCGGCCCCTGGAGGGCCAGCATGCCTAGTGCCTGGGTCGCGTCTCGGATTTGGGTGTTCGGAAAACGGTGCTTTTGAAGCCAGGGAATGACCTTTGCGCTTTGCACCGCATTCGTCACCAAGAAATAATGACGGTGAGAATGCATATAAACCAGGATATCGTCAAGCACGCCACCCTTCTCATTTGTGATCAGGGTATACAGGATATCTCCCCTTCCCATGCGGGATAAATCAGAGACCACGAGTTTCTGGACAAAGCTGTGCGCGTCTTCTCCTGTGATATGGATCTTGGCGAGGTGGCTTGCGTCGAAGAGCCCCGCCACCTGCCGGACGGCCCGGTGCTCTTCCAGGATACCCGAGTACTGAAGCGGAAGGTACCAGCCATGGAAGTCCGTCATGCGGCCCCCGAGGCGCTCGTGCGTGCCTACCAGGGGCGTGACGCGCTTGACGCGTTCAAAATAATCCCGCGTCGACTTTGAGACCACACCGGACAGGCCGATGAGGCCCACCAAATTGGGGAAGGCCATAAACCCGTTCGCAATGTCGGCCAGATTCCAGACCGTCTTGAGTTGGACTACGGCCCCGACGGCCACGAGCGAAGTCCAGAGCCATTTGTAGGCGGTTGCGTACCGGGGCCCCGTGAGATAATACAGTGCGCGGTCGCCGTAGTAAAACCAGCCTATGATCGTGGTGTAGACGAAGAGCAGCAGGCTCAAGGCCACTCCCCGCTCTCCCCAAATCCCCAGTCCTCTGTGGAAGGCCTGCGCGGACAGGGTGGCCCCATCCAGACCTTCCCTCCATACGCCGGTGGTGATTATGACGAGCGCGGTCAGGGTGCAAACCAGGATCGTATCAATGAAAGGCCCCATCATGGCTACGAGCCCCTCCCTGACCGGTTCTTTGGTCTTGGCGGCTGCGTGGGCGATGGGGGCGCTTCCCAGGCCCGCCTCGTTGGAGAAGATACCGCGCGCGACCCCCATGCGCATGGTGAGGAGCACGCTCGACCCCAAAAAGCCTCCGGTTGCCCCCAGAGGGGTAAAGGCGTGCTTAAAGATGAGTCCCAGGGCCTCGGGAATCTTTGAGATGTTAAGTACCAGCACCACCAAGCACGCCAGGGTGTAAAACGCGCACATGAAAGGAACCAGGAAGCTTGCCACATGAGCGATGCGGCGGATCCCGCCGATAATAACCAAACCCACGAGGACGGCCAGGGCGACGCTCGTAACCCCTTGCGGGATGGAGAAGGTGTTGTGCAGGTAATCGGCGGCGGAGTGGGACTGCACCAGGTTGCCGATGCCGAGGGCGGCAGCCACCGTGCACAGTGCAAAAAGCCGGCCGAGGGCCTTGAGGCCCAGTCCCCTTTCCAGATAGTACATGGGCCCGCCGCTTATGTGTCCCGATGGGTCGGTCGTTCGGTAACGCAGGGCGAGGAGGCAGCAGGAATACTTGGTCGCCATTCCCACCAGGGCTGTAATCCACATCCAAAACACGGCGCCTGGCCCCCCCACCGCGATGGCCGTAGCGACGCCCACGATATTGCCCGTGCCGATCGTGGCCGCCAGGGCTGTGGAGAGGGCCTGATAGTGGCTGACGTCGCCGGCGATCCCGGGGTCATCGTAGTCACCGCGAATAATCTTCAGGCCAAGACCGAATTTTTTTAGCTGGATGAGACCTGTGCGGAAGGAAAGGAGGATTCCCGTCCCAATGAGGAGGAGGATGGAGGGAGGGCCCCAAACGAAGTCGCTTAAACGCGTGACGAATTCTTCAAACAAAAGCATTCACTTGCTAACGTTGTCAGGTAGTCAAAAAGAGGTCAGCCGGCAGGTAACGGCACCGTCAAAATATCATAGACTGCTCGTGAAGTCAATCGCAAGGAGACTTTAGACACGAGACAAGAGACACGAGACAAGAAACTGGCAAGGCGGCGGGCAGCAGTACCTTTGACTTTGGGTCTCGGGTCTCAGGTCTATAGTCTCAAGTCTTCTCAGGCTAAGGAGACTTTAGACACGAGACAAGAGACACGAGACAAGAGACACGAGACAAGAAACTGGCAAGGCGGCGGGCAGCTGTACCTTTGACTTTGGGTCTCGGGTCTCAGGTCTATAGTCTCAAGTTTTCTCAGGCTGCGGATTCGTCGTTCGTTTCGTTGAGGAGGTGGGGTTGAGATGAGAGGACTTTGTTTTTGAAGGTATCTACGATGCCGGGATCAAACTGCGCTCCCTGAAGTCGTTCCAGTTCCTGAATAGCCTTGAAGACCGGAAGGCGCCTGCGGTACGCGCGGTCACGGGTCATGGCCTCAAAGGCATCGGCGACCATGAAAATACGCGCCAGGAGCGGGATGTCTTTGCCCTTGAGACCATCGGGATACCCGGATCCGTCATAACGCTCATGATGGTGTCGGACGAGGTCAAGACCAGGCTCCATCCACGGTATGTGCTTTAAGATTCTTGTTCCGATCACAGGGTGATCCGTGATGAGAAGCCTTTCTTCGTCGGTCAGCGGGTTTTGTTTGGTGAGCGTGGCCTCCGCAATGCCCACCTTACCGATGTCGTAAAGCGCTCCGTAATTGTGAATGATGTCCAGCTCCTTTTCCGGGCGTTTGAGGGCCTGCGCAATCTCGAAGGCGAAGACCACCACGCGGTCTGAGTGGCCGCGTGACAAAGGATCGCGCTCTTCCACGGAGCGGATGATCGAAGCCATGAGAGACAGGCATTCTTTCTTCGTGCCCTCCTTTTGTCTGAGGGATTCTGTCATCTCATCCTGCGCGGAATCGAAACGGGCGTCCGCAAGCGCGAGCACCTCTGCCAGGTGTGTAATCCTCTTCTTCAGTGTTAGGTTCAAGTCCGAAAGGCGCCGGTATGCCTGCCGGAGCTCTGTAAGCTCCTGCTGCGGATCCCATTCCCCGTTGCCGTTTTGGTCTGACAGGGGGTAAATAATTACCGTCACGTTCCCCTTGGGATCTGGACATTGATATTCTATGCTTACAGGTACGGGCGGACCGTCTTTTCGGTTGATCAGGACCTGATCCACACGGCATTGAGATTTGTGGAGGGCCTTCAGGTACCCCTCCAAGACGAAATCCTTTACGTCGCGAGAGAAAAAGTCCTGGAATGAAAGCGCCAGGAGCTCCTTCGGGACGAAACGAAGCAGGCGGATGGTATGATGGTTAAAATCGATGATTCGCTTGGTGCCCGATTCTAATACCAGGATTGCCCGTTCCATAAACCCCCTAATAGGTTATCGTTCACTTCAAAAATACCTGGTTTTTTTATGCAAAGTCAAGATCTGGGTCGCAAAAGGTCATAATAAATATGTTTACTTTTATTTACTAATGTCTTTAAGACAAAGCAAAAAAAGAGTTCCCTTGAAGGGAACCCTTTTTATGAAACTGGAAATTACTGCTATTCACTCCAGACGTAATCAGGCGTCACCAAAGGCTCGTCGTATGGTTCAAAGGGAGCTGTAATAACGTCAAAAAGACCACTCCCCGTGCGGGCCAGTGTCATGCCCACACCCTTAACTGTACCTACTGTGATTCCCAGGAAGGGATTCTCCTCCTTGGAAACCTCAATGATATTGGCGAATACTTCCATCCACCCGGTCGCCACGTTGACGAGACCGCGCCCGAACTTACCACCGGCATTATCCGCCGCCTCTGCCTGACAAATAGGACCCAGGACAAGGGCCAGCGATAGGACGATGGCAGCTCGGGATGTGATTTTTACGAGCCCATGCTTCATGTGTTATCCTCCCCCATAACGATGCATAACGCATTGACTTTAGGATAGACGTATAAAGTGGCGTTATTATACATCAGCGAATGTGGGTGTGCAACCATTTCTCGTACGCAAAATCGAGCAACCGGGAGCGGTCAAAAGGATCCATACGTGTAATCTCCAAACCTGTGTCATGCTCCCTGCGCCACGCTTCCCGGGCCGGCTGGCACCAGCGCACACGGGCCTCTGCGAACAAAGGAACCAGCTCTCCCGGGAGGATGATCTCCAGCTTGACCTCTGTCCCCTGGGGCAGTACTTGTTTTGCAGTGAGTCGCAGACCCTCCTTACTGACGTCATGGATGGGAGTGGGGGCCGGCGACCTCTCGCCGTGGACACGGAGGCGGGCGTCCAGGGGGGCCTCGAAACGCAGGAATTTACGGTGGTCCTGTTTCATCCTTGGGTCTCGCAGGAACGTACCTGAATATATTTTTGAATTCTGTCTTCGTCAAACTCGTCGATGTCTGTGATGCGAAGGCCGATGTCATACAAACGGCGCGCGTTCTCCCAGGTCTCCTTCATCCACATGACTTCACCCAGGGCAAAGATCGGCAGGATTTGCATGGGGATGATAATTTCCATCTCTACCACCGACCGAAGGGACAGGCGCCGGCTGGTAGGAAGACCCACGCCGTGAAAACTCAAGTTCTTAGTGACCGAGCGTTCCTTGTTTGACCTTGACCCCAGTACCCGGTGCCGGACAACAAGGGAATCCGGCAAGCGTTGAGATTCCCTTCTTTCTTGAACGGCGGTTTCCATGGAGGACCCCTCCTCTAGGGCTCTAGTGTTTTCTTTTCTGCCAGGTTATAAGTCAGGCTGCGTTCCACCTTTAAGTCGAGCGGTAAGATTTCGGTTACCAGGTCTATGGGAAACCAATCATACCAAGGACCCTTGATTTTCTCCTTAACCTCCAGTGGTTCGTACCCCTCCAGTTCGAACCGCAGACGGTACGTGCCGTAGTAATCAAACGGCAGCGTGAGGGGGGTCGTCCCCTTCAGCTCGTGGTTGACGGTGATCGCCGCCCCCGGCGGGGACGATTTTACATACAGTGTTCGCGCGATACAGCCAGCCGACAAGATCGCCGCGGCGAGTAGTGAAAGGGCGAGCTTCATGCAGGGGTTTGAAGCTCGACCCTTGAGACGCGCCGCCCATAGTTGATATACGCGCTTTTCCACTCGCTGAAAATGTTCAAGCCGTAGCGGCCCGCCTCGCGGTGTCCGTCACCCGTTGCCTTTACCCCGCCAAAAGGCATATGGAGCTCCGATCCCGTGGTTGGGCTGTTGATGTACACGAGACCCGCCTCAATGCGCTCCACTGCCTCGAGCGCCGTGTGCATGTTACTGGTATAGACGGAGGCGGAAAGTCCGTAGGGGTTATTGTTTAAGTCTAATAGGGCCGCCTCGAGATCTTCCGCTTCCATGAGGCAGATTACGGGCCCGAAGATTTCCTCCCGGGCGATGGCCATACCGGGTTTGACCGAGTCAAACACCGTAGGGGGATAAAAGGCGCCCTGGGCCAACGGCTCGCTCTCGTAGAAGTAACCGCCCAGAAGCAAATGGGCCCCCTCCCGCCGTCCCGCTTCGACATAGGCGTGGACCCGCTTGCGCCTGGATTCGCTGACCAGCGGGCCCATGTCGACATTCGCGTCGAGCCCGTTACCCACGCGTATCTGTTTCGTGCGTTCCAGAAAGCGTTCACTGAATGAGCCGGCTACGGTCTGTTCCACAATGATTCGGCTGGTTGCCGTACAGCGCTGGCCTGTCGTTTTGTAAGCCCCGACGACGGCCCCCTCGACTGCTTCCGTAAGATCCGCGTCTGCGAGCACGATCTGCGCGTTTTTGCCGCCCAGCTCGAGGACGTGGCGCTTGAGGCTGAGCGCACACTCTTGGGCAATCCGGCGGCCCGTTTCTGTAGAGCCGGTGAAGGATACGAGGGCCACTCCGGGGTGTTTGACGAGGGTCCGCCCGGTCCCCTCTCCGGAGCCATGTATCAAGTTGACTACCCCGGGCGCGAGGCCCGCCTCGGCGGCGAGTTCAACCAGGCGGTGGGCTGCGAGCGGGCACTCTTCAGCAGGCTTGAGGATAACGGTATTGCCGCAGATGAGGGCTGGAAACAGCTTCCAGCAGGGTATCAGAATCGGAAAATTCCAGGGGGTGATCAGGGCCGTCACGCCGACAGGCTGTCTTAACGTCATGAGCAGACGACGTTCATGCTGAGAAGGAAATGTGGACCCTTCGATGAGGCGGGCCTGGGCGCTCATGAAGCGTGCGAAGTCGAAGGCCTCCTTCACTTCGCTTTTCGATTCCTGAAGCGTCTTGCCGTTTTCCATCGTAATGAGGCGGGCGAGCGCTTCCTCATCGCGCGCAATGAGCTCCCCCCAGCGCGCCACGAATTCTCCCCTTGCGGGCGCGGGGACACGTCTCCAGGATGCAAAGGCCCTGTGGGCTGCGCGGACTGCTTGGCTGATTTCATCCGGTCCCGATTCGGGAAACTCGCCCAGACAGTCTCTAAAATCAGCGGGGTTTAAGTCTCGGATAACGTGGCAGGAAGTTGACGGGATCCACTTACCGTCTATATAGTTACGGTATGTTGGGGGCATGGCATTTTGTCAGGCATCGCCGTTAGCCTGATCGGATTGTTTACGTATCACTGTTAGTATACAAGAGTGCTGAATCCGCTACAAGACCTTTCTCCGGTTTAGGGTTTAAGGTTCGGATCAGCTCGTCGCAAAGCCCGCGGAACCGGGGTGTAAGATTCTTCAAATCAGGTGCGAAAAACGAGGTCCTGGCCTGAAGGGTGATGAGCCGGGCCCCTGGGTCAAAGAGTTCGGCCCGTCCGGGTGACCCGCACAGGATCAGGAATTCCTGTTCGTCTTTGAGCTCCGAGATGGACGCGCCCGGACGTATATAACGGGGCGCTCCCGCCCCCGGGCGGTAGACTCCCTCCCGCAGGGAGTTTGTCACACGCAGATTTTCACTGCCATCATTGTACAGGATGAGCTGGGAGCCTTTAAGAGGGACGAAGGAGAGTTCATATTGACGAGACCTTTCCCGGGGCGTGGGTCTTGGGGCGCTCGGAAAAAATTGGGCCATGTGTGCGGCCAGATGAAGCGCCTCCTTCCTTTCGTAACAGAGCTGCGTCACGAGCGAAGTGGAGGGTTGCAACGAGGGCCGGAGCGCAACGAGGGTCGCGTGGTCGCCGACCGAGAAATCGGCACCGTAGAGCCCCCGATAACCCTGCTCCGCCATCCACTTGCCGATGCGACGTGCGAGCTGTTGAATTTCAATCAGTCTCGCCAAGGGGATTCTTTCCATGGCCCGAAAATCACTTCCGATAGGAGTGATGCCCGCGGGGGAGGTCTCGCGGTTGCCTCTGAACTCTACAGATAGAGGGCCCGCGAGCACGTGAAGGCCCCGGCGGTCTTCCAGGATGACGGCGTGCGTGTTGATGAAGGGGCCGGCGGCGTACACCGTAACATGGACGGGAATGCCGCCAAATTTTTCCTTGAGCGACTTGAGGTCTCGGGGGTCGGTCACCGCATGCACTTCTTTGCCGGTGCGGTATGGAAATTGAATCGCGAACGGAACACCATAATGTTCTGTACAGGCACGAAAATCAAGGACGTCCAGTTGCGCGCCTTCCCCGCGAAGCGTCCGGACTCCTATGCGGGGAAGCATATCGCGGACAAATGCCCTATCGTCAAATTTGGCCTTGATGCGCTGCGGAGGGCAGAGGATGCGCAGGTCGGTGTATTCCCGCGCCATATCTTCCAAAAGGGGCATGGCTTCATAGGGCAGGCAGTGCACCGGTCGGCGGGATCCGGAAAGCCAGTGTTTAAGCTCAGGCAGGGACGCGCCGCGAATAAAGGGTAGAGGCTGAAAGGCGGGCATGCCGAGGGCCTCTCGCGCCTGCGGCCCCATATGTACCCAGATGGCGTTCTCATCATGCACCCAGCTCATGAACCGGTCCATAAATTCTACGGTCATATTTCACCCAGCCAGCGGACTACGTCACCCAGGAAGCGGTTGCGGTCAAGGTCATTGAGAGGCTCATGGAGGCTTTCGGGGTAGACGATTGCTTGCTTGCGCGGACTCCGCAGGAGCTTAAACCACTCCAGTGAGGCGGCAGTTGAGCAGATGGCGTCGCGGCCCGGCAAGATGAGGAGCGTCGGGATACGAATGCGCTGCGCATCGTCTGCTGCCTCCCGGATGGCCTTCTCAATCTCCGTGAAGGAACGCGGTGTGATCCAGGGATGCACCAGGGGGTCCTCCCGATAGGCCTTCACCTCGCTCTCGATGTGAGATAGGTTTCTCGGGTCAACGCCGTTTTTTAAAGGAAGACGGGGAACGAATGCGTTGAGGGCATGCACCAAAAGCCGCAGGGAATAAGGAACGGGTCTCGCAAGACCCAGATAGGGTGCGCTTAAGATGAGGGCAGCCAGGCGCTCCTGGAACATCCCCGCCGACCGGATGGCGATGAGCCCTCCCAGGCTGTGGCCGAGGATGACTACAGGGGTTTTGGCGACTTGAACTTGGATTGAGGCGAGGCAGGAGCCGACATCCTGCATGAGGGTATCCCAGCTTAAGAGGTGTCCGCGTTGTCCCGGGCTCCTGCCATGACCCCTTAAATCAGGACAATACGTGGATATGCCGCGTTGGGCCAGGATGCTCGCCAGGGGTTCATACCGGCCTCCATGCTCCCCGAGGCCGTGAATGACGAGGAGGGTTTTCTGTGGGTTCTCAACTCGGTGAGCGCGCTGGAAAAGCCTTCCGCCGTCTGGAGCTTGAACACACTCTTCTTGCCAGGAGGACCCTGTGATCACGGGACGGCTATACCTTGAGGTGGATCCTGGTACATCCCATCGATGAGTCTCTGGTAACGTTCGTCAATCACCCTTCTCTTGAGCTTTAGGGTGGGGGTGAGTTCCCCCTTTTCCAGGGTAAATTCGTCCGCAAGAATTTGGATGTACTTTATCTTTTGGTAGGGGGCAACAGCCTGAAGCCTCTCGGCGATGGATGACGCCATCCAGTTTTGAATGTCCTTATTTTCGACGAGATCTTTTGGGTTGGAATAAGCTATGGATCGCTCCTCTGCCTTTTTGACAAGCACTTCAAAATTGGGAACCACCAAGGCAGTCATGTAGCGCCGCGCATTGCCATGGAGGTGCACCTGAAGGATGGCTGGATCGGCCTTGAGAAGATTTTCCAAGAGCTGGGGGGCGACCTTCTTCCCCCCCGAAGTAACGATCAGGTCTTTCTTGCGGTCTGTGATCGTGAGAAAGCCATCCTTGTCGAGCTGTCCGATGTCCCCAGTAGCAAACCAGCCGTCTTCAATGACGGCCCTCGTGTCTTCCTCGCGTCCCAGATAGCCCTTCATGACGTGCCGCCCTCTCGTCAGGATCTCGCCGTCGGGGGCGATCCTGACCTCAACGCCGGGTATGGCGAGACCCACGGTCCCGAAGCGAAAGCGGTCCGGCCGGTTTACCGTAATCACGGGGGATGTCTCGGTAAGTCCATAACCTTCCAAGATGGTAAGGCCCAGCGCGTAAAAAAATTCTGGGAGGGCGCGGCCCAGCGCGGCTCCCCCGCTCACAAAAAAGCGCAGGCGGCCCCCGAACCCCCTCCTCACCTTGCTCGCCACCAGACGGTTTAAAAGAGCTGTCTCCAGGCGCTCTAAGAATGACAGGCCCTCGCCCCGCTCGAGGGCGCACACTCTCTTCCGCCCAAGATCAAGGGTCCTTTGAAAGAGTTTTTGTTTGACAGGGCCCCCTTGAGCCACCTTAGTCCGAATGCCGTTTTGGATTTTTTCGAAAAAGCGGGGGACGCCGCACATCAAGGTGGGCCGCACGATTGGAATTTCTTGAGCGAGCGTATCCAGCTTTTCCACGTAGGTGATTTGAGCCCCCTGCTTCATCATGAGGTACAGACCCGCCATGCGTTCAAATACGTGGTTTAAGGGCAGGAATGAGAGATAGACATCGGCTTCAGTGATAGGAAGCATCTGGCTTGATGATTCAACGTTGAAGAGAATATTGTCGTGGGTCAGCATAACGCCTTTCGGGGTCCCCGTCGTGCCGGAGGTGTAGATCACACTTGCCAAGGCGTGCGGTTCAATCGTCGCAAGCGCTCCGGAGAACTGTTCGGCGGGACCTCCTCCTGCGAGGCGCGCCCCTTCCTTCAGGATTTCTGAAAGCAGTATCTGTTTTAGTTTCTTCAGGCGTGCCGGGACAGGATCAAATGTCACCACCGTACGAAGATACTTGAAAAATCCCTCGACGGCGGCAATCTTCTGAAGCTGTTCTTCGCTGGAGAGGAAGAGGATGCGGGCACGGCAGTCATTGAGGCAGTAGAGAATTTCCTCGGAGGTGGACGTCGGGTAAAGCGGTACGTCATAGTTTGCCGATGTCAGAACCCCCAGGTCTACCCAGCTCCACTCGGGGCGGTTCTCCGAAATAAGGCCG
Source organism: Candidatus Omnitrophota bacterium (assembly GCA_016190205.1). Lineage (GTDB taxonomy): Bacteria > Omnitrophota > JACPQZ01 > JACPQZ01 > JACPQZ01 > JACPQZ01. The sequence goes on along the minus strand of JACPQZ010000045.1, from coordinate 70,456 downwards.
CAGGGTTCCTGGGGTCCTATTTTGAGTCCTACCAGAAAGTGGGCGATGGCGGTGACCTGGTCAGCGGTCTCCTGCCAGGTCCAGCGAAGCGTATGGCCGCCTTTGCGCCAGGAAAGGAGGGGCCGGTCCGGCCAGCGCTGGACGCGGTTAAAAAAGAGGGCCGCGAGGTGGGTTTCGGGGATCACCGGTCCTTGAATTGGGGCTGCCTCTTCTCCAAAAATGCCTGGATCCCCTCTTTCATATCGTCGGTAGAAGTCGTGTCGCCAAAGAGAGAGGCCTCGAGCGCCAGGCCGTCGGTCAGCCATTTCTCTCTTCCCTCGACCAGGGCCTGGAGGGCCTTCCGGACAGCCACTTGGCCTTTGGAGGCGATCTTTCGCGCGATTCCCTTGGCCACCTTGAGCTCTTCTCCATCCGGCACAGACCTGTTGATGAGACCGATCCGCTCCGCCTCCTTGGCCGGAATTATGTCGCCGGTCAGGACGAGTTCTGTTGCCCTGGGGAGGCCCACGAGTCTGGCGAGCCTCTGGGTGCCGCCGAAGCCGGGAATGATCCCGAGATTTACTTCAGGCTGGCCGAAGCGGGCCCGTTCGGAGGCGATACGAATGTGGCAAGCCAGGGCAAGCTCATTTCCTCCCCCGAGGCAGACTGCATTGATGGCGGCAATCACGGGTTTCGGAAAGTGCTCGATCTTATTGAAGAGCGTCTGTCCTTCTGCGGCCAGCCGGGCCGCCTCGTCCTTGGAATGGATGAGAGCAAGTTCCCGGATGTCGGCGCCCGCGGCGAAGGCGTTCTGGCCGGCCCCGGTGATGATGACCACGGCAATGCGGTTATCATCCCTGGTTTTTTCCAGGGCCTCCCCCAGTTGCTTTAAGAGGGAACGGGAGAGCGCGTTGACCGGGGGGTGGTCCAAGGTTAAAACACGGGCGCGCTCGTCGTCATGGATCTGAACGAGGGTTTCCTCAGGCAAGATGACTCCTTTCAGGCGGTTCCAGCCAGCAGCGAGACGCAGCAGCTGGAAACCATAATGCGACTTGAGCTTCCTCTTAACAATCGAAAGATAACGTAGCATATTGGCACGCTTATTTGGTCAAGTGTTGTCACGAGTAAGTAAAGAACCCCTGCTTCGTCTTCCGGCCCAGGAATCCCGCTTCCACCATGCGTCGGATGCGGGGCGCAGGCCAGAAGCGCTCTCCAAGTTCATGATGATACGATGTGAGCTTCTCCAGCACAGTATCCAGCCCGATGGAATCCGCGTAACGAAGTATCCCCTCTTTCTCCTGCGGGAAACCCAGTCCGGCCACCATGCCGAGATCGATCTCGCGGGCGGTGGAGACCCTTTCCTCCAGACAGTAGGCGGCCTCGTTGATCATTTGATAGAGCACCCGGTCGAGCGCAAAGGGCGACTTTCCGCTTTTGTCTTCGCTGGCGGCAGATTGGGCGAGCGCTTGGAGTTCAGGGTCCTCCTTGCCTCCGGGATACGTATAAAAACCGGCGCCGGACTTGATTCCGAACCGCTTCTTTTCAAAGAGCTTGCGCCAAAGAGCGGCGGGACGCATGCGGGCACCGTAGGAAGCGTGCAGGACTTCCCCCACATCTTTGCAGATGTCGAGCCCCAGGGTGTCCACCAGCGTAAAGGGGCCCATCGGCAGACCGAATTTTACGATTTTCTCATCGATGGCACGGGCGCCCTCGGAACCTTCCTCCAGGCAGTAGGCACATTCGTTGAGGTACGGCATGAGCAGGCGGTTGATGAGAAAACCGGCACATTCGTTAACGCGAATCGGAATCTTGCGCAGAGATTCGGTAAAGGCGAGCGCGTCATCGACGGTCTCGTCCGACGTGGCAAGTCCCGGAATGATCTCAATGAGCTTCATGACGTGCGCAGGGTAGAAAAAATGCAGACCTATGACACGCCCTGGGCGTTTTGTTGCGGAACCTAGGGCGGAGATCGAGAGGGCGGAGGTATTGGAAGCCAAGATCGCGGAAGGGCCCAGGATTCCGTCAAGTTTGGAAAAAACCTGCTTTTTAAGATCCATCTTTTCGGGGACCGCCTCGATGACGATGTCCGCCGCCCGCAGGTCTTCCAGCCGGGTGGTGGTGGTCACGAGCGCCATCTTTTTCTCGAGTTCATCAGCGCTCATCTTCCCCTTTTCCACTCTTCGAGCGTAGATGGACCGGATGCGCTCCATGCCTTTATCCACAAAGCGCTGCTCGATGTCATGCAGGATGACGGGGAGACCTGCAAAGGTGATGACCTGGGCGATCTCCGCCCCCATCGCCCCGGCTCCCACTACGCCAGTCTTATAGATGTACATACAAGTTGATCTCTGGGTGGCCGTGTTTGTGCTTCGTGCTTCGTGCATCGTGCATCGTAAAGGGGTAATAGGCCAGTTGCCGAGGGTCTGTAACTACGAAGAACTGCACGCCCCACCCACGCAGCACGATGAACGAAGTACGATGCACGTACAAGGCTACTTCCTTTCGAGTATCATGGCTGATCCCTGTCCGCCCCCGACGCATAAGGTTGCGAGGCCCAGGGCAGCGCCGCGGCGTTTCATTTCATGCATGAGGGTGATCACGAGACGGGTCCCGCTCGTTCCTACCGGGTGTCCCAAGGCGATAGCGCCTCCCTGTACATTTGTTTTTTCAAGTTTGAAATCCAGCATGTTGCGGCAGGCGAGCACCTGAACGGCAAAGGCCTCGTTTATTTCAATGAGATCAATGTCGGCAAGCGTGAGGCCCGCTTTTTTCAGCGCGAGCGGAGTGGCATAGGCGGGTCCCAGGCCCATGCGCTGGGGTTCGAGGGCTGCGAAGGCCCAGGCGCGGATCGATGCCATGGGTTTGAGGCCCAGGGACTTGGCCTTTTCTGCGCTCATGATGAGGACGCACGCCGCCCCGTCAGATATGGGACATGCGTTTCCAGCCGTTACGGTGCCCTCCTCCTTGAAGATCGTCGGGTACTGGGAAAGCATTTGTTCCGTAAGCGCGACGTTGGGTCCCTCGTCTTCCGAAAAGATCTCTGATGGCACCACGCGCCCCGCCATCTTCTTAGGGATTTCGACCGGGACGATTTCATCCTTGAACTTACCTTCGCGTGTGGCGCGAAAGGCGCGCGCGTGGCTCTCAATGGCGTAACGGTCCTGCTCGGCCCGCGGAATCTTAAATTCTTCCGCCAGGTTTTCTGCGGTCCTCCCCATGATCTGGCCGCAGATGGGATCCGTCAAACCTTCCCAGAGGGAATCGACCAGCGCAGAGTCACGGAGTTTCTTACCGAACCGCAGGTCCCGGTTGATATACGGCGCCTGGCTCATCGATTCTGTTCCGCCCGCGACTTGGACGTCGGCATCGCCTACGGCTATGTGCTGACAGGCGCTGACGATTGATTGCATGCCCGACGCGCAGTTCCGCTGAACCGTATAACCCGGAAGGGAAATGGGAAGTCCCGCCTTAAGGGCGATGACACGGGCCACGTTGGGGGCATCACTTGTCTGTCCTACGCATCCAAAGATAACCCCTTCTATTAACTTAGGATCGATTTTTGTTTTCTGAAGGAGACCGCGCACGACAAGCTCCCCCAGACGGGCGGACGAAAAATCTTTAAGGGCTCCGCCCAGGATCCCCTGCGGCGTGCGCACGCCTTCTATGATGACGTATTTATCCATGGCTGATCAACAGTTTACCCATTGCGCTACTTCTTTACAAGCTGCTTTATTTCGTCCAGTTTCTTCAAGGTTTCCTCTTCTCCGCGCGCGATGAGCTGGGGGGCCTCATTAAAGTTCAAGACGTGGATTCCGGAGTGGATGGGCTGAATGAGAACGTCCGCGTCCTCGCAGGCCTGAAGGGCCAGGTGGTATTCCATCGTTTGCATGCTGTTTAAAATGACTTCGGCGATACTGGGCGTCACCATTCGTTTCAAAAACTGTTGCGCGCGCCATCTGAATTTTGCCATGGGGGGAAGTTGACTGGCCCGTTCCTGCTCCACGCGCTCCAGGTCCCTGTGCTTGCGGTGATGATCTACCATGTCTTCGGGGCTGGGAAGGACATTGACCGCGATAATCTTATGGACCTTTGCCCGCATGAGGGTACGGACCGGGCAGGGCTCCAGCAGGCCGCCGTCCGTAAGGTACATGTCCCCCTTACGGAACGGGGCGAGGAGCCCCGGGATGGAGCAGCTGGCCCGCACGGCTTCGTAAAGCGGACCTTCGTCGATCACCACCTGCTGCCGGGTGTACAGGTTTACGGCCGTGACTTTGAGGGGGATGAGCGTGTCCTGAAAAGTTTTTTTCTTGAGTTGAGTCTTGAGGTACCGCAGGAGGCGGTTTCCTTTCAAGATCGCGCGCGCGGGGAAGTCGAAATCAACGAGCTTCAAGATGCGCCAACGCGCCATATCGAGGGCCAGGCCTTCGATCTCGTCGGCAGTCTTTCCGGCGGTCCAAAGGGCACCGATCAAGGCGCCCATGCTGGAACCCGCCACAAGGTCCACGGGGATATCCTCCCGCTCGAAGACCTTGAGCACCCCGATATGGGCAAATCCCAGGGCCGCGCCGCTTCCCAGGGCAAGGCCGACCATAGACTCACTGATCTCGCGCGCAATCCGGCGAACGACGCGGCTGTATTCCGCCCGGGGGCTCGCGACGAGATACGGCATCCCTGTGGACTCCGTGTAGCTTTTTACGATGGGGGTGCTGGGGAGGGTCAGTGAGATGGGATGACCTAAAAGCTCTTCCTTGGCAGGTAAGTCCAGGGGATCGGACAATTTCATGGGGTTGAGGAGTAGTCTCAACTTGTCCATCTGGGTGCCGATCGTGGCCTTGAGTTTGCCGCATATCTCCGCCGTCGCGCGCAGGGTTTCCCTGCGGGGCCCGGTTAGAAGAAAGAGGATGTCCGCCTGGTGCAGGGCCTCCAGGATGGCGGCGTCAAATTGGTTCGGAAGATCAATGACGATATAGTCGTATTGTCTGGCCAGGGAGGAGAAAAAGGGTGCGATGCCGCGGGGGTCAATCCCGTCCTTTTCGGGTTCAACGACGCTCACGATATGAAAGCCTGCATCATGTTTGATGATGTGTTCCTGGATCCCTACAGGATGTATGGCGCGGTCTCTTCCGACCTGAACCAGGCCCTTATCGGTCGGATATTTAAGGAGATGTCCCAACTCCCCCTTCGTCCCTCCCATATCCACCAGGATGACCTGCGAAGCGCCCTCCCGGGCCAGGGCCGCGGCCAGGTTAATGCTTAAGACAGTTTTCCCCACCTCCCGCGCAGCACTGTACACGGCGATGAGCTTGCTCTCGCGAACGTACTCATCTCCCTTCTGAACACCCCTCAGGCGCTGGATGAGGAAACGGCTGAAGTAAAGACCCAGGGCGGAGATCTCCTTGGTCAGCCGCCCGAAATCTTCGCCTCCAATTTCCAGGAGCAGACAGTCGTTCTTGGCCGTGACGGTTGCCGAATGGGGATTTCCCGTCAAGATGGAGAGCTCTCCAAAAAACTCTCCCCCGTGCAGCATGGTGGTCGTCATCTCACCTTTGGGGCCTGTCGGCCGGTCGATTCGAACCCTGCCGCTTGCGATGACGAAGAAGGCGTGGGGCGGATCTCCTATCTGGTAAATGACTTGATCCTTCTTGTATTCGATGAGCCTGGCAGGAGTGGCGATATCCTTGAGCTCCCGCTGACTCAAGTTGGAAAAGAGAGGCACCTGCTTGAGTATGGCTACCTTTTCGTCATCCCCTTCCTGCTTGTCGGCCCAAAAGTATCTCATAAGACACGTCCCAGGGCCAGCTTCCAGCCCGAGTAGAGCCGCTCCCGTTCGTTGGCCCTCATGTGTGGCACGAACAGCGCGTCGCATCCGGTAAGCCCCTTGATGGGCTCGCCATTTTTCCAAACCCCTGCCCCGATGGCTGCCAACGCGGCGGCGCCGAGCGCAGTCACTTGGGCGGAGCGCGCGCGTTCGACCGGAATCCCCAGGACGTCGCTCTGGAATTGCATCAGCCAGTTGTTTCGTGCCGCCCCGCCGTCCACGCGCAGTCTGCGTATGCGTCCCCGGATACTCATGCGCATGCGCTCCAGACAGTCTCTGGTCTGATAGGCGATGGCCTCCAGCGCTGCGCGCACGACCACGCCCCGGTCCGAGCCCCGCGTAAGACCCAGGAGGGCCCCGCGGGCCGACATGTTCCAGTGGGGAGACCCAAGACCGGAAAAGGCCGGCACCAGGTACACCCCGCCGGTGTCCTTAACAGAGCGGGCGATTTTTTCCGAATCCGACGCCTTCTGGATGAGACCCAGGGCGTCTCTCAGCCACTGTATGACCGCGCCCGTCATGAAGATGCTGCCTTCGAGACAGTAGGCCGGTTCTCCTTGGGGTCCGCAGGCCAGCGTGGTCAGAAGCCCTGCCCTGGGTTTGAGGGCATGACTGCCGGTATTGAGCAGGATGAAGCACCCTGTACCGTATGTATTTTTCATCTCACCCGTCCGGACGCATCCATGCCCAAAAAGGGATGCCTGCTGATCCCCGGCCACGCCCGTGATCGGGATGCCTGGGCAGAGCTCCCGCACGTTTCCGGTTTTCGCAAAGACGCCGGCGGAGGGAAGCACGCGGGCAAGGCAGGACTTGGGAATTCTTAAAATCTTGCAGAGGTCGGAATCCCACTCGCGGCGGTAGATGTTGTAGAGAAGGGTGCGTGAGGCGTTGGTGGGATCTGTGACATGCGCCTTCCCCCCCGAGAGTTTCCAGATCAGCCAACTGTCAATGGTTCCAAAGACGAGATCCCTGCGGCGGCTTGATCGCGCCGCACCGCCCCAATGATCGAGTGCCCAGCGGATCTTGGTTGCGGAAAAATACGCATCCAGCACAAGGCCGGTCTTGCGCCTGAATAGGGGTTCCGCCCCGCGGGCCTTCAGAGAGGTCACGATGCCCGCAGAGCGCCTGCACTGCCACACGATGGCGCGGCCGAGAGGTTTCCCGCTTTGGCGTGACCAGAGAACGGTTGTCTCGCGCTGGTTGGTGATCCCGATTCCTGCGATTGTTTGTGGGCGGACGCGGCCTTTGAGGAGTGCCTGCCGGATGACGGTCCGGGTGGAGTTCCAGATCTCTTGTGGATCGTGCTCCACCCAGCCGGGGCGGGGAAAATATTGGGGGAACTCGGTGTAAGCTTGCGCGGCGAGTCGGCCCTTGATATCCACGATCAGGGCTCGTGTCCCGGTCGTCCCCTGATCAATGGAGAGAAGGTATCTCACATGCTACTGTGTAGCCGTCGGTTTCTTAAGCCGTGCGAGCGACGACTTGAGCTTCTTCCACGCGCCTTGCGCCAGGTCCGCGGCCGGCTGCTTCCGGGGTTCGCGTTCAGGGGCCTGCGCTGCCAGCTCTTCCAATCTGCGGTCCAGGCGATCGCGCTCCCGCTCGGCGCGGGCGGCTTTTTTCGCGAACTCGCGTTTCTCCTGCTCGAGTGCCTCCATGCGTGTCTCAAGCCCCCTCTCGCGCGCCTCGTGTTCGCGGAGTGCTCCCTCCAGATCAGCGATACGGGTTTTAGCCTGGGCCAACTGCGGATGAACGCCTGACAGGACATTCACCTTCCTGCCGTACAGTTTCTCCTGGATTTCCTGTTCAGTCATAGCCCGGACAGGCCGGGTATCTTTATACGGTTTGATTTCTGGAACAAGCAGCATTTCAGTCCTCCTTACAGTTGTACGTGAGTTTAAGCATTTTGAGCCTTCCAACCTCTAAGGTGGCGCGCTCCTGGAAGCCGACTTTGTAAAGCAGTGCGATCGCCGCTTTCATGGCGCTTGTGGTTCTGACCTGGAGCACTCGGTAACCCTGATTCTTTGCGAACTGTATGGAGTGCCGCACGAGGCGCTCGGCCACCCCCTCGCGCCTGTGGGAGGGCCTGACGAAGACACGCCGGATGAGGCCGACGCCGTTGCCTTCATTCTTGACTCCACAGGTCCCGACGATTGTTTGCGGGCCGTCGCTCATGACGAAAAAGGCATCGCGCCTGCCCTGGTAACTTGCGGGCAGATCCAGCACGTCGTCCATGGGATAGGCCTCCTTCTCTTGAGGGGCAAATTCCGCGTTCACCACGTCCTGAATGAGCTTGATGACCTGGGCGGAATCCTTTTTCTTAACGCTGCGGATGTTCAAGGTCTCCTCCAGCAGTCGGGATGGGCACCACGAACTGCGAGTGAACGTAACCGCTGAACTTGGGCAGGGATTTGATTTTGATCCATTCGCCCTCCTGGACGGAGTACTCCACCCGGTCCTCATGAGAGAGGGTTCCCACCACAGGGGCCTCGCGCGACGCGTACGCCCGTGCATTTACTCCGGAGGCGGTGACTTGAGCTAAGGTGGGCGAAATCTGCTTCAGAAAGGATGAATGGACATAGGCAGGGATTTCTGACGGTAGGCTGATCTTGTACCAATCCCAGCGCTCTGCGACGACACGAATCGGGGCATCTGCCATGAGTTCGCCCAATATAGGACTGTACAAGGTACTGTCGGCCCGCACGCGGACATGATCCCGTATGGGACGAGCCGAAAAAGGAAATTGAGCCGCACCGGCATCATCCGGCAGCACACAGATGAGAAGGGGTACGAACAACAAGCCCGCAAGGGCGTGAATCATCGTATTACTTTGTGCCAGACGGGGTCTTATCCGATTTTTTCTCTTGCTTCGGCTGGGCGCCTGGAGCAGGTTTCTCCGCTGGGGCCTCGCCTGGAGCAGGTTTCGCAGCCGCCTTTTCCTTCTTGACCCTAAACCTTACGGTTTTAACTTTGGGAAGGGAGAAGACCGATCGTTCCGGACTCCATTTCCCTTCTTTCTCAAGGCTCTTGATGCGTTCGCCGCGCTTGAGCACACTCCGGTGCCTGGCATGCTGTGCACCGCCTCTATAACTGCGATGTTGACTCATGATTTGGATACCCTTCCAAATAGTTTGTGATATTCCTGGAATGCCGCCTGGCGGTCCGAAGGCATGCTCAGAAGGTCAATACCTTTTCTGAAAAAAGTTCTGGCCTTATCCGCCTCTCCCCGCGCGTGCAGGAGGCGCGCCAGCTTGAGATAATAGGGGCCATAGGCTGGCCTGAGTTGTTGAGCGCGCTCATAGGCCGCCGCAGCCTCGTCGAACTCGCCCTTGGCGCGGTAGGCATCACCCAAATTGTCGTGGGCGGCCGCAAAACCTGGATCCATCTCGACGGCCTTCTTGAGATGCCTCAGGGCGTGGTTGGGAAGGCCCTTTTTGATATAGGCATCGCCTAGATTGTTGTGTGCGACGAGTGACTCGGGATCCAGAACCAGTGCGATCTTGTATTCCTTGATAGCGTGGGTCCAGTCATTGAGCTCGTAATAGGCATTGCCCAGGTTGATATGCGCAAAGGTGGCCGTGGGGTCCAGCCGAAGCGCCTTCTTATAAAGGGCGACGGCTTGTGCGATATCCCCCTTTTTAGAGTACAGATTGCCCAAGTTCGAATAAGCGAGGGGCGAATCCGGGGCGATGTCTATAGCTTCTTGGTAAGCCTGCTCGGCCCCCTTTAGATCTCCTTCATCCTCCAGCTTGTTGCCGAGATTATTTTTCAGGGTGGCCGCCTGCCAGGGGTCCAGCATTTCCTGATTTTCGCCCGGGGAGCCCTGATCAGGGTTATTCTCCTTCTGTGCGGCGGGAAATCCCTTCGGGATACGAACGTCGCGCCGGTTCAGATTTTCCCGCTCCACGCTCGCCGCAGGCTCGGGGTCCGGGATGTGGGCGGCAGGATACTCGCGCGGCTTTCGGAAAGCCTCGGCTTCAGTTGCAGCGCTGGGAAGGGGCATGACGGCAAAGAGGATAAAACTCAAAATACATGGTAAGACGATTCCCAGCATGGGAGGACCCTTAACGAAGCTTTTTCAAAAATGCGTCTTGATAAGATTTGGATTTCTTAAACTGTGCCAGTGTGAGCTTGGCCGTGCTTGAGTCGGGATAATCTCCTTCACAGATAACGAAATATTTGCCGCTGGTTTTCAGGTAAGGTTTATAGCCGTCTTTCTTCAACTGCTCAACCTGTTTGTTGGCTGAGTCCTGCTGTGCGAAGGTAATGAGCTGAATGGTATACCCCGCCTCCCGCGGTTTGACTGCCGGCGCGGCGAAGGCGGACTTTTCTGTTGCGGGTACAACCGGGACGGGAGTTTCTGTTTTGTTTTCGACCGCAGCAGCACTCACGGTCTTTTGAGCCACCGCAGCGGGCTTCGGCGCGGGTTCACCGATAACGTCCTGCGCGGGCGCAAGCCCTTGAGGAACGGGCTCGTCTCGAAAAGCAACTTGCGTGACCCGCCCTTTACCCTTTTCCACGCCAAGGGAAAACGAAAGCACGAATGTCATGATGAAAAGGATACCGACAAAAACCAAATTTTCATAGGAGATGGAAAAAGAAACCTTGCCCGCAGGCCTCACGTTAAACCGGCTTCTAAAGGTGCTGGCCTCGTGGCCGCCTTCGAGCTTCGGAAAAAGCTCTCTTTGGACCCCCCCCCGCTCCTCTGTCATAACCTTTCTCCCACCCGTTAGTTAGACGGATTATAACATTTAAGGCGCTCTGACATCAAGATGAATCGCGTGGGGGGAATACTATTCTTCGGTGAGTGCTTCGAAAAGTCTCTCCGCATCCTTAATTTTGGAGGGATAGAGGCGGGGGAAACAGGCTTCCGAACACAGGCCTTTGATACGTTGAGCAAGGGCCGGGTCCCATGAGGTCTTTTGCAGTGCTTCCTGGAGGCGGCTTGGGGACAGGGCCGCGACCTCCTCCCACTTGCCTGCCTTGTTGAGGAGCGCTTCAAGCTCCGCACGTTTGGGATCCGCCATGTCCGGCAGAACCAGCCTGGACTCCGTGTCGATACGGAGCTTGTAATCCAATCCCTTGAGGACTTGGGTCCCCTCGCGCTCCGCAAAGCTAAGGATGGCTGCCCTGACCTTTTCCAGCTCGTCGTCGTATTCCTTTCCCCTTGCGCGCCTTTCGGTTAGGATCTGCATGTATTTATTGACAAGCACCACCCCTTCTTCGGTCAGATAGCGGTTGACGGGAAGACCATCCACCTTAAACCGGTGCTTTTGGATGGGGCAATCGGGGGCATACTCGCACCAGTCGCAGAGCGGGCTTTCCCGAGGCGCGAAGGTTTTGGCCTGCTCGACCTCCTGGATGAGCCGAATCAGATCCTGGCTCAAGCCTGCGAGTTGGCGGGCGTCACGTGTGGAGGCAAGCTCCATATCAAAGAGCAGGAAGTGCCATATAAGCTTCACCTTGCGCGTGTCCGGCCAGCGTTGCTGAATCGCGATCTGATAGAGCGCGAGCTGACGGTCTGCGTTGATTGTTTCCTGATCGGGGAGGCGTCCTGAAGTCTTATAGTCATGTATTTCAAGCGTCCCATCCGGCGCGCGCGCCAGCCGGTCAATGTAGCCAACCATCCGGTAATGCCCCTGCCCCAGATCAATCTGGATCCGCTCCTCCAGCCCCAGGGTGGTGCTCTGGCCGAAAGGGGCATAGCGCTTGTAGTAGTCCCTCAGGCACCGCTCCCCGGTCCGGCGGTAGTTGTCTTCAGTATATTTTTTGTTGACCAGAAAGATATTGGGTGTCCAGTTTTTAGACCAGAGTTCATTAAAGAAGGTGATGAGATCTCCTAAGCTGTTTGTCTTCTCGCGCATGAGGTCTTGGTACAGCTTCTGCAGAGTCAGATGAACCGTATTGCCCAGGTAGGCCTCAATCCCGACAGCGTCCTTTTTGATTCCATCAATATACCGGTACTTATATCTCAAGGCACAGTTTTCGTAAGTGGTTAAGCGGGAATAGGAGTAGGTAGTCATAATTTCCTCGTTTGGGCCTTGAAACGGTGCCTGTCACTCACAAATTCTATGGACGGAAGATCTCGTGTGCCCGCTACCCGCAACGTAAACAGCACACGACCCGAAGGGTCCACGCGCAGCATTTCTTGTTTAAGCGGTGCAGGGATCTCGGCTGCGAGTGCTGGACCCATGAAAAACTTAATGTCGAAGTTCAGCCTTCCGTTATAGTCGTAAGCCCCTTTCGCTTCCAGCAGGCAGGAGGAGCCCTCGGCCGTCATCTGGTTCACCTCCAAGCCGAAGGGCCGGATCTCGACCTGCGCGCGAGATTTGCTGAAGGGCACACGGTTCAGAGTCTGCGTGGCAAGCAGAGTGGACATATAGTCCTGGCCGATGACCAGATCCTCGAGCTCAAGATCCAGCCGGATGTGGGGGCGGATATTCATGAGGACCAGACGGGGCCTCGTATACAGGCTGGCGGCCTGGGCGTAGAAAACGTCTTCGCGGCGGATGGATATATCGCGGGCTGAAATTCCGTAGAGGGGCCCGACCGCAAGATCCTTGGCCTGGATATCGGCCCCTAGGGCTTGACCGAGTTTTCTTGTTAATAACTGATCCAGGAGAGGGTGTGAAATAGGTTTAAGGCACACCAACCCCACGCCAGTCGCAACCAGAAAGCCGGCGCAGACCCCCTTCAGCATGTTAATCGAGAATCTTCTAAAGGGAGGTCTGCAGGAGGAGCAGGATGAAGGCCGACCCCATGAAGGTATTCGCGATAATGAGGAGGATTCCGATCCAACCTGGCCCGTGAGACTCTTCCAGTTCGGCTGCTTTTTGCTCCAAGAGGAGGAGGCGTTCCTCCGCCTCTTTCAGCATCTCGTCTGCAGTAACTAATTCCATAGCTTATGAAGTTATTGTATTCCTGGATGTAGTTTTCGTCAATGGTCTATTTTGGTCTAGACCTTTTCAAAGGGGTCAAACAGCCTCCGATACTCATCCAATGCGAAGCGGTCAGTCATGCCGGCGATGTAATCGCAAATGATGCGGTGCAGGCCGTCCTGGTTTTCCCTCTTGCGGTTTTGGGGAGGGATCTGGTCGCGGTCTTTTAAGTACACGTTGAAGAGGCCGCGAATAACCCGCTTGCCCTTCTCGCTCATTCTCGCGACCCGATAGTGCATGTACAGGTGCTCCCAAAGGCCCTTTTTGAGCAGGACCTTTTCTTTGACAAGCTCCCGCGAAAAGCCAATGAGGGGGGATTTCATGCGCCGTACGTCTTGGGGTGTCCGGATCCGGAAGGCTCGGATCCGCTTCGCTGAAGCTGTCAAAAGATTTGTGACCTGCAGGTCGATGAGTCTTCGGACAGCAGAACTGATGAATGTCTTGTCAGGGCCCTTGGTTTTTTTCACGTGCCCGCCCTGCGTGACCCGTCTCCAAAGTGGGATACCTTTGAGCACTTCGTCTGACAACAGGCCTGAGCGAAAACCGTCGTCAAGATCATGGCTATCATAGGCGATCTCGTCCGCGATATTGGCCACCTGGGCTTCCAGTGACGGCGAGGATGAATGGCCAAATTCGCTCAATCCTTTTTGGATCTGCCGGCTGTATTGGAAAAGGTGTTTGAGGATTCCTTCGCGGACCTCAAAGGTGAGGTTCAGACCGGGAAATGCCTGGTAGCGGGTTTCCAGGAGATCGATGATACGCAAGGTTTGCAGGTTATGCTCGAATCCGCCATGCTGCCGCATCAGGGCATGCAGGGCGTCCTGTCCGGCGTGCCCAAAGGGCCCGTGTCCCAAATCGTGCGCGAGGATTACAGCCTCCACCAGGTCTTCGTTGAGACCCAGGGCACGCGCGATCGTGCGGCCGATCTGGGCTGCTTCGAGCGAATGCGTCAGGCGGGTGCGGTAATGATCACCCTCATGGTTGACAAATACCTGGGTCTTGTATTCCAAACGCCGGAACGCGGTCGAGTGGATAATGCGGTCCCGGTCCCGCTGGTATGAGGTCCGATAAGGGTGCTCACTCTCCGGATGCTTCCTCCCCCGGCCCTCCCGGGCCCGGCAGGCATAGGGGGCGAGTGCAGCCGTCTCTCGTTGCTCCAGATCTTCCCGGGTCAGCATTTTTCACAGCGCCCGTTTGAGCTTTTTGTAGAGTCCGTTGAGTGAGCCCGGAATGACCCTGGCGTTTCCAACAATAGACATAAAATTGCAATCTGCCTTCCAGCGCGGAACAATGTGAAAGTGCAGGTGGTCCCTAAAACCTGCGCCGGCAAGACCGCCGATGTTTATGCCGACATTAAAGCTCTGGGGACGAAGGGTGCGGATCAAGAGCTCTTGCATCTCGCATAAGAGCTCAACCAGGTCCAGACGTTCCTCGGCGCTCAAGGGTCTCAAATCTTTTTGGTGGCGGTACGGCGAGACCAGAAGGTGCCCAGAATTGTACGGGTATTTATTTAACATGGCAAACGCGTGCCGGCTGCGCTTGACGATGAGATTTGCAGGGTCCTTGTGCCGGGCGGGTGCCTTGCAGAAAAGACAGCCTTTGTATTTTTTATACATGCGGACGTAGCGTTCGCGCCAGGGGGCCCAGAGTATATCCGTCATCGTTTACACTATGATTTTAGGTTGTCCGTAGAGATTTAGCAACAAATTGATTTCATCGAGGTCCCATGTCCAAATCTTTGCTTCCTTGGCCACGAGCCGGGCATTAATATCCAGAGGTCTTTGACTGATTATAATCTTGCGCTTGACCGGCAAGCGGCTTTTTTTGAGCTCACGTGCAAAGTGCGTGATTTCTGCCTCGCTGGTATGGCCGTTTGTGATATGCCCCACCCAGTAGGCACTCCCCCTGCGTGCCGTAAGCGGGAGTGCGCCGTCCAGTCCGGTGGAGCGGGGGCATACCTCCTCAAATAGGGGCAGCCGGACCTTGCGGGCCCCGATTTCCACCAGATCATTTTCGAATTTGCGGAAGAGCGCCGCCACCCGTTCACGGATGCCTTGCTGCCCGGCCCGGATAAAGGCATCCAGATCGGACTCAAGCGAAGTACGGAAGAGGCGTCTCACCTCGTGGGAGCAGGCGTCCCCTTGCACCAGCGTGGGGCACCAAACCGTTTTAAGCCAATAGGCAAACAGCGAATCCTTGACGGCATAGAGCTGGCCGCTGCGCAGGACGAGATCCATGTCGTGAAGGCGCGTGAGCTGCTTTGAGGCCTCTTTTCGGGTGAGCCCTAAGTCGTGCGAGATGTGGGCGCATGTGCGATTGCCTTGCGCGAGGGACGAGAGGACCGAGATGTGACACCTGTGAGACCGCATAGCATACATCTCGTCTACGTGGCGCCTGAATAAGGAATGGAGACATCCGTCTTTCTCAACCAGTTCCTTTTCCAAAGCCTCCATAAGACTGCCGCGGTCCAGTGCAGGCGCGGGGCGAGTGGTGAGCGAAGTCGAAGCCACGAGCCCCCAGGTGCGTGCGATGTGCTTGAGATAAAACGGGTGCCCCGATGTAAGTGCTATGAGAAAGTTTGCTTCGGTTGCGGGAACTGGGCCCGCGCCTGCCTCGGCAGTCATGAGCTCGCGAGCGGAGTCCGGATCCAGGCCTGCGAGCTCCATGACCTCAAAGTGACCGAAGAGAAGGTTGAGCTTTTCCTTGAGGATGAGCCGGGCGCGATGAGGCCGGGAGCTCGTGACAAGGTACATGACGCTTTTCTGAAGCTGTATCTTGCGGCCGAAAGAGGCGAACGGATCGCGCAGGTGAAAATTCCCAAGTCTGTCAAATTCATCGAGTTGAACCAGCAGGGGTGCTCCGGTCTCAGCCGCGAGCAGCATGGGCAGATCCAGGGCTAGTTGGAAGGCCGCGTCGGGATTTCGCGGGAGAAGTCCCAGCACCTTTTGAGCGCATGATGCTGTCTCAGGCAAGCGGTGTCTGGCTTGCTCAAGCAAGGCCTTCAGCGACCCCTGTGAGGGAATGCCTCCCTTTTGGGCCAGGCCTCGGATGATGAGGTGTGAGAGAAAGCGTTCTGTGAAAGTCCGGAAGTTTTCCGGATAGATCTCGAGGCAAAGCAGGATCGGCCCTCTCCCGTTGAGCCCCCGCGCCAGATCGTTAAGAAGCAGGCTTTTTCCAGAGCCCTCGTGACCCAGGATGGCCACATTCTGACGGAAGCCGGACAAAAGGCCTTGAACGCGCTGCAAAAGTCGCTGGACAACGGCACCCCGAACGGGGACGCCGTCGACCGGCATGGATTCAGACTGCATGTCCTAGAACTTAAGGCAAGTAGTAGAAAGGGTTTTTGGGTTTGTGATCTTTGCGGATTTCAAAATGTAAATAAGGGAGCGTGGCGCGGCCCGTGGATCCCACCTTGGCAATCACATCACTTCTCCTGACGCGCATCCCTTCTTTAACAAGATTTTGCCGGTTATGTGCGTACACCGTTTGGTAATTATTCATGTGGTCGATGATGATCATGTGACCAAACCCGCGCACAGATTCTTGCGCGAACGAGACGGTCCCGTCCAAGGCCGCCACAATATTGGTCCCGTCATTGGCGGCGATGTGTATGCCCTTGTTCGTTATTCCTTCCTGTCGGGTACCGAACCCCGAGATCACGCGGCCCTGTACGGGCCAAACGAACGAATGATTCGCGGGGGCCTCCGAAGGGGTGCTCCGGATCTTGGATTTCTCCCTGGGTATGAACAAAAGCTGTCCTGATTCGATGCGGGAGGCCTCCGAAATCTTGTTGGCTTCAATCAGCTCTTCGACGGTCAGACCGTACTGACGTGAGATGGCCCACAGCGTCTGTCCCTTTTCGACGCGGTGATAAAACCCGGCTTGCGTGGCGATGGGGGCAATGATCTGGTTGCCTGCGCAGCCCGTAACGAATAAGACCAGAATGACTGAAACAATCTTTGTCATTATTGACTCACCAGTACGGTTATCGGTGATCGGTCATCGCAATCATCCGGGGTTTGCGATCCCCGATAACCGATCCCCGAGCGACGAACAAATCTACCCCGACATGTCAACAGCGGGTGATGGGAGTCGAACCCGTCGCATCGGCTCTTTGATCCATCAAATTTGAAACGCCGATGCTCCCTAAGGGGGGTGCTTGCGATCATCCATTATTCACTCGTGCTGCGCACCCCCCTTAGATTCCCCCCTCACCTGAGATGCGCCGTGCCTCGGGGAAAACTCCCGTTTTCCCCGAACCCTTTTCCCTGGGTTCGACTCCCATCACGTTACGCGGATAAATACAGCGGGTGATGGGAGTCGAACCCACAACGTCAAGCTTGGGAAGCTTGCATTCTGCCGCTGAATTACACCCGCATCATGACTTAGGCACAGTACTTCGTAGTGCGTACCGCGTCGTGCGTGTTGCGTATTATAACTTCAAAAACAAATTATTTCTACGGGCACATTTCGTAACATGATTCTGACACTATACCTAGACTGCGCTGCGCAATAGACGCTATATGTTGTTATTTTGCGCGCCTCACGTGTACGCTTTACGTGCAACTTCGATTATCGGTGTTCGGTAATCGGTTATTGCAAGAAAAAGTTTGCGATGACCGATAACCGATCAACGAACGACGAACAAATACGCCGCGAGTATTAGCAACGGATGAGGTCGTGAAATTCAGTCAGGCGGTTTCGGATTTCCGCATGCGTGAGTCTGCGCAGCCGCTTGAGTCCGAAATCCTCGATCGTGAAAGAGGCCATCACACTTCCGGCTATAACGGAACGTCTCAAAAGCCGCCGGGTAATCTTTTTCTGAGATGCCAGGAATCCCGTGAGCCCGCCGGCAAAGGCGTCACCGCACCCCGTAGGATCTACCGTCGCGGGCTGCGGATAAGCCGGAGCTAGAAAAAACTTGTCGTCTTCAAAGAGGAGCGCGCCGTGCTCGCCCTTTTTAATGATCAGACGCTTCAAGCCGAATTTCTTTAGGCGTCGTGCCGCATGAACCAGACTCGCCTCCTGGGCAAGCCCCCGGGCCTCTGCGTCGTTCAAGACAACCAGATCAGCTCGTTTCGCCACGCGCAAGAGATCCTTCCTCTTATGCTGTATCCAGTAATTCATGGAGTCCAGAACCACCCACCGCGGCTTCAGATGGTTCAAGACGCGCTCTTGTATAACCGGATCAATATTTGCAAGAAAAACGCAGGGGGTGTCCAGATAATCCAGAGGAATGTTGGGGTTAAAGCGCTCAAGCACGTTGAGGTGCGTGGCAAGCGTAGTGGCCTCTCCGAGATCCGCCCCATAACGGCCGCGCCAGCGGAACGTGCGTTCATGGGGCACCCTTTCAAGACCTGCCGTGTCGATGGGCCGTTCACGCAGGACCCGGGTGTAGCGCTCTGGAAAATCAGAGCCTACGCAGGCGACCAGCCGGACGGGTGCGAAGAAACTGGCGCTGTACGCGGCATAGCTCGCCGATCCCCCCAGCACCGCCTTTTTCCGGCCGAAAGGTGTCTCCACAGAATCAATGGCCACCGTGCCCAGCACGAGCACAGGACTCACGTGTTTAGAACCTCTGCGTGGATCCTGGCCATAAGGTTCCGGCAATTGGACTCAAAATCCCCGCCGCCAAAAACGGCGCTGATTGAGGAAACGGCATCCGCCCCCGCCTGAACGCATTCCCAGATGTTGTCATGCGAGATCCCGCCTACGGCCACGATCGGGATGTGAACCTGCGCGCGTATCCTGCGCAGGGTTGCGAGCCCCAGGGGCTTGCGGTGGGGCTCCGTTGGACTCGGGAAAAGACAGCCCACCCCGATGTAGTCGGCTCCCTGCGACTGGGCATTTCTCGCTTCCTCGACCGAGTGAGTGGAAACTCCTACGAGAGGGATTCCTAATCCTCTCACTGTTTTTACCGAGGCGTCCTTCTGACCCACATGGACCCCGTCCGCCCGGATGCGTGCCGCGAGTTCAACCTCATCGTTTAAGATGAGGCGGATGCGTGCCGCCCGGGCCCTTTTTACCAGGCGTCCTGCCAGCTGTTCCAGGTCTCCCGGCCGCAGTCCCTTGGCCCGCAGCTGTACGATGGCTACGCCGGCGCGGACCAGGGCATCAAAGGCGTTGACGTAGCTTTCGACATCGTCTGAAGGAAGACTTAGAATGGGATAAAGGGGGTTTTCCGGGGGAAAAAGGATGACCTCGTTCTTAAGTAACATTATTTTTAAGAAGCCTGATGAGCCGCGTGCTGGATTGTCCCTTTACGAGAGGCACCCGGGCGATCTTCCCGCCATAGGATGCCACGAAATCTCCGCCGGCGATCTCACCCTTCGTCCAATCCGCGCCCTTGACGAGCACGTCGGGGTGGATCGCGCGGATCAAGGCCTCCGGCGTGGGCGCGTCAAATATCACGACACAATCCACGCACTCCAGGGCCTCGAGCATCTGGGAGCGGCCCTGCTGGCTGATGAAGGGCCGGGATGGCCCTTTCAGACGCCTTACGGATTTGTCCGAATTGAGTCCTACGATCAGGTAGTCACCCAGGGCGTGGGCGCGCGTCAGGATTTGGATGTGACCCGGGTGGATGAGATCAAAACACCCGTTGGTGAAGACGATCCGCCTTCCCTTTTGACGGAGCCTGCGGGCGAGGGCCCTGACCGCCTTGAGACCCTTGCGTTTGGTTCCCACGTTATCCCAGGGTTTCCTCGATCGCCTCGCAAACGGCATGCCCGATCGTGATGTGGGTTTCCTGGATGCGATCGGTCTCGCGCGACGGGACCCTGACCAGGTATTCTACGAGGTCTTTGAGGCGGCCCCCCGATTCGCCCGTAAATCCAACGATCTGGCAGCCCACCTTCCTCGCCGCTTGAACAGCGCGGACCACATTGGGAGAATTGCCGCTTGTGGACAACACCCAGACGAGATCGTCCGGAGCGGCCAGACCCTCAATCTGTTTTGCAAAGACGTCTTCGTATGAAAAATCGTTCGCCACGGCGGTCATGACCGCCGTATCGGTGTTCAGGGCAAGGGCGGGCAGGGACTTTCTATTTTTCTTATAGCGGCAGATAATTTCAGCGGCCAGGTGCTGCGCCTGTGAGGCGCTTCCCCCATTTCCGCAGATCAGGATTTTTCCGCCCTTTCGAAGGGACTGGATGGCGAGTTCCGCAATCTGGGCGATCTGCCCGCTTTGCGTGGTCAGGGTGGCCTGCTTGACGCGAATGCTCTCCGAGACAACTTCCTTAAGACGGCCTTTCAGGTTGTATGCCGGGCGGGACTTTGTTTCAGCCATAAAACACGCTGGCAATCTTAACCCATTCGCCGTCTACGGTCTTGGGCTGGGCGATCGCCTTCTTGATTTCGACGGTTTCAATCGTATTGCCGCGAAGGCAGACCATTTTTCCGAATCCGCCTTCCAAAACGAGTTCTACGGCCCGAATGCCAAAGCGGGTGCCCAGGATCCGGTCAAAGGCGGTCGGCGAACCTCCGCGCTGAAGGTGTCCCAACACGACCGTACGCGTTTCGTATCCGGTGCGCCTTTCAATCTCCGCGGCCAGCGTTTGTCCCACCCCGCCCAGCCGGACGTGGCCGAAGTCATCTACGCGTGCATCCTGGGTCACCACCGTGTTTTTAAGCTTGACGCCTTCTGCAATCGCAACGATGCTGAAACGTTTGCCCCGCGCGTGCCGTTTTTTAAGCTCTGCGACCACCAGGTCGATATCGTTTTCCACATCGGGTATCAGGATGGCGTCCGCCCCGCCGGCGATACCGGCATGCATGGCAATCCAGCCCGTATGCCGTCCCATGAGTTCTACGACGATGACGCGGTTGTGACTTTCGGCTGTGGTGTGCAGGCGGTCGATCGCCTCCATGGCGATATTGATCGCCGAGTCGAAGCCAAAGGTATAGTCGGTGCAGGAGAGATCGTTGTCGATCGTTTTGGGAACCCCCACCACCCGGATCCCCTCCTCGTACAGCCTCTGCGCCACGCCCAAGGTGTCCTCCCCTCCAATGGCGATCAGGGCATCCAGTTTATGTTTGGCCATTGTTTCTTTGGCCTTAACGGAATCGGCCGGGTTCTTATAAATGTTTGTCCGTGAAGTGCCCAAGATCGTCCCCCCTCGCGACAAGATGCCGGAGACCGAATTAATATCCAAGGGGACGATCGTATCAGACACCAGCCCCTTCCAGCCGTCCCGGATGCCCATGACCTCGATTCCGGCCCGGATCGCACGCCGTACCACGGCCCGGATCACTGGATTTAGACCGGGGCAGTCACCCCCCCCGGTCAAGACGCCGATACGTTTCACATCTGTATTGCTTGGATTCATGTTATCCATTTCCTTCCTCAACCGGTGCCGGGTGTCGAGCCGAAATGCATGCTTCGGTCTGCGTCACGGGGCCGAGGGGACGTCCCCTTCCGGTCCACGTGTCTTACGACCACGTCAATGGCTACCTTCACGTCTCTTCCCAGCAACTGCTCAAACTGATCCTTGATGCGAGACTGAAGCCGTTCTGCCGTAAAGTTGATGTGGGCCCCTGCATAGAGTTCCAGGTCGGCCTTGACGACCGCACTGTTTTTATGGATCAAAAGCACGGGTTGGATGGACTTGATATCCAGGAAGTCCCGTCCTGCATTCCGGACCACCTCTTCCAGGGCGTGGATGCTCACCTCAATCTGGCCCTCTTCGTTCCGGAAGACGAGATGACGCTCGATGTGCGACCGTTGTCTTACCAGGGCGACGGTCGCAAGCGCCAAGAGGGTCATGAGCGCACCTCCAGCCAGAAACTGCCAGCGCGTCAAGGGGTCGCCCTGGATCCTGGATAGCCAAAATTCTGCCAGGGAGGCAGGGATAAATCCCATGGTAATCCCCAGGATGACAAGACCCATCACGAGCAGGGTTAAAGCGTAAAACCCTACCAAGATTTCATCCACCCATCGCATGCGTCGGCCCCTCATATTTTATTACCATTTGAAAAAAAGGTCTCGATAAAATGCGTGGAGACCTGCCCGCGCAAAAACGCCGGATTGCGGAATATTTTTTGGTGGAGCGGGATGGTGGTCTTGACGGGACCGATCTCAAACTCATCCAAGGCCCTCTTCATGATGTTGATGGCCTCCTGGCGGTCGTTTCCGTGCACAATAAGTTTCGCGATCATGGAGTCATAGAATGGGGGCACCAGGTAGTTGGGATAAATGTGGGTATCCAGACGGACGCGCGGGCCCCCGGGCGGCCGGTACGTTTTGATGTAACCGGGCGACGGAGTAAAACCTTTATCCGGATCTTCGGCATTGATCCGGCACTCGATGGCCCAGCCGTGGAAGCGGATATTTTCCTGACGGAAGCGCAGCCTCTCCCCCGAAGCGATCCTGATCTGTTCCTTGACGATGTCAATCCCGGTCACGAGCTCCGTGACCGGGTGCTCCACCTGGATCCGGGTATTCATTTCCATGAAGTAAAAGTTGCGGTCCTTGTCCACCAGAAATTCGATGGTGCCCGCGTTGTTGTAGTGCGCGAGACGAGCGCATTTGAGGGCCACCTCTCCTATCCTTCTTCTCAGCTTTCCCCCGAGTATCGGGGAAGGCGCCTCTTCAATGAGCTTCTGGTGATTGCGCTGGATGGTGCAGTCCCGCTCCCCCAGGTGAACGGTCGCACCATAATTATCGGCGAGGATCTGAACCTCGACGTGACGGGGTTCTTCGATGTATTTTTCGATGTAGACGGCCGGGTTGGAGAAGGCCTTTTCGGCCTCTGCCTGCGCCGTCATGAAAGCGCTGACGAGGTGCCCGTCGTTATGGGCGGTGCGCATGCCCTTGCCCCCTCCTCCGCCAGCCGCTTTTACGATGACCGGGTATTTGACCCGCCGGGCTACCTTGAGGGCCTCATCAGAGTCCTTAATGATGCCATCGCTTCCGGGTACCGTGGGGATGCCATTTTTTTTCATGAGCTTGAGCGCCTCGGCCTTGTCTCCCATGAGCCGGATGGCTTCCGGCCGGGGGCCGATGAACGTTATCTGACAGGACTGGCAGACTTCCGCAAAGTGAGAGTTTTCTGCCAAAAAGCCGTAGCCGGGATGGATGGCCTCCACATCCGTGATTTCGGCGGCGCTGATGATCGCCGGTATATTGAGGTAGCTCTCCTGGCTGGCGGAGTCCCCGACGCAGATCGCCTGGTCAGCGAGGCGCACGTGCAGGCTCTCGCGGTCGGCCTTGGAAAAGACGGCCACCGTCCGGATGCCCAGCTCGCGGCATGCTCGGATAATGCGTACGGCGACCTCGCCGCGGTTTGCGATTAGAATTTTATTGAACATGGGCTTTAAGTCTTAATTCGGAAGAGGGTCTGATCGAACTCGACGGGGTCTCCGTTGCGGACCAGGATGTCCTTGATGGTTCCTGACAGCTCCGACTTGATTTCATTCATGAGCTTCATGGCTTCGATGATACACAGCACTTGACCCTTTTCTATCCTCTGACCTTCCTCTGCATAGGGCGGGGCATCAGGCGCAGGGGCCCGGTAGAAAGTACCGACCATAGGCGCCTTCACCTCCAGCACGCCTTCCTCCGCCTCCGGCTGGCTTGGCTCCCCCGCCTGCGCTCCAGCGGACAGTGTGCCCCCAGGAGGAAGAGGCGCAAGGCCCATGCTCACCTCCGGCGCCGACCCTTTGCGAAGCTTTATTCTGAGGCCGTCCCGCTCGAGCTCGAGTTCAGAGAGCCCGCTCTCATTCATGAGGTTAATCATTTCCTTGATTTCTTTGAGATTCACACCCGTCCCCCGGTTTTTATCCTAAGCATATGTGACGTATATGTTACTAGATGTAGCGCGTAAAAGCAAACGGCAGGAGTTTGGATAGGATCGATGATACAGAGCGTGGAAAGGTGGGGGCCTTATTGCTGGGCCAAGTCCGCTTCCTCAACGAGCATGATCGGAATACCATCTCTTACAGGGTAGCGGCGGCCGCAGGATTCACAAACAAGTCTTTCCTGATTCCAACGAACCTTCTTCTTGCAAACGGGGCAAGCCAGAATAGCCAGAAGCTTTTCGTCAATCATCTCTGTGTTGCCTTGCCCATTATGAAATATGGATAAAAAAACGAGGTTCCCAGTATAAGTGGGAGTGGTTATACTAGGAACCTCTAGGTGAGTAGAGACCGTAGTCTCTGTTGGTTTTTAATTTAACATCCGGGATTATAGTCTGTCAAGTGGTTTTAGTTGGTTTTTTTGGTTTACGAGTACAACAATTGTTTCGGAAATACCTAGCCGAATGCCATCCCCGCATAACCCACGACGCTGGAACGATCTCCAGTTGTATCCGCGCTTGTCCCGTAGGCTATGAACTCGGCCTTCGTGGCACCCAGGGTACGGCAGGCGGCCAAGATCATGACGGCAGGGGCCCATCCGCACATGGATATAGCGTTCTCCGCCACGACAAGGGCCAGCTCCTTCGGATCCAGGGAAGTGAGCGCCTGAATGGCCATTTTGTCTTTTCGCTGGGCTGTCACTAAAGGCTCATAATGTGTCATATCCGTGGAACAAATGAGTAATGAGGGCTGCTTCCAGTCCCGGATAACCCTCCCCAGCGCTGAACCCGCTTTTAGGAGGGATGGAACATGGTCCGTACCCACGATAATGGGCACGATGGTTGACTGCGCGCTGATATGTTTTAGGAAGGGAAGCTGGACCTCCAGGCTGTGTTCATAGGTGTGTGCCAGGGTATCCAGACTGAAGGCATCGAACTCTCTTCGGATGGCTTGCACGAAATCTTGATTGACCCGCATGGCTCCTAACGGGGTCATCCAAGACCCGCCCGGGTATAAACTCAAACTCGCCCCTCTGCCCGTATGGTTGGGTCCTACGAGTATGGAAAGGCTTGGAACCGCCGTGCGCGCATACACGTTACCCGCAATCTTGCCGGAATAGATATACCCTGCATGCGGGACGATAACCGCCTTGCGCGGAACGGCGCTCGCCTTTTTAGGAAGGAGCTTTTCTACCGTTTCAGAAAGCTCTTTGGGATCGCTGGGATAGAATTGGCCCGCTACTGCGGGCGTTCTGGTATGTTGGGCGTGCGTGACCATGTTAAGACTGAAGACTACAGACCACAGACTACAGACTGAATCGTGCTTCGTGCTTCGTGCATCGCAAAAAAACAAACTTCAGATTAAAAGAGGTGGTTTTCGTTAAGTCTTCAGTCTGTAGTCTCCTCTCGATCTTTTCGCCTAATGACTCGGGCGGCGCTAGATTAACGACGACCCCGTCATAACCCCTGGCTTGGGCATTCCCAGGAGTTCGAGTACGGTTGGGGCTATGTCCGTTAAAGAGCCTTGGTTCCTTTGCAGGCGGAGATTTCTGCGAAAGGAGGCAATATAAAATGGGACATCATTAGATGTGTGGGCGCGGAACGGCCTTCCGTCTCGGGTGCGCATGCATTCGCAATTTCCGTGGTCGGAGGTTATGACAACGTCCCCTCCTGCAGCGCTTAAGCACGCGAGCACCTTTGCCAGGCACGCATCCACGGTTTCGACCGCCTGAATCGCCGCCTTCAGATCTCCCGTGTGGCCCACGATGTCACCATTGGCATAGTTTAAGACGACGAGTTCATATCGTCGTAAGCGGATCGCCTTGAGAGCTGCGCGGGTCACGGCGTGGGCCGAGAGGGCGGGATTGCGCTCATGCCGCACATGGTCCTGTGAGGGAATAAACACCCGGTCCTCTCTAGGATACGGATTTGCCCGGCCTCCGTTTAGATAAAAGGACACCTGGCGGGATTTTAAAGTTTCTGCCAAACGTATCTGGGAGAGCTTCGCCTCGGATACCAGCTCCCCCAGATTTGTCGCAAGGGGCTCAAGTTCAAAGGCCCAGCCTGTTTTCAAAGGTGTTTCGTCCTTAAAGAGGTGCACGATACGAATTTTCCCGGGCAGGGCCTTGGCCAGGTGTGATACCTCTAGAGTCTTTCCAGGGGAGAAAAGGATCAAGGCGTCAGACTCGCGGATGCGAACGCCTTCACCCTTTGTACCGCTCAAACAGGTGGGTTTGATTTCGTCGTCTGCAAGACCCCTGCGGTAACATCCCTCCAGGTAAGTCTCGGGGTCTTCGGCCCTCACCCCTTTTTCTTGAGTTAAGGCTTCGACGAGTAAGCGGGTCAAACCCGCCTGGCCGGAAGGATTGAGAAAATGGGCCCGCCCCGTGCAAGAGGATAGATGCACTCCTGCCATCCCATCCAGGTAACGCTTGAGCTCTTTAAGGTATCTTCTTCCTTCAAAAGGCCCGGAGTCATGCCCGTCCAAGACCATATGGAGATGTGTTGCTTTTACTTTGGAGCGCCCTGCCCACTCGATGAGCGACTTGAGGATTTGACCGGGCGCCTCTCCCGGCTCCGTCAAGCCCATAAGATGGAGCTGGCCCCCATTTTTTATGACATGTTGGAGGGCAGAGCTTAAGGTTCTGGATTTAAGGAGGGCGCCATCTTGAAAACGCTTTTTGAACTGCCAGGGATCTTGGAGCACACGGCCCGCGCCTAAAGTGGTGTGTCCCAGCTCGGAGCTCGCTGGTTCGACTCCCTTGAGGCCTACTGCGGGTCCGGATGCGGTGAGGTGACCGTAGAGGTAGTGCTTGGAGAGGTGGAGAAGGGTGGGTGTGCGCGCCAGGGCCGGGGCATTCCCCTCCCTTTCATGGGAGGTGCCCCAACCATCCAATATGATAAGGGCAAGCACACGCTAACCTATGAATCTGGTCTGCTTCTTTCGAGCCGCGCGCATTTTTCTGCGCTTGCGCACGCTCGGTTTTTCGTAGTGTTTGCGGGCCTTGAGGGTCTTTAAAATGCCCTCACGTTCTATCTTTTTTTTGAGCCGGCGCAGGGCCTTGTCCAGGGACTCACCCTCGCGCAGCGTTACCTTTGGCAATCCTTCTAACACCCCCTAACTTTATGTCGTTAAGTTAGTTGTATCATGCTTGTGCATTCTAGTCAAGTTGAAACTCAATTTGGACATTGAAGGTGATCCGCTCTTGAGGCAGGTTGGATGGAAAGGCAGGAAACGGAGAGGCGGCCCGGATGCTCTGTAGAGCTGCTCCGTTGAGGAGCTCGTGGATCCCGCTCCTTTGCAGTTTGAGCGCCCTCAATCTGCCCTGACGATCCAGGTCAAATGCCAGCCACACATCCCCTCCGATCTTTTGCGTGCGCGCCGAGTTGGGATAGTCCAGGTAGCGCAGGATGCGCGCCCGGACCGCCTTGTAGTAATCCACGAAAATAGGAACGAACTGGGAGGGAAGATCGTCCGGGATTGGAATTTCGATGACGGCGGGCGGCTTCTCAACTTTGGATTGTGATTTTACTTCCGCCTTGGGTTTTTTCGGGGCGGGCCGTGTCCGCTCGACGGGGGTCTTCACGGGGTACTGGGCAAGCCCCTGGGAAGAAGCCTCCGGGACTTGTTTCGTTATGATAACCGTGGTCTGCGGGGAGGGAGGGGCAAAGTAGATGATCTCGGGGTCATGGAGTTCTTTAACCGTGGTAAAGCCCCACAAGGGGTGACCGGTTGCGAAAAGCCCCCCGTGGGTGACGAGCGAGACGATGAGGGCCCCGCGTAAGACCTTGTCTTCAAGCATCAGTTAGACTTCCATCCCCCCGTCTTTATCGTAAAATCCTGCGCGAGCTCCGTAATGTGGTAAATCCGCCCGAGCTTTCCCTGCCGACGGTCATAGGCATAAATCATCTTATCCTCCGGGCTCAAGATAAAAAAAGCCCCCCCTTCTACCGCCAAACTCAAGTGGGGAGACAGGAGGTTCTGTGCCCATGCCTCGTTCGAGCATGATTGGGTCTTCAGAAAATCGGCCAGTATGAGCGCGAGGATGACAATCAGCAAAATCCGGTTGGTGCGCGATCCATCCAACATGTTTTTTTGGCCTCCTCGATTTAAGTGCAGTATAGACTTCGAGGAGGCATGAGGTCAAGGGAGCTTCGTAAAAAAACCCACCCAGGCTTACTGGCCTGGGTGGGTGGTTGGCCGGATTATTATCACCGCCCGTCGCTAGTAACTAGTCGCTAGTCGCTGGTCGCTAGCATAATGAAACGGTCTTTAAACTGATGGGGTTCTTGCTTGCCAGCGACTAGCGACCAGCGGCCAGCGACAAGAGGTGTTACCCCGAGGTCAGTACCCCTGTCGGATCACGCGGCGAGTCCGGCGCGTGGGACTGGTTTCTGAAGTCGTGCCCTGGTCGTCGTAGTACTGCTGTTCTTCTTCGTAATAGTATTCCTGCTGGGCAGGCTCTTCGTAGTATTGCTGTGTGTTCTGGCTGGAGCTATTGCTGAAAAAATCCAAGAGCGCGCTCCCGAGGACGTTCGTCCCGGCGCCCACGAGCGCCCCCTTCCCGGCCTTCCCGCCCGAGGCCTCGGCGCTGATGGCGCCTACCCCGGCGCCCACAAGGCCCTGTTTGAGGATTTTTGTGGATTGGTTTTGAGCAGGTTGAGGGGCAGGCGCCGTCCTTCGGATCACGCGCCGTGGAGCAGGCGGCGGCGGAGGAGGCGCCGGCTCATAGTACTCTTCTTCGTAATACGGGTCCTGGTATTGGGGTTGTGGCTGTTCATAATAACGGGGTCTAGGAGGAGGTGCGGGTGCTGGAGGGGCGCTGCTGCCGCTCAAGGCGT
The DNA here is from genome assembly GCA_016190205.1 of Candidatus Omnitrophota bacterium. GTDB lineage: Bacteria > Omnitrophota > JACPQZ01 > JACPQZ01 > JACPQZ01 > JACPQZ01. Next base: position 42,089 of record JACPQZ010000045.1, on the reverse strand, counting down.
CCAGAAGCGCACTTCCAATAACGTTCGTCCCGGCGCCCACGAGCGCCCCCTTCCCGGCCTTCCCGCCCGAGGCCTCGGCGCTGATGGCGCCTACCCCGGCGCCCACGAGGCCCTGTTTGAGAACTTTCGTCGCTGCAGTATCTTCTGCCTGAACCTGCTGCGCATAAGGGATAATAAGACCGCAGGCTATAGTTACGACAACTCCTATAGATCCTTTATTCATGATTGACCCTTTCTTTTTCGTCAAACCCTTCGTAACTGAAAGTATATCATAGCCCTTCTGGATGGGTCAAGGCGCTCAAGCTTCATGGTTTTTTCCAGACGTCGCTCGTCATTTTCATGCCCTTGAGCAGGGGGCGGAGCCTTTGAATGCGCTCGTTTACGGCTGTAGCCTCCAGGAGGCTGTATTTGACCGCAGGCGTGACCTTAAGAGAGGCGGAGACGGCGTCCGCGAGGCGCCCGAGCGGGAGCTTGGACCAGCGGTTCCGGAAAAGATCCTTGAGCGAGGAATCAGGTGGCAGTCGTTTCTCGATCCACTGGATAAGCCATTTCCGGTCTTTTTCCACATCAGCGGAGTGAGGGTCCTCGTCTTTGAGTAGGGTGACCTCGGCTACGCGGTAAGGAATTTTCTGCGTCTCGCTCTCCACCTTAGCCCGCTCCTGCCCCGTTAAAACCAGGTTAAAGCGTCCGTCATCCAGGCGCTCATGAGAACGTATCCATCCCACGCAGATGACGGGATAGATATCCGGCGACTCGAGGTAATGCGGCTCCCACCCCGGTTTTAACAGGGCCATTCCGACCAGGAGTTCGCCGGTGAGTGCCGTTTGGATCATGGCCCGGTAACGCAGTTCGAAGACACAGAGTTTCATTTCCTGGCCCGGCAGGAGCACGGCGTCAGGCAAGGGAAAGAGGGGCACCTTGCCGGAAAAACGGCTGGGGTCAAAGGGCAGGTCTTCGGCGCGGGACATATGGGTTAGGCCGGTTCCATAAAAACAAGATTGAGGTGATCTTCCCCGATAGTTACGGTAAGTGTTATGGGCAGTTCGTCCGTGTGGGGATAGAAAAGGAGCCCCTCCTGGGAGGCTCGCGCGGGAAGGGGGCCGAACGCATAGGCCCTGTCAACAATGGCCTCTGCCTTCACCTGGGCCTTACGGGCCTCGCGGATGGAGGCTTCGGCTGTTTGAAAAGGCAGGGCCAGGAGGGCGGAGATAAGCCCCGAGATGGGGTCTAAGGAAGAGATCTTCACGGAATGTCTGCGTCCGGCGGCCCCGCCCATGTGGATATCCGCCTCATCCAGGGCAAGCTCCGCTCCACTCAGGTAGGATCCTGCCAGATCGCGGGGGTGGTAGGGCCGCACGACTTTCCGCCCGCTGTCCAAAAGCGTAAACGCACGCGGGGTCACCTCGATCGTAGAGTCGCTAAGATTTTCGACGCGGAGGTCGACAAACATGAGATCTTTACTTTGGCGCGCCCATGCGCTCACGACGACTAATCGCCCTTCTGCAATGGCTAGAGGGACACCTTTTTCTGTAACCGTTCGGTAACTAGGTTGGGCATCCACTCCCAACCCCGTTGTCCGGAACTGCTCGGGCAGAGAATGCGACCACTCCACTCCACTGGATAAAACGTTAAGCTCGATGGGCCCCTGTCCCTCCCGGACCCTGCGCTCGAGGGCCTCCCTGTCGCCCACCGGCTCTCCGTCCACGGACAGGATGAGATCCCCTACGCGCAGGCCATGGATTTCCGCGGCCCCGTGGGGTGTCAGGGAGCGGATTCCCAGCAGAAACTCCTGATGATGCCAGCGGACGGGCTCGAGCGTCATCGTGCCGTCACCCCGGCGGGAGGCAGTTGCGCAGCCGCACGCGGTGAGCACAAGGGCAAGTGACACGATGGTTAGGCGCATGAAAATCATACGGCTAGGCGGCCTGGTTTTTCACGACGTCAACGAAGACATCCACTACTTCAGGGTCGAACTGCTTGCCTGCCATGGAGCGCAGGACCTCAATCGCAATTTCCATGGGCTGACCCTTTCGGTAGGGACGGGTAGATACGATGGCGTGGTACGTATCCACAACAGAAATGATCCGCGCCTCCAGAGGGATCTCCTCTCCCTTGAGGTGTCCCGGATACCCGCTCCCATCATAATTTTCGTGGTGGTGCCGGATGATGTATGCCACTTCGCGCAAGGTAGGTATCGGGGAAAGGATGCGGGCTCCCACTTCGGGGTGCAGGCGCATGGTGACCCATTCCTCGTTGGTCAGGCTCCCCTTCTTCTTGAGGATATGGTCCGGAGTGCCCACCTTCCCGAGGTCGTGCAATTTTAGGGCAGTGGACAGGATGTGGCGCTTGGCATAATCAAAGGGGACCCCTTTGATCTGATAGATGCGCTCGGCCACCTTTTGTCCCAGCGCCTCGACCTCTTCCAGGTGGGAATGCGTATATTGATCTTTGGCATTGACGGCCTCAGCCAGCGTGACAATGGTCTGATAGAACTGATCCATGTCGCGTTTCCTTAAGGTCTCGACTTCCTCGATCCCCTTTTTGAGTTCTTCGTTCGTCCGGCGATGCTTTTCCACAAGCTGGCTGTTGCGGATCCCCATCGCTGCGATGTTGGAAAGCGTTTCGAGCGCGTCGAGCTCCTCCTGCGTGTACCGGGTTCCGTCCTGCTTGGCGCCCAGCATGACGATGGCCAAGAGCCTGTGCTTGTAGTAGCAGGGAATCATATACTGGCATTGATAGGAGTCCATTTCGTTTTTGACCAGCCTTAGGGTCGCGAGGTTCCCGCGTCCTTCGTGAAAGGAAAGGTCTTCCCGCATGGTCTTGATGAGGTCTGCGTAGAGGAGTGAGCGCTGATCCGGAAATAAGACCGACTGCCTGTGCTGAAACCAGTCGACCAGCGGGTTTTCAAGACCAAACTGATCGTGGTCTTTCGGGGCTTTGAAACGGCCTCGCTGAACAGTCAAGCGGTACTTTTCTACCTCGTCATCCCAGAAAAAAAGTCCAATCTGCGAAACGTTCACCGCCTCTTCCATGTACCTCGCAATGAGACGCAGGAGGACATCGTGATCAGTTATCTCGACCATACGTTTGGCCGCTTCTACTACGATAAGGCGAGGGTCAGAAGTCCGGCCCGATTGGGTGCTGGTCTTGGCAGAGCGGGTATTGAGCGCCCAAAGCAAGTACAAGCAGATAGCCGTTAAAACGAGAAGGCTTCCTGTAGTAACCCATTGATCTGTAATCATTAACAGTTTTTTCCCATTTTCTAAACAGAATGAGCTATATACGCTCAATATAAAATATTACCACAAAGGGCGATGATCCGCTTTTTTTATTTTCTGCAAAAGACTATAATAGACAACATGACAAAACCGGTTCTAATTGTAGACGATGACGAGGGGGTTGCAGACACCGTAAGGCAAGTCCTGGAGCACGCGGGGTATGCTTCGGACCACTGTCAGGAGAGTCCGAAGGCCGTTTCCTTCCTCGAACGAAAAAGCTACGGCTGTGTTCTTCTGGATATCCGCATGCCCAAGATGGAAGGAACCGAAGTCATCCAGCTCATTAAGAAGAAATACCCGGATCTTCCGGTTATCATCGTGAGCGCCTTTGCGGATGGGCCCGATTCGACATATTACTCTTCACTCGGGGCCTTTGACGTGGTTGCCAAACCGTTTAGCAATGAGGTGCTCGTGCGGGCGGTCAACCGCGCGGCGGGTGATTCTGATGTCACCCGGCTTACCCTCACCGGGCTTAATCTAGATGAGGCGAGGGATCAAATTTATCGCAAACTCATCGTGAAGGCCCTCAACCATTGCAGCTGGAACCAGCAGAAGGCGGCCGAGGTCCTGGGTATTTCCCGCTACGCCCTCAATCGCTGGCTTCGAAAGCTCGAGATCAAGTTTTAGGCACACATTAAAGTAGTCCACAGACCACAGTCCACGGCAAGAGATGAGAGTCTACTGTCGACCGTGGACTGTGGACTTCGTGATTTGACGACAAAAGCCCTCTGATAGTTCCCAGAGGGCTTTTGTTTTGAATGCCGCTATTATCTAGATGTCCCGGGCGATGTCCTTCTCAGCGGGGGGCGTTAGGAACGAGACCGGATCTGTGAGAATGGGCTCGTAATTTTCCTTCCCGGAAAATGGCGCGCTGAACACCTCATAGACTCCAATCGCAGTTCTGGCCACTCCCCAGCCAAGCCCCTCGACCACGCCCAGCGTCCACGCGGGACCGGCGCCTTTATCAACCCACGTCTTTTCCACCTGGTTCGGTATTTCCATCCAGCCGAAGGCCGTATTGCTCAAGCCGCGGCCGAATTTATCCAAAGATTTTTCGGCGCTAAATTTTCCGGCTCGGGCGTCGCTCGGGCCCGCCAAAACAGCCAGGGCCGCGATGAGAACGACCGCCATCACCTTGACGATCCAGACATGTCTCTTGTTCATTGACCCCCTCCCTAGAGTTTGATCACTTTAAGTGCTTGCTCAGGATCGGATACGCTTATAATAACACATCCTGTCTTTTGTTTCTCGGTTGCCGTGCAATAGGCATATTCAATGTTGAGCTTGGCGTCCCGGCACCGCTCGGCAATTTCGCTCAGTATGCCGGGGCGGTTTTCGACTTCTGCGAAGAGGATGTCCTTCTCAATCACCAAAAGCCCCGCCTCCCCCAGGATGTGGGCGGCGTCGGTGGCCTTGTCCACGACCATCCGGATGACGGCATGGTCGATGCTGTCCTGAATGGCCAGGGCCAGGATGTTGACGTTTTTCTTTGCCATGGTTTCGCAGACGCGCGCGAGCATCCCCGGCCGGTTCTCCACGAAGATGGACAGTTGCCTTCTAATGTTCATCGCTCCTCCCTTATGCTCCATACTGTGCCTCATAGCGTTCCTTAAGTTCTGCCACCACGACAGGATCAGCCAGGGTGGTCGTGTCGCCGAGCACCTTTCCCGCCGCAATATCTCTCAAGAGCCTGCGCATGATTTTACCCGACCGCGTCTTGGGGAGATCGTGTGAAAAGATCACCTCCTCGGGCCGCGCAAAGGCCCCTATCTTTTTGGCCACGTGTTCCCTGATTTCCCCGGAGAGGTGGTCATTGTGCTCGCCCCCCTCTTTTAAGGTTACGAATGCCACGATGGCCTCGCCCTTGACATCATGCGGACGGGTGACCACGGCCGCCTCTGCCACTCGAGGGTGGTCTACCAGGGCGCTTTCCACCTCCATCGTTCCGATGCGGTGGCCCGCCACGTTTAAGACGTCGTCCACCCTTCCCAGAATCCAGAAATCACCGTCACGGTCGCGTTTGGCCCCGTCGCCGGGAAAATAGATGTCGCCCTTCCATTTGGACCAATACTCCTTGACATAACGGTCGTGATCGCCGTAGATCGAGCGCAGCATGGCCGGCCACGGGCGCGTGATGGCAAGATACCCTCCCCCCTCCTCCACGCGCTCGCCTTTCACGTTCAATAGCTCCGCCCGAATGCCCGGAAAAGGGCGGGTGACGGAACCAGGCTTCATGCGGGTGATGCCCGGCAGAGGTGTGATCATAATCATGCCGGTTTCAGTCTGCCACCAGGTGTCGACGATGGGACACTGCTCCCGGCCGATTGCTTTGTAATACCACACCCAGGCCTCGGGGTTAATGGGCTCGCCCACGGTCCCCAAAAGCCTTAAGGAAGAAAGGTCGTGCCGCTCGGGCCACTCGGCCCCCCACTTCATGAAAGAACGGATGGCGGTCGGGGCGGTGTAAAAAACGGATACCCCGTGTTCCTCGACCATTTTCCAAAAACGTCCGCGGTCAGGCCAGTCCGGAGCGCCTTCGTACATGACGACGGTGGCGCCGCACGCCAGCGGGCCGTACACGACGTAACTGTGACCGGTCACCCAGCCGATGTCGGCGGTACACCAGTAGACATCATTCTCCTTGAGATCAAAGACCCACTGCGTGGTGGCGGTCACCCCTGTCAGGTATCCGCCCGTGGTGTGCACGATGCCTTTGGGCTTTCCGGTGGTGCCCGAGGTATATAGGATGTAAAGCGTGTCTTCCGCATCCATCTCTTCGGGGGGGCATTCGCAGGCCGTCTCGCGCATGAGCTCGTGCCACCAAAGATCGCGTTTGGCGCTAAATTCGATCTCCATGCCGCTCCGCTTAAACACTACGACGCGGCGGATCGAAGGGCATTGAGCCACGGCCTCATCGGCAAAACGCTTGAGGGGGATGAGCCTCCCCCGGCGGTAAGAAGCGTCCGCCGTGATGAGAAGGCACGCGCTTGAGTCCTGGATACGGTCTTTGAGGGCCTCCGCGCTGAAACCTGCAAAGACGACGCTGTGGACCGCGCCGATGCGCGCGCAGGCGAGCATAGCGACCACGAGTTCCGGTACCATGGGGAGATAAATCGCCACGCGGTCCTGCCGTTTGACGCCGAGAGCCTTCAGGGCATTGGCGAAACGTAGGACTTGCCTGTAGAGGTCCCAGTACGTCAGGGTCCGGCGCTCCCCGGGCTCCCCTTCCCAGATGAGGGCGGCCTTCGTGCGCCGCGGCGTGGTGAGGTGCCGGTCCAGGCAATTGACGCTCGCGTTGAGCCGTCCCCCCACAAACCAGCGGGCGTTGGGTGCCTTCCAATCCAAGACGCGGTCCCATTTCCTAAACCAGGACAGTTCCGTCGCCCAGCGGGCCCAGAAGTCCTCGAACTCGCGGTCTGACTCTTTCCAGATGTTCGCGTCGCGGATGGTTGCGTGCTCGCGGAAGGCTTGGGGAGAATCAAAGACACGCGATTCCATGAGCAGAGATTCGAGTTCTACGGGCATACGGCTTCCCCGGTTTCCGTGTCAATCAGCAGGATGGCAGAGGTGGGACAACCCTGGCTGGCCTCGATGAGCGTGTCTTCATCTGCCCCGTTCAGATCGGCGACGGCCGCCTTGCCGTCCTCATCCAGCGAAAAGACATACGGCGCAACCGACACGCAGACTCCTGAACCGGCACAGCGCTCTTTCAAGATCTTACACTGGAGCCGAGGCATGGATTTCAGTCGATCCCCAGGCGCATTCTTCCTTCCAAGCTGATCCGTTCCTGGGTCCAGGGCGGGTCCCATACCAGGTTGACATCCGTATTTAAGACCCCGTTGAGGCGGCTGACCTTCTGTCGTACAAGGTCGGGAAGACTTTGGGCTGCTGGACAGTGGGCCGAGGTGAGCGTCATGTCGATGGTGACCGAGCCTCCCTCGATCCCGACATGGTAAATGAGACCCAAGTCATAGATATTTACCGGGATCTCGGGATCATAAACGGTTTTTAACGCACCTATCACTTCGTCTTCGGTAGCCATTTTTACCTTCTAAAGTATGTTGAACGGACTCTCGCCGCTGGTGTCTTGGGGTGGAGACTCGCGCTTGACGCGCGCCTCCTCCTTCCAGGCAAGAATCCGCGCTACAGATTGCGTCTCTTCAGCCGACCGTGTCATCCCCAGCTTCTGAAAAAACAGGGAGAGTGAGGTGTGCGCCAGGAGATTTTCAGGGTCGATCCGCACGGCCCGGAGCGTGAATGCCACCGCGTGATCCAACCGGCCTGTGCGATCGCAGGCTACGGCCGCCCCCAAAAGGGCGTCCACATAGTGAGGATCCATCTCCAAGGCCCTCTCGTACTCTGCCAGGGCCCCGTTGATGTCCTCCTGACCGTAAAGGGTCACTCCCCTGTGATAGTGCGCTTCCTTTTCTTCCATAGATGGGATTTGGGGTATAATAACACGATTTCGAGGCGGCTCGCAAATGGCAGTCGCCGGCAAAATCAGTAGGCAGACACCCTAGGGTGTCTGCCAGTCTGCCAAAACAGGAGATCACATGCACACGCATTCCCTATGGCTCGTAGCAGGACTTATGGTATTTACCTTCATCCTCAATCTTCCGTTCGGACGGCTGCGTGCGCGCGCCAAAAAATTCTCGTTTCAGTGGTGGCTTTACATCCACCTGCCCGTTCCCCTGGTTATCGCCTTCAGGATACTTTCCCATTGCCCCTATTGGGCTATCCCGATTCTCATTGCTACCGCAGTTCTGGGCCAGTGGGTGGGCGGCAGGGGCCTTCAGAAAAATCCCAAATAACAAATCACAAATCCCAAACAAGCTCCCAATCCTAAATCCCAATGACCTAAACACCAGGGTTTGGAATTTGTTTGGGTTTTGGTGCTTGGAATTTGGTGCTTATTTGCGAGTGGGTACTTGGATTTTAGTGAGGGCGCGTGATTTCTAGTAGCGCGGCACCTTGGGATCCACCTCCCGGGACCAGGCATCGATCCCGCCCTTCAGGCTCTTCACGTTCTTAAAGCCATGCCCAATGAGGTAGGCCGCGGCATCCAGACTCCGGTTTCCATAATGGCAGTAAACAATGATCAGGGTGTCCTTGGGCCAGCTCCGCATCATCTCCTCAACGAGCTCCTGTGTAGCGAGTTTCGAACCCTCGATCCGGGCAAGCGCGTGCTCATGCTCGTCCCGGACGTCGATGAACCGCGCCCCGTTCCCAGCAGTCAAGCGATCCCGCGCCTGAACCGGCGCAATCTGAAGCTCCTCGTCCAGTTCATAACTTTTCTTGAGATGCTCGATGACCTCCTCGGGATTCTGGTCATGGTTTTGGCAGACCGTCTCGAGGGTGTCCTGCGGACTAAAACCGCAGCTGGAACAGCCCCCGATGTGGTATTTCTGAAAAAGGGCTCGTTGCGCAGCCGGATAAAGCTCAAGAACCTTTTCCATCGTCATCATCTTCGTTAGCTCTGGAAGGCTCAAGGGAACGTCCTCTTTGTTTTAGGGTTAGACCAGTTTGTTCGTCGGTTTCTTAGGGGGATCGTTGCGGGGCCGCTCCGGCACGGGCGGGTTGTCCTTCCAAGTGGAAGCGAGCTCTGCGTTTACCTTGGCCCAATCCGGGGACTGATCGGTGTTCTCAACGATGGCGCCGATGGGGCATTCCGGAAGGCACGCGCCGCAATCGATGCAGGTCTCCGGATGAATCACCATAAATACCTGCCCCTGGTATTCGCCGGGATGAATGCATTCCACCGGGCAGCTTGCGACACAGGTGGCGTAGCGCTCGCCCAGGCATTTATCTGTAATAACGTAGGCCATCTAACCCCCTCCATTTATTGAAGTTACAATCATAGTCCAGAGCTGAAACCTAGTATATCGCATCATCCAATTTCTGTCAATATAATCTCCCTAAGCCGTCGCGCACTGGGGCGCGCCGCGCGCCTTAAGGACTGAAAATCCACTTCCACCAAGCCGAAACGAGGGCGTGTCCCCTCCGCCCATTCAAAGTTATCCAATAGAGACCAGTAGAAATACCCTTTGACCGGAGTCCCTGCCTCCAGTGCCCTGCGCACTGAAGTCAGGTGGTCCTTAATAAACTCCTCGCGCTCGGCGTCGTCGTCGGTTGCGAATCCGTTTTCAGTGACGTAGAGAGGCAGGTGGTATTTCTTGAGCCGCAAAAGAGTTTTATATAGACCTTCGGGGTATACTTCCCAGCCCAAGGCGCTGCGCGGCGTGCGGGTGTGCGCATGGGCATTGGGACAAACCTCCCCGAACAAGGAGAGCAGCCCCTTCCCCCCCCAATGAACGAAGTCCCGGGTGTAATAATTGATCCCGATAAAGTCAAGTGCTCGTCGGCGCGTGAGACGGTCCAAAAAAAGCGTATTAAAGGCATAATCCCTCAAATACGAGGCCGCACGGTCCGGAAGCCAACTTTCTTTGCAAGGGGATGAAAGCCGGATGGCTTGCGCGACGCCCACCTGAACGGATTCCCCTCCCCCGCCTTTCATTTGAACCTGATGTAATAGATCAAAGGCGGCCCTGTGTGCCTCTTCAAAATGGAATAGCGCGGACAAGGCGGCACGTATGCCCACTTGATCGGCAGGCCATATGCGGGCAAGATAAGACTGGTAAACGTAGACGAGAGGCTCGTTGATCGTGATCCAGAAGCGGACTTGGCCTTTGAAGGACTGAGCCATCTGCGCCGCGTAGCGTTTGAAAAAAAAGGGCGCGCGGCGGTGTACCCAGCCGCCCCTCTCCTGAAACCATTTGGGATTGGTAAAGTGGTGAAGGGTGACGAAGGGTTCCAGCCCCCGCCTCCTTAAAGAGGCGATCACCTGCGTATAGTGCCGGATGGCCTCGTCGGAAAAACAGCCTTCCTGCGGTTCTATCCGGGCCCATTCGATGGAAAAGCGGTGGGCGTTTTGGCCGAAGTCGCGGGCGAGATCAAAATCCTCGTCGTAGCGATTGAAATGATCGCAGGCCAGGCCGGATTTGAAGGGGACACGCCCTTCCTGCTCCCACGCCCACCAGTCTGAAGAGGTATTATTGCCCTCAACCTGGTGGGCGGAAGTGGCTGATCCCCAGAGAAAGTCCGGCGGAAAAGGCACTGGTCTTCTTAGTCCGGCGGAAGCTGTTGGAGGGAGGCCAGGGTGTCCTGGCAATCCGGACAAGATTGAATATGGTCGTCCACCCTGCGAAAGGGTTCGCCCTTGAGCCTTCCTTCAAAATAGTCCTTAAGTTCATTTTCGCTCGGGTGCATCATTCACCTCATTACTAAAGATACCAGAAACCAGTGACCAGAAACCAGAAGATACCAGATACCAGAAACCAGAAAAAGGTCAAAGCAAGAAGCTGAAGAAAGGTTAACACCTGAAAAACAATTTGCTAAACGCATGGCCCTGGCATCTGGTTTCTGGTATCTATCTGGTAACTGGTTACTGGTATCTGGTTACTTATTTAAAAAGGTACCCTTGCCCCTGCTTCGACTGCGGTGTTGTCTGCTTCCCGCCGCAGTTTAACGAAGAACTCCGCATCCCGCCAAAACCGGCGCAGAAAAGCAAGCTCTATCCCAACGGGCTCGCCGCGTTGGGCCTTTAGTTCCAAAACGATTTGATCCTTCGTGTTCAGGCGTATGGAGCTCGCAAAGCGCAGGGTCTCTATACGGCCGCCCCCATAGTCCAGCTCAAAAGTGACGTCAAATGCCGGCCTCACCTTCCACTGGCCGGTAAGCGACACTCGTCTTCTGACCCTCCGCCCGTTTTTGAGCTCGATCGAGACCGCAAAGGGGATGGTGTGGACATGGGCCATCAGCGGGGCATGTTCAAGCTTTGCGCGGAAGCGGAATGCGGAGCGGCCGGATTTTTCGAGCAGATAGTCGAGGCGGTTCTCTTGGGTGAGGGACCAGCTTCCCGCAAACTGGATCGTCCTCTCTTCCCGACGCCCGGCTTTAGAAGTCTCATAACGGTAAAGAATTTGGTGTCCGGCTCCTATTTCCCAGGTCCCTTCCAGGGTGATGGGATGCGGGCCCCGCTCCCCTCCCCTTTGCGCGAGAAAAACCAGCCGGTTGCGCGGATCGGCCTGCCAGGTTCCCTCAAGCCGGAGTACCTGCTTTTTTTGCCCGCCTGGGGCTATTCCCCCTCGCGCGGTAAACGCGAGGCCCTGTGCCTCCGGTTCCCCCACCTCCCCTTTAAAGACCAGGGTGTCGCCGAAGACTTGTGTTTTAGAGCGTTCCAAGGTGAGCGCGAGCTCATGGCGCCGGGTGAGAGACCAGGTCCCTGTGAAAATCACCCTATGAAGCGGCGTGCCCTCACGGGTGCTGGCTTGCCAGGCGAGCGTATTGCCCGGGCCGATCTCATAAGTCCCGTCTACGATGTGCACCGGTCTTAAAGGCGAGCCCGGGGCCCGCGGTGATCGTATGACCAGCCGGTTCAAGGGATCCAATTCGTAACGATACTTTTGTTTGAGTTTCACGGATCCTCCGCGAATTATTCTAGCATCTCCCTATGATAGAATAAAGGCGTTCTCACAAGGAGGGTGATTTGAAAGGATTTTTGCTTTATGACGGACACTGCCCCTTTTGCCGCGCCCAGGCCGGGAAAATCTCCCGGCTCGCGGGACCTGGGATCGAACTGGTCTCCTTTCAGGAAAAGGGCGCTTTGGACCGGTTTCCGAAGCTTACCTTTGAAGAATGCATGCGGGAGCTCAAGCTGGTTGAGCCTGATGGCCGTATATCGGGCGGGATGGAAGCGGTCGTGCGGGCAATCCATGACCACGCCCTGCTAAGGTTTTTGGTCTGGGCATACTATCTGCCGGCAGTCAGGCAGATTTCAAACGGGGCCTACCGCCTGGTGGCCCGGAACCGTTACAGGCTCAACGCGAAGGAGTGCCCGGAGGGAACATGCGGCGTTCACCAACCGAAAAAATGATATGCCTGATGCTTCCTTTTTCTCCAGCCGTTCGGTTATAATGGGTATCCGCAGGAACCGGTCAAACCAAAGGGAGGTGGACAGTGCTCATCCAGCGCATGCTGCGTGCTGCGAGACTCGATGTTCAGCTTTATGAGGAAGTAGAACAGGATACATCCGCGATGGGACAGGCGATGCTCGCCGTGCTTATATCAAGCGCCGCGGCTGGTATTGGGATGTTTAGCACCCTGGGCGTAGTGGGAATCTTAACGAGCGCAGTCGGCGCCCTCATCGGGTGGTTTGTCTGGGCCTTCCTTACTTATTTTGTAGGCACTCGCTTCCTTGCCACCCCGCAGACAAAAGCAAACTTCAGTGAGATGCTCCGCACCTTAGGATTTGCCAGCTCACCGGGAGTCATACGGGTGCTGGGGGTCATCCCGCCACTTCGGGTCCTTGTGGGACTCGCGGCCACTATCTGGATGATCGTCAGCATGGTGGTTGCCGTCCGGCAAACCTTGGACTACACGAGCACCGGACGCGCTGTCGCGGTGGTCGTCATCGGGTGGCTTATTATGGTAGCCATCATCGTGGGACTTGCGGCCCTGATGGGCGGGCTTTTCTTCGGGGCGGCTCAAACCATGAGAGGCGCTTCTTAGCCTAGGTCTTTTTTTCCAGCAAAAGTTGCATGAGTATTTCCAGAGACCAGGGAGGGAGGTCTCCTTGAAAATGATATCCATTAATAATGAGTGTGGGCGTCGTGTCAACCGCAAGCGCCGCGGCCTCCTGGACGTCTGACTGAAGGGCTTGCCAGGCCTCGCGGCCTTCAGCGCATGACTTAAGCTCTATCACATTTAATCCTGCCTTTTTCAGTTCCCCTTCTATTTTGTCAACCGGGGAATCCGCCCCCAGTCTAAATACCGTGTCATGATACTCCCAAAAGCGGTTTTGCTTGAAGGCGCACTCTCCCATGAGCGCCAGACGGCAGGCCCGCAGATGGACGCGGTTCCTGACAAACGCGTTGCAGGATGAATCGAGGGGGAAATTCTTGTAGGTGATGGATACCTCGTTCGGATAGCGGGCCTGGACGAGTTTTAAGTAACGCGAGGCGCGCCTGCAGGAAGGGCATTCGAAGTCGCTGAATTTGACGATCTCGATCCGCGGTTGAGTTGCCCCCTTGCTGGGATTGTCCCCCTTCGCGGTCACTACGGGGGTCTGCTGTTTAAGCTGGTGTTCGAAGAAAGCCCGCATCTCATCTGTGTCTCCCAGTATGAGCCCTCGGGTCAGGATTCCTCCGCCCACGCCCAGGGTAAGCATGGCCAATGCAAAGCCAGTGATAAGCCAGGCAAGGCCCATTCCCCCCGCCCCTATTCGGAACCGGAAGAGGCCGATTCCGTCGCTCAGAAATCGTCCGAGACGGACAGGCCGGAGGAAGACCAAAAGGGAAATCAGCAGGGCGAGATTTAACGCGTGGGTCGCTAAGCAAAATATGCAGATCGCCTTGATCTTAAAGAACATGACCCACAATAGGTACGCATCGTAAACGGTCATGCAGGCGGCGACCGCGCATACGAGGGACAGGGCCGCGCGCCTTAAGTCTTCCCCGGAACCGAGGGCCAGGAGTCCCAGGATGGCAACCCCTAAGTACAGCATCAGCCCATAGAGCGCGATGGGCAGACCCCAGAGGGAGCCGGCCTCACTAAAGGCAACGGAACTGCAGTCGAAGATTCCGCGGTCCGAACAGGGGCCTCCGGTGAAGAGGGTGCCCTTGAGGACAAAATAATAGTGGGCGGTGAGATATGCCGCCAGCCCAGCGCAGGCGATGGCCGCGGTCACCACCCACAGACAGAATAATTTCTGCCGCATGCGCGTATTTTAACATACGGAGATCATCAATGCTCGTACTGCGTACTGCGTCGTGCGTACAGCGTCACGTCGGGGCGAGCAAGATTCGTACAGCGTACTGCGTCGTGCGTACTGCGTCACGTCGGGGCGAGCAGGATTCTTACAGCGTTAGGCGTGCAACGATTAGCGTATAGCGTAGAGCGGAGAGCGTATAGGAAAAAAGGGGGGGTTATTCTATACGCTACACGCTATCCGCTAAACGCTATTCGCTAAATGCTATCCGCTCCACGCTTCACGTTCCACGCTGTACGCAGTACGCAGTACGCTGTACGATCGTTTAATTTCTCACATTTCTTTCTACAGTGCCGGTGAAATAGCCCCCTGTTAAGCCGTCCAACTGTGCGGTAAGCTCTTCCACGCGCAGGCGCCGGTCCACCTCCTCCTGGACATCCTGGGCAGGACTTAAGTAGACCTCCGTCTGAATCCTCCGGCGCTCGAAATAGACGCGGTTGACCTCATCCAGGATGTCGTCGCGCAGCTGGACCATAAGTTTTGAGCGCGTGTCGATGGATGTCTCGTCGTCGTTCCAGATGAGCTTGGCTATGTCCCAGCTAAAGCTCACGTCAACCCCCTTCTCCTCCGGACCCAGAATAAAGGTGTCCGGGTCGTTGGTCCCGCCGCGGTCGATCTCAACGGTGCGCGTCCGGTCCCAGCCCAGCCCCAGCTCCGGCATGAAGGCCGCCAGGCGAGCCCTCCGGCGCCAATGGAGGATTTTATCGGGGTGTACCTCCGCATACCGGATGGCAGCCTCCTGCACCTCTTGGATTTCGGGTTCAAACGAAAAGGCATCCAAAAGCTCGTCCGCACCCAGGCCGAGCTGGACCGGTTTTATCTCGTGATAGAGATTCAGCCGCTCAAGATCGGTCTCCGGATCATATAGGAAGACACCGTTCTCGGTGGCGGCCCAGACGCGGGTTGGACCTATCCGGGTCACCGCAAGACCTCGTATGTCGCGCGCCGTCATCCCCTTGTAAAATTCCCTCCAGGAACCCAGCCTGGCATCTCCTGCAAAAACTCCCGCCTCCGTACCGGCCAGCATCCGGTCATCGCTCTGCGGCAGTGTCGTTAAAGTCTTTACGTTGCGGTCGAGGAGCCCTTGTTCGGGGATATGTTCCCAGGTTTCGCCCAGGTCTTGAGAGAAGAATACGCCTTTTTCTGTGCCCAGGTAGACCCGGTCGGGGTCCGAGGTCCAGAAGAGGATGGTGTGAATCCGGGGCTGAAGCGCATCGGCATCCGCCGCCGCTTCGTCTGCCGCATCAGCGCGAGTTTCCTCCCGCTCGTGGTCCTGCGTCATGGCAAACCTCTTCTCCCAATGAAGTCCCCGATCCACGCTCCTCCACAGTTCATGGTCCGTGGCGACGAGCACGGTCCTGGGATTGAGGGGGTGCACGGCGATATCCCCGATGGGCCTTTCGCCCAACTCGCCTCCGCTCCTTCTCCACATACGCTCATCGGAATCAAGGATGTAGAGCCCCCGGGAGGTCCCCGCGTAGATGCGCCTTGTCTCACCCGCATGGTTTAATGCTACCGCGGTAACCGCATCCTCGCCGGGCGGTCCCGCAAAGACTTGACGAGCCCGGTTTTCCGTAACGGCATAAAGGCCATGTCCGGTTGCAGCATAGAGTGTTCCGGGCAGCGCGGGGTCGAGCTTGAGTTTATAAACGCGGGTCCCGGCAGGTATTTCCAAGGCTACACGCCTCCAAGGCCCTGCGCCTGTCGTTTGGTACAGGGAGCCGTCTGCGGTGGCGGCGTAAACGGCGGGGTTTTCGTCCGATCCTATAGCCACGGCGGTCGTGTCGGCTTGAAAAAGCCCTTCTGTTCTATCTTCCCACGCGGGACCCGCCGCAAGACCGGAGGGCCTGGCCAGGGACCCGGCGAGCAGCATGGCCAGGGAAATCTTTAAATGGATTGGGATTCTCATCTTAAGGTACCTCTTGGGGAGTTAAACTGCGGACAGTCGATTAACTAGGGCTGCACATCAGGGAAGGCGACGGGTATCTTAACAGGAGCATGGCTTTTGAATCAACAGATATTTGCTGATTCTGTAAATTAGTTTGCTCTTTGACTAAATCGTCTAGACGGTATATATTGTGGTGTTTCTTTACCGGGAGCCCTCTATCGTGAAAATAGGTCATAGGATCCGCAAGGTCAGGAAGCAGATGGGGATGACGCTTCAGGAGCTTTCCCGAAAGGCGCGGGTGGACCTGGCCACGCTTTCCCGGCTTGAAAACCAGCGCATGACAGGGACTTTGGAATCCCACGTCAAGATTGCGCGGGCCTTAAGGCTGGGGCTGGGCGATTTGTACCAGGAATTCGCTGGACAAAGGGTTCCATCCTGTTCCAAAGGACCCGTATACCGTTTGCACCATGAGTGCGTGCCTCTGGCCCCTGGAGAAGAGGGCGAGATCCAAAAGACCGGGAGAGGGACCGAGCGCCTCGTCTGGTGTCTGGAGGGAGAAGTCAGGGTCAAGTTGGGTCGCGGCGTGTATCGGCTTCTAAAGGGAAATTCCTTGAGCTTTAAAGGCGAGAGGGCTTTGCTCTTCCTGAACAGGGGGCACATTCCTGCAAAGGTGTTGCATGTCTGGGGTATTTTGAGTCTGTGAGTCTTGGCGCAGTACGCAGAACGCTGTACGCAGTAAGTATCGTGTTCATTTCCAAGCGATCAGGCGGCGATGTCCAGAACGTGGGCTTGCACCATCTCGATGAAGATGTCCGTGAGGATGGGATCAAACTGCACCCCGGATGCGGCGCGCAGCCTGCGGACGGCCTCTTCCGCACCCAGCCCCTTCCGGTAGGGGCGGTCCGAGGTCATGGCGTGGAACGCGTCCACGATGGCCACGAGGCGGGCCTCCAGGGGGATCTCCTCCCCCCTTAAGTGGTGCGGATACCCGGTGCCGTCCCAGTTCTCATGATGGTGCTGGATAACATAGGCCGCGTCTTTAAAGTATTCTAAGGGGGCCAGGATCCGCGCACCGATATTGGCGTGTTCCCTCATGATCACCCACTCTTCCGGCGTGAGTTTTCCCGGTTTGGTCAGAATCGCATCGGGGATGCCCACCTTGCCCACGTCATGAAGCTGGAGGGCGGTGAGGAGCATATCCCGTCTTTTTTCGTCCAGCGGCAGGCCTAGTTTTTCGAAGGCCACCTCGCCGAAGCGCATCCCTATTTCCGCCACGCTGTCCAAGTGCCCCCCGGTATATTGATCCTTGGCATCCACCGTCTCTGCCAAGGATTTCACGGCCTGCAGCATGTTCTCCCGCTCTTTTTGGCGCAAATTCTCCACCTGCCTGACACGGCTTTCCAGCCTGCGGTTCGTGCGCTTCAAGTTGACAAAGAGCATAGAGTTTCGGACTGTGATCGCAACGTCATTGGCCAGGGTCGCGAGCAGCGTGAGATCCTCCGGCACATAGGCTGCGCGGGATGTCTTTGTTCCCAAGAGGAGGATCGCCATCAGTTCATTTTTGAAAAGGCTGGGCGTGACGACCGAGGCATGAAAGCGCCTCATTTCCTGGTAAAGCTCCTGAATCACCCGGAACCCCTCAGGGTTTTCGCGGCGCCTGGCCTCGTCCTGTGCCCAGGAGCGCACCTCCGCAAACGTGAGGTGACGGGAGTCTTCGCGCCCGGCGTTGCCGGTGTGTGAAAACCAGCGCACGAAGATGCTGGCCTTATCCATCTTGACAAGCCCTTGAGGAACGCGGCCCTCACCCCTCGTCGCCTTAAAGACAAACGAGCCTTTTTGCGGATCTTTGAGCAGAATATCCACGTGGTCTACGTCAAAGTGGGATTGGATGTAGCGGGCGATGAGTTTCGCGAGTTGCACGGGATCCGAAATCTGAACCATGCCCTCGCTTGCCAAGGAGAGGCTGTGCTTGTAACGGTCGGCGGCGTCCTGGTGATCCCTGCGGGTCTTGGCCGCTTGCGCCTGAACGGTGTTCCAGACCCCCAGGCCGGCCAGGGCGGCCAGACCTGCCCCCGTAAACCAAATGAGATATGCGGGCATGTTCTCGTTCCTTGCCTTAAGCTGCGAGCCCTGCGACCTTTTCCATCACGTTGTTTTCCAGGTAGTCCAAGCTGAAGGGCTTCGTGATGTAATCGTTTGCCCCCAGCTCCCGGGCCAGGCGCATGAGGTCCTGGTTCTCTACGGCCGTCACCATGATGATCTTTACGCTCTTGTTATGGTCTCGGACCTTTCTCAAGACCTCGATCCCGGAAAGACCGGGCATGCGCACGTCGAGGAGCATAAGTTCCGGGTTAATGTCCTGGATCTTCTTGATGGCGTCCTGTCCATTCAGGGCAGTGACCACTTCATACTGCTTCTCGCTAAAAAAGTTTTTGAGGAAATCGCAGATCTCGATTTCGTCATCTACGACCAGCATCTTAATCATGGGCTCTCCCCCCCTTTCGAATTTCTACTCCAAGTATGCCCTCCCCTCCCAAAAAGATGCAAATTTATAAAACACGACTTGTGTGTAGCATACATGCAACAATTAAAAGCTTTCTTTCTATAAATGGCGCACATACCTGTGCTGGAGGGTGTCACAAAATCGCACATTTGGGGCGGCCATAAAAATTTATATTTTCTTAGATGCGCGGCGCCTGGAGGGTACGGAAGGCTACTTATTGCAACTCAATGAAGCGCCCAAGTGCTCGTAAACCTGGAGGGCCTCCCGTGCGCAAGTGGTGAGGGTGAAGCGTTGGGCCCTCATGAGCCCTTCTTGAACCAGGCCTTGAGCGCAGGCCTTGTCATTGAGGATGCGATGGATGGCCTGGGCGAGCTCGTCCTCGTCGAGAGGGTCCACGGTAAGAGCCGCAGGGCCTGCGATTTCCTTGCAGGAGGAATTATGCGAGGTAATGACCGGCGTCCCGCAGGCAAACGCTTCGACGATAGGAAGACCGAAGCCCTCGTAAAAAGACGGATAAATCAGGGCCCGTGCCAGATTGTAGAACTGGCGCAGGTCCGCGCCGGCCATATGGCCCGTGAAGATGACGCACGCCTTCAGCCCGAGCTTTTCCACAACGTCTTCCGTGTCTTCAGTCATCCAGCCGCGCATCCCGCAGACGACGAGCTGGCCGCTGAAACGGCCTCTCTCTTTGAGGAGGGCCAGGGCCTTGAGCAGGGTTTTTAGGTTTTTGCGGGGCTCGATGGTGCTGACGAACAAAAGATACGGGTCTTTAATCCCGCGTTTTTCCAGGGTGTGCCGGGCCCGGTCCAGATCGGCGGTGCCCATCCGGTAAAAAATTCCCTCGTCTATCCCGTTATAGACACGCTCCACTTTCTGCGGCGGAACCGGATAGTATTTCAAGAGATCCGCACGGGTGGTGTCGGAGACGCAGATGACTCGGTCGGCCCGTTCAAGGGATGAGGATAGCTTTTTCTCGCTCTCCTGGATGGCGTCGTCCGTATGAACCACCGGAAGGACTTTGAAGATGAGGTCGTGCACGGTGACCACCACCTTAGCCCGCCGGCAGTTTACTTCTTCAGGACTGGGCGCGTGATAGATATCCACGTCCTGAAACATCCGTTCGACCCCCAGCCCCCTCCAGTCGCGTTTCAAGGTGACCTGGCCGCTTACGGGGCGCGGGAATTTACGCCGCCTGTCAAACAAGCGGATGGGGACGTGCCACAAGTACCTGTTTTTTTCGTCTATCTTTAGGAGGGTGTGGACGAGATCGTGCGTATAGCGTCCGATGCCCGTAAAGTCTTTTCTTAAGAAAGGCCTGCAGTTAATGGCGATCCGAAGCGGTTGTGTCATGTTTAAGAGGCGATCGCTCTCCGTGCCTTCCAACGGGTTTCCAGAAGTCGTTCATCCCCTTCCTGGACCACGTCGGCCCCATGGATGAACTTAAAGATTTGCATGCACCGGCCCCACCGGGCGGAGGGGGCCACAATGATATCATAGGGTTTCTTCCTGCGCTTGAGAATTCTAAAGAAGGCAAACCAGGGCGCGAGTCTCCGGGGGATTGGGTTCCATTGGACATCCCCGTGCGGGACAAGTCCGAGCGAACGGAACAGCTCTTTGTGACCTGTCAGGTGACCTGCCGGGTGTCCACCCGGATAAAACGTGCTGACGAAAGCGCGCCTCCTCGCCCAGTAAATGAGTTTGGAAAACCAGTGCCTCAGTTCATCCGCGCCCGGCGGGGCCTGAAACCGCGGCCAGGCGATGCGTACCCTGCGGCCCCATTTCTCGTTGCACTTTTTCCGGTTGCGCGTAAAAAGAATGTCCCGTTCGCGTCCGGGTCTGAAGGTTTTGTGCTCATCATGGTAAACATACGCGCCTTCCGCAACCACGCACTGAAATCCCGCCTGCTGCGCGCGCACGGAGTAATCTTCGTCTTCGAAGAAGAATCCCTCGTTCTCCTCGGTCAAAAATCCGACTGCGTCGAGCACCTTTCGCTTGATGAGCATGCAGAATCCGATGCACATGCCCACTTCAGTGAAAATTCCTTTGAGGCCGGACAGGGTCCGGCCAAACTGCGGCAGGGCCATGCCTGAAGGGGGCAGGATTCCCACCGAGTTGCTGGAGGGGTTTACGATTCCGATTTGAGGATTTGACTCCGCCACGGCAATCAGTTCGCCGAGCCAGCCCTGCGTGAAAACAAGATCGTTGTTCAGCAGGCACAGGAGGGGTGCCCCGGAGCGCTTGAGCCCGGCGTTCATGCCTCCCGAATAGCCTGAGTTTCTCTCGTTCTGAATGAGCTCCACGTCCACGATGGCGCCCCGGGGCTTGACGGAGGCCAGGAACGCCCGCACGGGCGGCTCGCTCGCGTTGTCCACGATAATGAGCTTGGCCGGGGTGTCCGTCTCCTGGAAAAGGCTTTCGAGACACTTGCGCGTCAGCTCAAGCTTATTCCAGCTCAACAGGATGAGGTCACAAGGGGGCGCAGGCAATTCTTACGATCTCCTCGATCCTCTGGACGTATGTGTGTTTGTTCATGACAACCTCCTGTCCCGCCCGTCCGATCTTTAATCGGCGCTCCGGCTGGGCCAGGAGGTCATCGATCTTAGCAAAAATCTCCCGGGGGCTGCGATACAAAACGAGGTGTTCTTCTTCTTTGAGCCCCAGGCATTTCAGGTCGTCATGTGAGAGCGCGTTCGTGACCAGGCACGCGCCGGCGGCCAGGGCCTCAAATACGCGCATATTCACATCATCTGCGATGGAGTAATTAAAGACCACTCGCGCGCGGTTGTATAAAGAAGCGATCTCGGTGTGGGGGGCCGGACCGATCCGGCTTTTGGGATAGCGCTCGCGCAGGGCCTGGAGGATGAATTTCCGCGGCACCCCCCCGTCGCTCCCCACGAAGGCCACGTCGTATTCGGGTTCTGCGGGCTCGCCGGCGTGAAGTTCCGCGTCACAGCCTAGGGGAAGCCAGCGCCCGTTCGGAAGACGCTCCGCCGCCCAGCGTTGGGCGCAAAAGACCATTCCATACCGCGGGGCAAGGCGCAGTATCTTTTGCCATGATTTGGGAATGTGCGAATCAATCGCGTAGAATGCGGCGGGGTTTAGAGAAGTGGCAAGGTCCTTCTCCGTATAGTCGCCGAAATCGACGCGCAGGTAAAGATCGAATCCAGGCGGGATTTGCCGTGCATTCCTTAGCCAGAAGTGCTCCGCCTCATGTCCCAGGGCCTTCGCCGCGCGCAAGAGATAGCTGCCTACCGTGTCACGGTGATACCAGTCAAAAACGAACGCGATTTTCATTTCGGATGAAGTGGGTCTCGACGCGAAAAAGCCGGCACCACAGAGTGAATTCGCGGAGGGCGCGCTCCCGCGTTACCGTTAATATCTTAAGCCGGCCCGTGAAAGAGTACCAGGCAACACGCCCCCACGCGGCCAGGCGAAAGAGCGCGTGATGGACAAATACGACGCGGATGCCATCGTATTTTTGAATCAGGTCGCGGATTTCATTTCCCACATACCCTTTGACCAGGAGGAGCACAGGGGTTCCGCTCGCGGCCAGCTTCAAGGCATGCTCGCGCGGCCCCTGCCAGCCGCGCTCAACGAGCGAGAGGGCTATAGGTGACATGGAATAGAAGAAGCTTGAGCGGCGAACTCACGAGCGGGAGGCTAAAAACCGGCGCCTGACCCAGCTCCCCACAAGGATGAAGGCCGTGGCCCCGAGGAGCACTTTGAGGGCCGCCCCGGGCTCAACAGTTATTTTCTGCGTAAAGACCTGCGCCAGGCCGAAGAGGGGCTGCTCCTTGAGCTCCCCCAGGGCTGTGTCTAGGGAAAGTTGAAGCAAGTCTCCTATCAAGAAAATTCCCACCCAGAGAAAGCCCGTGAAAAGGCACGCGCACAGGGCCAGGGTCTGGGTCAGGCGATCGGCGCGCAAGAGAATGGAAATGAGTAAAAGCGGTATGAGTGCATGGGCTACCGCCCCCGCGATCAAACTCGGCGGAATGAGGAGGTATTTGGGATGAGCCGTGCGCTTGGGGATGCCGCGCACCTCGCGCGCCAGCATGTCCTTGATGTCCCGGATCCCCGCCCCCTCGCCTTTTTTCTGTGTCTCGCGACTTGCCCTCGTGTCCTCGTGCGGTGGAGTCCCCCGTGCGGAAACAAGCTCGCGGATGATACCGAAGGCTGTAACTGGAAGGGGCCCCACTACCGGCAGGCGGAACGAGGCCAAAGGCAAAAAGAACGAGAGAAATGCGGCCAGGACCCCTGCATAAAGCACGGCCTGGAGTCCCCGCCCTGTGCCTGTAGTCGTGCGGTTCAAGTCTCTGCCGCAGTGTTTACAAACTAAAGCCGCGTCCTGGATATCTTCAGCGCAAAACGGGCATTTTTTCATGAACGCACCTCACTTAAGGAGAAGAAAGCAGGCAAAACAAATCCCCCTTAGACTCGGGGGATATTATATTAGGCTTTCCTTATACTCTCAATGTTAACCGAGAATCTAGAGCTTGGGGAAAACCGGAAAGTTATCACCGAGGGTGCGAATCACCTTCCTGGCACTAAATCTAAAGCCGATGAGTAGCAGAAGATACAACAAAGCCTTTCGCATAGCAGGGTCTCCTTCCAAACAAGTATGCCCTCTGCGTTGGCTTTTAGCAAACTTTTGCTATGTTTTATCATCTGTATTTACAATAGGTTACGTTAGCTAGCTCGATGAAATATGTATTTTTCTACCGGTTCCCCCTGTTCAATGTGGCGCGCCAGAATTTCTTCGAGCTTTTCTTTCGTGACACCGTGATACCAGATCCCATCGGGTTGAACGGCGAGAATCGGCCCTCCCGTACAAACCCCAAAACAGTTACACTGGACGCGCGCTACGCGCTTATCGTCCTCATGGTAGAGACCTTTCTCGATCAGCCTTTTCTTAAGATACTGATAGAGTTCGGGGGACGTGTCCGGGGCACAACGGGGGCCCGTGCAGACGAGGATCTGCTTTCGGTACGGTTTTAAAACTGGCTCCGCCATGAGACGCCGTTTTCCACCAAGTGGCCGGTTGAGTTTAAGAGCATGACGCGCAGGAAAGCCTCGTCCCCCCGGATGACGTTTACGGCACCCGGGTCCTGCTGTATTTTGTGAAAGGTGGTCAGGGGCGACCGCAGCACATCCAGGATAGCCACACGGATGAATCCTCCGTGAGACATGACAGCCACGGTCTCTTCCTGATGCCCGGCAATGAGATCTTTTAAGAAGGACTGCCAGCGAGACAAGACTTGCTTAAGCGTCTCTCCCCCTTGTGGAGAAAATTCCGCCGCTCCGTCCCGGTAACGGCCCACCTCCTGCGGATAGCGGGCCTGAATCTCATCCCAGGTCAAACCTTCCCACTCCCCAAAGTGCCGCTCGACAAGCCGCTCGTCGATTTTTAACGGGATGCCTGCCAGGCTTGCAAGTCCCTGGGCCGCGTCGCGCGTCCGAGATTTGGGCGATGTGTAAACTGCGGCGGGGGCAAACGAGGCGAGATGCCGCACAAGACATTGGGTCTGATGCCTCCCCTTTTCATTGAGGGGAACATCCGTAGAGCCCTGATACCTGTATTCAGGAAGCCAGTCGGTCTCTCCGTGACGTGCTAACAATAAGAGCATGGAATGAGACGGTTAATGAAACAGTCCATTGGCCGGAAAGTGCGCCGCGAGGACGAGGGAGATGATACTCATGAGTTTAAGCAGTATGTTGATGGACGGGCCTACGGTGTCTTTCAAGGGGTCCCCCACGCAGTCCCCCACGACGGCCGCGTGATGCGCGTCGGAGCCCTTGCCCCCGAAATGGCCCTCCTCGATGTATTTCTTGGCATTATCCATGGAGCCGCCCGAATTACCCATCTGCAGCGCGAGCGGGATGCCTGTGGAGAGGGCGCCCAAAAGGAAGCCTGCCAGGGCCGCCGACCCTAAGACAAAACCCATGATGACCGGGGACATGACCACGATAAGACCGGGTTTGAGCATGGATTTCAAAGCCGCCCGCGTGCTGATATCAATGCACCGGTCCGAATCGGGCTCTTCGCCGCCTTTCAGGATTCCGGGCCTTTCCTTAAACTGCCGCTGGACTTCTTTAACCATCTCGTATGCGCCGCCCGAGACGCCTGCGAAGAGGACCGAGCTGATAAGATAGGGCAGCATGGCCCCGATGCAAATTCCCACGATGACCACCGGGTTTAAGACGTCGATCGTTCCGAGCCGGGCTGTCTGGGTATAGGCGGCAAATAGGCCCAATGTGGCGAAGGCAGCGCTTCCGATAGCGAAGCCTTTTCCTATGGCGGCGGTCGTGTTTCCGACTGCGTCCAGTGCGCTCACTCTGGTCCGTACCTCCTTATCCAGCTTGCTCATCTCGCTGATTCCGGCGGCATTGTCCGCGATAGGACCGTAGGCATCCATGGAGACGGTAAATCCCGTTACGGCCAGCATCCCCAGGGCCGCCATGGCCACCCCGTAAAGGCCGGAGTAGTGATACGAAACGAGAATGGATACGCCGATCGTAACAATAGGGATGGCCGTGGAGGCCATCCCTACGGCGAGACCATTTACGACAGCCACCATCGCACCTGATTGACAACTCTCCGCAAGTTTCCGCGTCGGGGCGTAGCGGTTCGAGGTGTAGAACTCACTCGTGAAGCCTACGACCACTCCGGAAACGAGACCCGTCATGAGGGCGATATAAGGTCCATAAATGCCCTTAAACCCCATAAACTCCACGCCAAAGTTACGGAAAATAAAATAAGAGGCCACCGCCGTTAGCACCGTAGCCAAGAGGGATCCGGTCATAAGCTGCTTTTGAGCCGAGATACCCCGCATGACCTGAACCGCAAAAATCCCGATGATGGACGCGATGATTCCCGCACCTGCAATCATAAGCGGAATCCGCATGAGCTCCATGCTGATGCCTACCATGAGGATGATGCCCGCGACTACCGAGCCCACAAAAGATTCCAGGATATCGGCCCCAAGCCCGGCCACGTCGCCCACGTTGTCGCCCACGTTGTCGGCGATCGCAGCGGGGTTGCGCGGATCATCTTCAGGAAGATCTTTTTCCACCTTTCCCACCAAGTCCGCGCCCATGTCGGCGGATTTGGTGTAGATCCCCCCGCCTACACGTGCAAAAAGGGCAATGAAGGAGGCGCCCAGGGCGTAGCCGGTGAGGCTCTCAGGGTTCAGGCGGGTGAATACTATGTAAATCCCAAGGAGGGCGAGCCCCACCACCGCCATCCCCATAACCGACCCCCCCGTAAAGGCAACGAACAGGGCCTGGTCCGTCGACCGTGTGGCCGCCTGGGTTGTGCGGGCATTGCTCTTGGTCGCCATCCACATGCCGATGAAACCTGCGAGCCCGCTCGCGCTCGACCCCAATATGAAGGCGACAGCCGTCTGAACCTTGACAAAAAGGAGCAGCGTGAAAACGATGAGCGCGGCTATACAAATGGTTCCGTATTCCCGCCTCAGAAAGGCCATCGCCCCCCTCTCGATGCGGCGGGAGATATCCTGCATGGTGCGGTTGCCGGGGTCCTGTCTTAGAACAATCAGGGCGAGTATAACCAAAGTTCCCAGGGCGATGAGGCTTGAATACAGAGGTATCCACATGGACGGTTTGTTCCTCCTGTTAAAAAGTCATGTTAGAAAACCGTGTTCCTTCAAAAACTCGGGGGTGATGGGACTGGTTCCGGAAGACTGGCGGGCGGCGAACTGCCGAAGGTATTTGCCGATCATGTCGAGTTCGATATTGAGCACTTCTCCGGCCTTCTTGAAAGATAGAGTGGTTCGGGCAAGAGTGAAAGGAATAAGGCCCACGGTAAACCCTTCCGGCTCAAGGGAGGCCACCGTCAGACTCACCCCATCAATGGCCACGGAGCCCTGCGGGATAAGGCCGTCCAGCAGTTGGCCCCCGGCCGTCAAATCCAGGTAGGTCGTTTCCCCTTCTTTCCGGATCTCGCGTATCTCACTCGTTCCGTCGATGTGGCCGCTGACGAAATGCCCGCCCAGGGGGTCCCCCACCCGAAGCGCCGGTTCCAGATTGACGAGGTCCCCCGGGTTAAGACAGCCCAAGTTGGTCTTTTCAAGGGTTGGCGCCATCAAGTCCAAATGGAGGACTTCGCCTTTGATGGCCGCAACCGTAAGGCATGCTCCATTCACAGCAATGCTCTCCCCGCACTCAAGCTCCGGAAAAGGGTTCGTTCCGTAGACCTTAACAGCCAACTCCGCGCCCGACCTTCCTATCCGCATCAGGGAATCCACAGTGCCGACCGTCCGGACGATTCCGCTAAACATGAGCCTTCCTTGCCCCGGGCGAGGGGGAGCCCGCCCTGCGGGGTTTTAGCGAAGGATACACAGGATAGCCCTCGATCACCAGGTCACGCCCGATCATGTGCTGCCGGACGGATTGAAGATGCACGGCCTCATCGACGCGCTCTACACCCTGTCCCTGCCAAAGGTGCGGCGCACCTTGGCCGCCGATAAGGATGGGAGCAAGGATTACCACCACCTTGTCTGCCAGGCCCTCTTCCAGAAACGAGGTGATGACTTCGGGCCCGCCCTCTACCAAGATGTGTGTGATCTCAAGCGCCCCCAAGACCCCCAGGAGGGCTTTGAGATCAATCTTGCCGTTATCCGAATCGATGGTCAGGACCTTGACGCCGTGTTCTATCAGCGTGCGGGCCTTTTCAAAAGAGGCTTGCTTGGTGGTCGCGACGATCGTGGTTTTGGCAAACTCGCCTGAAACCACGGCCGCGTTGAGCGGGATGCGAAGCGTGGAATCCAAAATGATGCGCCGCGGATGGGGCCCGGACTCCTCGTTTAAGCGCGCGTTAAGGCGGGGATTGTCTTTTAAAACGGTGTTAACGCCCACCAGAACCGCGTCGGCCCGGCTCCTTAATATATGCCCATAACGGCGGGCCTCCTCATCTGAGATCCATTTGGAGTCTCCGGTGCGGGTAGCGAGGCGTCCGTCCAGGCTCTGGGCGACCTTTATAATAACAAAGGGCCTCCCTGTTTTAATAAATTTAACAAACGCTTCTATGAGGAGTACGGCCTCTGCTTCGCAAACGCCCTCTGTCACTTGAATCCCGCGCTTCTTCAAGATGGCCGCCGCCTTCCCGCGGTTTTGGGGATTCGGATCGCGCGCCGCATATACGACCCTGCGAATGCCCGCCTCAATGATGGCATCTGTACAGGGAGGGGTGCGCCCCCACGAGGAACAGGGCTCCAAGGTCACATAGAGCGTGCCCCCCTGGGCCTTCTTGCCCGCGGCCGCGAGGGCCTCCCGCTCCGCGTGGGCCTCGCCTGCGGCCTTGTGGTAACCCTGCCCGAGCACACGTCCGCCGCGGGCTACGAGGGCGCCGACGGCCGGATTGGGACTCGTGTGCCCCAGGCTTTTCCGAGCAAGCCCCAGGGACTTTTGCATAAATAAGAAATCTTCTTCAAATGACGCGTGTTTTAATCTAGCCACAGTGAGCCCTTAAGTTTTCCAGTTCGTGCATGGAGATGCGCTTGGTCCCCAAAACGGGCCTGCCCTTGGCCAGCCCATGGCAGTCGGAGCCGGCACTTACGGCGAGCCCCAGCTGCCTCGCGAGCTTTAGATATCGCGCCTCGGTCCTTGAGTCGTGCCCCGTATGATAGACTTCTATCCCCATCAAACCCATCTCTTTTAGAGGTGCGATCAAATCGTCCCGGTGATTTAAGCCCGGATGCGCCAGAATGGAAATCCCCCCCGCCTCATGAATAAGCCTGATCGCGTCTTCGGCCGGAAAACCGGCGTTGGGGACATAGCACGCGGCCCCGGTCGCCAGAAACCTTTTAAAGGCCGCGGTGACGTCTTTGACAATCCCCTTCTCTACCAAAAAGCGCGCCAGGTGGAGCCTTCCTACGGCGCCCGGGCCCACAAAATCCAGGACATCCGGGACCGCCACTTCGTGGCCCTCTTCCCGGAGTTTTTGAATCATTTTTTTCAGACGCTCGACGCGGGCCGTCCGCCTCTCTAACAGTTTTTTTCCCAGCGGCTTGTGCCGCGCGTCTACGAATAGACCCAGGATGTGCACCTCACTGCCGTCTTCGTAGCCTGTGATCTCGACCCCCGCGATGAGCCCAAGACCTAAGTGCCGGGCCGCTTGATCCGCCTCGTAAAGCCCCTCCGTCGAGTCATGATCGGTGATGGCTACGGCCTCAAGACCCTCGTCCCGCGCGCGCTCGAAGACCTGAGCCGGGCTAAAGGTGCCGTCCGAATACAAGGTGTGGCAGTGTAAGTCAGCCCCCCCGTTGTTTGGCACCCTTGACCTCGGCCGTAAAAATCTTGTCCAGAATTCCGTTCACAAAAGACCCCGATTGCTCGTCCCCGAATTTCTTGGCCAGGTCGACCGCCTCATTAATGGAAACCTTAGGCGGTATGTCGTCCATATAAAGGAGCTCGAAGGCGGCCATCCGGATGATGTTGCGATCAATCACCGCCATCCGGTTGAGTGACCAGTTTTCGGCGTAGTCGCGGATGATCTTGTCGATGAGCTTCTGATGGGTGAGAACTCCCTGTGCGAGTTTTTCGCTAAAATCGTGCACGTCCTTGGGAACTTCGTTGTGCGCCCAGAAATCGGCGAGGATTTCATTCACGTCACCCTGCCGGATGTCCATTTGATAGAGGATCTGGAGCGCGAGCTCCCGTGCACGTGTCCTCTTCCTCATGCCGTGCGGCTGGTGGTTCGACTGCGCTCACCATCAGCCTTGAGCGGAGTCGAAGGGCTGGAAGCCCCGCCCGCCTTAATCGCCTCTGCAAGGCCCGCCATCTCTATGGCGACGCGCGCGGCCTCGCGCCCCTTGTTCCCGTGCTTGGTGCCCGCCCGCTCGATGGCCTGCTCGAGGGTATCTGTGGTAATCACGCCAAAGGCAACGGGAGTCTGGGTGCGCACCTGGACCTCCGCCAGCCCCCGGCTGACGGCTTGTGAGAGATATTCGAAATGCGGAGTAGAGCCGCGGATAATGGCGCCCAGCGCGATAACGGCGGAATAACGCCTGGTTTCGGCGAGATTTAAAACAGTGAGCGGGATCTCAAAAGCACCCGGTACCCATGTGACGGCAATGTCCGAATCGCGAACCCCGTATTGAGACAGCTCTTTGATGGCACCTTCCAAAAGGTGCTGGGTGATATATTCGTTAAAACGGCTCACCACAATGGCGAAGGAACGGCCCCGGGCTTCCATTTTAGCCTCAATCGCTTCAGGCATCGTGTCCCAATTTCTCCTTCTTGGTCCTCAAGTAGCGCTCGTTGTGCGGATTGGGAGCGATGCGAATAGGCACGCGTTCTTTAATGGCCAGCCCATAGGCTTCCAGCCCCACCACCTTCTTGGGGTTGTTGGTAAGAAGCCGGATCTCTTTGATACCTAAGTCGACCAAAATCTGCGCCCCAAGCCCATAGTCGCGCAAGTCGGCGGCGAGACCCAGGCGCTCATTGGCCTCCACGGTGTCCAGGCCTTCGTCTTGCAGGGCATAGGCCTTGAGCTTGTGCGCTAGACCAATGCCCCTTCCTTCCTGCCTCATATAAAGCACTACCCCGCGCCCTTCGTCCCGAATCTGCTGCATGGAGGCCTCGAGCTGTTCCCCGCAGTCACAGCGCGCCGAGCCCAGGACATCTCCCGTCAGGCATTCCGAGTGCGCCCGCACGAGGACCGGCTCGGAACCAATCTCGCCTAAAACGAGGGCGAGGTGGTGTTTCCCGTCTAAAATGGATTCGTAGTCATAAAGCTGCCAGGTGCCGTATTTATTCGGAAGAATGGTTTTGACTGCCAGGCGCACGAGCTTTTCTTTGAGGCGCCGGTAGCGGATGAGGTCTGCGATCGTGCAAATTTTAAAGCCTTCCCGGCGGGCGAGCTTTACGAGATCCGGAGTGCGCGCCATACGGCCATCGGGATTTAAAACCTCGCAGATTACCCCCGCGGGGTAAAGACCCGCAAGCCGTGCCAAATCCACCGCGGCCTCGGTATGCCCGGCCCGCTCGAGCACCCCGCCGGGTTTGGCCCTAAGGGGGAAGACGTGCCCGGGCGAGGTCAGATCCTCTTTGCCGGCAGCGGGATCGATGAGTCTTAAAATCGTATGTGCCCGGTCAAAGGCGCTGATGCCGGTGGTGATCCCCGCCGCGCTGTCGACGCTCACCGTGTAGGCAGTCCGCATGCTGTCGGCAGAGTCATGGACCATGGGGCTTAGGCCCAGCTCATCACAGCGCCTGCCTTCCAAAGGAACACAGATCAAGCCCCTCCCGATAGTGGTCATCTTGTTGATAAGCTCCGGGGTAACCTTCGCGGCCGCGCAGATCAAGTCGCCCTCGTTTTCGCGATCTTCGTCGTCGATCACGATCACAAGCTCACCGGCCTTGACGGCTTCCAATACCTCTTGCATTGTATTAAACATATGGCTTCTATGTGGGGTCTACGAAACTGTTTAAAGCGAGCAGAATCATTGTATTATGACAGAAAAATGCCCAGCTGTCAACTGGGCATTTTTGCTAACAAATGTTATGCTTCCGTAACGTCTTACTGCGAAGCGCTTTCCTCTTCAATCTCGCCGCGGAACCAGTAGTTCGTGGCCTGTCCAGCCTTGGTCCAGATCACCGTGCCTTCCACCTCATCGCCGTCCACCGTGCCCTGCCAGACCATGTTGCCGTCTGTCGGGCTTGCAGTCTGGGCATTGAACGCAATATCGTCGCCCTGGGCCGCGCTGGTGTAAGGAGCCTCGCTAAAACCAAAGGGTGTGCATGCTGTGGATTCAAAGAGGCCGTTTTCGAAAATGAACGTGTCGGCTTGACCTTCGGTCTGCCCTTCTTCACCCAGCTCGCCTGCAAACGTCATTCCATCCAAATCCTGAATAGCAGCCGCGTGCGCCAAGGACCCTGCGCACAATAGCGCAACTGCCACTAACACTGCAAACTTACTCATGCTATCTTTCCTCCTTAAATGCCTCGTTTGAGGCCGTTTTCACGCCCGTTCGGACGGCCCCCACCCCGCCTCGGGACATGAAGCGGTAGACTACCACGAAACTACCCGCGTGTCAAAGTTATCGCCGATACCCTGGACAGTCCCGGACAGTCACGGATAGCGCGTGAAGGTTTTTTGAGATCTCTTGAAGGGCTTGATACCCGAAATGGATTGCCGGGTCAAGGTACGCACCTCACGGATGAAGAATGCCTTGACGTTTGTCCAGGAGAGAGGTTGTGGCGTAATGGCGGGTGGATCTTTCTCGGCGTCTTCAAAGTAAACAAGGGCTTTCAAGGCCTGTAAGGGAAAATCCCCGGAGTGTTTAAACTTCTTCCCGCCCAGCTTAAGCAGGCGGGATAAGGGTAACTCTCGGCAGATCGCATAAAGATCGACGAAATCCTTCCGGGATCCGCGCCCAATAATAGCGGCTAATTTCATGAGACCGATATCGGTCACGGAGGCGATCCGGACGCCTCCCCTTTTAACTGTAGGTTTCAAGAGCGGCTCGGGATACCAAAAGAAGCTCGTCCGCACCTTTTTCAAACGGCCGTGCACGGTCCCGTCTTTCGCTTCAATCAGCGCCCACCCGGATAGACGCCTTAAACGCGAGAAAAGATCCCGGCGGCCGTCAAAGTCAAGACGGTTCGTCCCAGAGAATAAATCAATATCAATAGACCGGCGGTGGTTTAACAAGAGGGCCAGGCCTGTACCTCCGGCTAAGTAAAAGTCCCGCATCAAACCTGCGTGAGCCATCTGCTCGATCAGAACCTGTAGAGACTCAGGTACTGCGTGGATGCCACGTTTCATTTTCTCACCTTGCTGCGCCGCCTGTGCAGGTCTGTTTGGAGAGCCCAGAAATGCCACGTCCGCGTGGAAAGCACGTCCCTTCCCCGGCCATCGAGGAAACGGGTAATGGTGCTGATAGGATAAGTGCGGAATACCCAGCGCAGGGCCTTGCGATCCCCGTATTCAAAAGCCCTCGCCAGGATAAAATCGCTGTGATGGCCCACGGAGAGATCTGAAATGCGGGCATCCCAGAAGAGGGATTTTAACCACACGGGCATACGGCCCTGCTCAAAATGCTCAAGTTCCCTCTTTGAAAAAAGCCACTGGCCCAAAATCTGCGCACAGGGCTTCAATCGTCCGCTGCGCATGTAGCGGTAGACCTGACGCCGCGACTTACGCAGGCGGTGGCACACATCCACCACCGTATAGATGGGACGGACGGACACCTTTTTTTGCTCACCGCCGCTTTCGTATACGAGCGTTTGGAGACAGGGCCCCACCCCAAGCAGATTCCATTTCATTTCCATGTCATATATTATGACATAATTTAAGCCCATTTGTCAAGGACAAGCCCTGTAACCTCTCCTTGAATAGTTTCTTCAGCCACCATACCAGGTGGGGTCGGTGTAGGTTAAGGGGTTATTGCGGGCGTAGGCGTAGCGGTTTAAGTCCTGGGGATCGGAAGGGTGCTGGACGGTGGGGTCGGCGGTGATGGCAAAACGGACGTACGGGAAGCGGAAGGCTTTCACAGAAGGTAAGTCTTATTTTCCTCGGGGATCTTGGCACAAATGGAATTTTTACAGCCTTTCTTCTTTGCGCTATCCAGCGCTTCCTTCAGGGTATGACCTTTCGCAATAACCCTTTTTCGATCTGGACTCAAGACTACGAAGATTCCCCGGTATTTCCAGGTTATATGGGTCATATCTAACGGCTTCATCGGGCAGTGCTCTCCTCAAAAAACATCTTTATGACGATACCGTAAAATCGGCTTATTTCAGGCACTGCGCTTTTGAAGATTTGGAAAAACTTGTTCTGGCAATCTGCCGCTGATTTGTATATAACTAGAGTCGGGACATAACGCTATATCGGCTCCCCAAACAAGCTCTCCCCTTTCGCCGATGCGGACCTTTTTGAAAGTGATCTCATCTTTCCAAACAGAAAACACACCCTTGCCGACAAGGTGTGAGAGGTCCACTTCCCCGTTTACTCCATCCTCAAATCGAATCCACAACTTATATTTCGGCAACGCCTTGATTTCTACGGGCTTGAACATTATCTGGGCATTTCCTTAAACCAAGTCCGATGGTCTTCGGACCCGATTATTATATCACGATCCACCCGTAGCCAGTGGGGTCGGTGTAGGTTAAGGGGTTATTTCTCGCAAAGGCGTAGCGGTTTAAGTCTTGGGGGTCTTCAGGGTGCTGGACGGTGGGGTCTGCGGTGAGGAAGCGGCCGAGGGAGGGGTCGTAGTAGCGGGCGAGTTAAGGGTCACGCTGGCGATCCTTGACGATTGTATTCTCCCGTGCTAGGGTGAGCCTGTGACTACTAACCTCTGGATTGCCAAGACACCCTTGGGGCAACAAGTAAGGCTTTCCGAAGCTGCTTGGCACAGCAAAATTTTGGTGAGTCATCCGGAATTTAGCATAGCTTCGGGATACGTTAGCGAGCTCCGCTTAGCTGTAGAGGATCCGGACTTTATCGTCGAAGGATGGGAAGGAGAATTTTTGAGCCTGAGATGGTGTGAGGGGGCTCCTCAAAGCCCAAAATATCTTTGTGTCGTGTACCGCGCAGCGGATCCCTTAGGCTTTGTAATCACCGCATTCTTTATTTCAAGATATGGTAAACTATTACGGAGGCCTCTTCAATGGCAAAAACGTCCCTAATCAAGCAAACCAAGTTATCCTACGACCCGGCAGCCGACGTCCTCTATATTTCATTCGGTAGACCCCGCCCGGCAGACGACAGCGATGTAACCGATGAGGGTGTTGTCGTGCGCCTACGCAAAGGCCGAATCGTGGGACTCACCGTTCTAAATGCCGCAAAAAAAGTCATCGCGTCAAAAACTGCTTAGATCAGCTTAATCGCACGTCCCGATTGAACACCCCCATATTGAAGAGCTTCTTAAACCACCCATACCCGGTGGGGTCGGTGCAGGTTGAGCGGTTATTGCGGGCGTAAGCGTAGCGGTTTAAGTCTTGGGGGTCGGAGCGGGCGGCTCCAGAAGACTAGGTTAAGGGAATGTAACTGTTACTCTTGAGTGAGGCGGTGAATTTCATTGTGAAATCGGCGAAAAGACGGCACATGACTCAAAAAGTCAAGTCCAAGGAGACCGTCTACCATACTTTGTGGCGGCAGATCGTGGCAAGCCGCTTTAAGCGAGCGGACACGATACCCAAGGCACTCGACCAGTGGGATGGTGACAACGGGAAGATACTCTAATCCGCTGGCTGTAATGATTGCGGTGCGCCCGCTTCTCTTCGCAGGATCGCACCCAATGGCGACCGCTATTTGCGGAGGGATAATCGTAGTGGTTGCACCTGTATCCACCACCATGCGAATAATCTTGAGGCTGCTTGGCCCCTTGAGCAGGACGTGAGCAATCAGTAAGGAAAGCGGTTGTAGACGTACGGAACGTGGCACTGTTTAGAAAGCTACGGCGTAGCCGGCGGGGAGCCGATCATCTGAATAGGTCACGAGGGTCAGTTTCTTGTGGCGGAGCATGGCTTGATACACCTCATCACGGTTGGGGCTGTGAGCCAAGAGACGGCCGCGCTTAGGAGTCGTAGTTGCCCGATCCATCTCGTCTACGGCAATCAACAACCATTCGTGATGAAACCGCCGTCGTATCTGATCTATTGATCGAGACTTCATAGCGATACGATTATATCATAACCTACCCCAAACCCAAGCGCGGAAGCCCAGGCGCGCCCACGCCGCCTTGTTTTTCTGCCTGTTGTCCAATAAGCTTGGGCCATGAATACTCCTTACGTAAAAGGTGTGTTTTCGGTGGAGACTGAACTCGGCACCGGCGTACCTGGAACAGCGCATTCCTTATTCTAATGGCCCCGACCGATCCAGCGGCCAATAAATCTTGTACGCCTTTCCCGTTAGGTTCTTTTTCGGAACAAAACCCCAGGACCTGCTGTCCATGCTGTTGCCACTGTTGTCCCCCAATACGAAATAACTATCGGCTGGAACAGTTGTAAACTGTCCTTCATCAGCGTAGGGCGCCTGATTGTAGTAATAAAACTGGCTTAGGCTGCCCTCTGTTTTGACAACGCCATTGACCACCACACGACCGTCTCTTAGCTCAACAGTTTCCCCAGGCAAGCCAACAAGTCTTTCGATAAAGGTTCTTTTCGGGTCGACGGGATAATCGAAGACGACAATATCCCCACGTTGCGGTTCCAACCGGCGGTAAATGGCCTTATTAACGAAAAACCTGTCTCCCTTCATCAAAGCAGGACACATGCTATCGGATGCCATTTTGTACGGCTGAGCAATATTGGCTCTTATGTGGTATGTAACGGCGAGCGCTACGATTTCCATCGGATTGAAAATGAAAAGGACGAATAATATGCTGAGGATCATAATTGTCTTCTTTGCTGTTGTTATCTTCCGCTCAAGATTGTGACCCATATTCCAAGATTTGGCTGATCGATAAGCATCGATGGGAACCATGAAAGCAAACCCAATAGCAATCGGGATAAGAAGAAATTGAAAGACGTGAAACCTAGTGTCGGGATGAAGGATATACGCGATGAGCGCAGTGGGAATGATTGTGCTGATACTCATAAGAACTACACCACGGCCCATCTTACTTGCATAGATTTGCCCTAATCCTGGCAAAATCACGGACAGCAAGACAGCCAATAAAGGTTCTTTATGCTTCATATCCTCCATCCACGCGGGTCGGTGTAAGGTGATGGAATCCGCGGGAGAGTCTTGCCGCTTCGTAGAATGATAGGTTCTCGCGTGCGGGCATTGGCGTAAGGAGCCAGGCCGATCACTTTGCCTCCGGTGACGAGATCGGCCGCAAACAATTCAAGCCCTGCCCCCAAGCAGTACTAAGACAAGCCCTGTCTCCGCGGTAACCGGATGCCCAGTGCTTATCAGTATGCACTTGGCAGTTTAAATATTAACACTGCGGCTATTTCCCGATCCAACAGCTGCTACGTCTAGGAAAAAGGCGAGTAGCTGCGCCGTGGGGTGAGGAATTCTATGTAGCGCGATTGCACCAGCCTCAAAACCGATTCCCGTTAATGAGATAGCCTCAGCCGCTCTCCATCGCGCATAGATTTCGACGGCATCTCCAATTCTGCGTCCTCGGCCAGGGGTCTTGCTGGAGAAACCGCCCCACCCGGGCGTCATAGCCCCTGGCCCGCAGGTGGTAGAGGCCGCTTTCGGCATCCCAGTCCCGGCTCGTGAAGCGGAAGGAGGTGTCGGCGGAGCCGGTTTTTTCAAGGAGCGAGCCGAAGGCGGCGTCGGAGAACGTAGAACCGCCCTCGTTTTTACTGTATGCTAAGAATGGCCAAGACGTCTTTTTCCCAAAAGATAGTGCCATTGTAAAGACAGTTCTATGAAGTTGGATCCAAAGGATATGAGAAAAAAGAAAGGAATCAATAACCAGACTATCTCTCCCCTAGCCGCTAGCGCAAACATGGCCAAAAGTAATTCTAAACTCGTTGCACCATACGGCACAAGAAAAGCTATCGTTTTAAATATGCCGTTTCTGTCTGCAATTCGTTGCATATCCTCCCGATACGGCAAAGTGGCTTTGTAACAACCCGGATTGGTGAAGTTGCCGGTTTGCTTTTGCTCTCTCACGGTCTCAATGAAATCATCAATGTCCAAGGCGACAGGGGTCATGAGAAAGATTCGGGGTTTTCGTCTCTTGCCTACCAGCGCCTTGATGTAGACAACGGGCCTCCACAACCCATTTTCCAAGTGGTCCGCATCAAGCCAAGTTGCGAATTTGTTCGGGACCGCTGAAAAATACTTGATTTCCTGGATGTCAGATATATTGATTCTTTGTATGCAAAACTTGAGTAATATGCAAATCCTTACTTGCCCTTGTTCGATCTTGTACAAGGTCCTAAAGCGGTCATAATAGCGAAAAGTTCCCTGTCCGCGCAATAATTGGTAAAACCAGACGATACAACCGACGACCGACACAATAAAGATGAAGGTAGATCGAGGAAAATTTTCAACCACGTTTTATTTTTTCCTTTCAAATAAAGATACCGTGCTTGTTTCGATGCGCACTTCGCTGTAGCTGACTCCAAAACCCATACCGACCGGAGATACAGTCACCGTCGTTACGCCGTTATTACCAACCGTCACCTGAATAGTCAGGCCGTAGACCCCTGCAGAGGCGTTGAGTGTGTACGTTGTGCCAGCTCCCCCTAGATCTGATACAGAGTTAGCTGTGGTGTAGCCAAGGCCCACTGACACACCCCCAAACGCACCTGCTGAGCCACTTAGGGCATTGCTCAAAAAGCTTCCCGAAGACCCGAAAAGCCCAGCCGTCCTAACATTACGGCCAATAAAACCTATACCGCCACTTTGGTAAGCGCCCGCGCTATACCCTGGCCCCACCCCCGCCTCTGCACTCCCTCCCCCTACTACCACGATTCCATTTGTTCCTAAAGGATCGACAGCATTAAGTGGGTTATTGTAGACCAAAGGATATGAATTGAGCCCCAGGGGGCGTTGTAAGAAAGCTCTTTGCATGTGGACATTCACCAAAGGCAAGCTAGCCGGTAATAATAAGTGCGATGTCCCCGGCACCGGGTGCCGGGCTTGGGCCAGGCCGGCCAGGTAACGTAAGCCGATCATCCTCGGATCCCCCGGCGTCCTCGGCCAGGGGTCCTGCTGGAGAAACCTCCCCACCCGGGCGTCATAGCCCCTGGCCCGCAAGTGATAGAGGCCGCTTTCGAGATCCCAGTCCCGGCCCGTGAAGCGGAAGGAGGTGTCGGCGGAGCCGGTTTTTTCAAGGAGCGAGCCGAAGGCGTAGTAGGTGAAAGTGGCCTGGACGGTTTGGCTTTCGTCCACCAGGGCGATCACCGAACCCAGGGGGTCGGTCAAGGGGTAGAGGGTTTCCCCGGTTGAAGCCTCCCGGGAGGCCAGGACCTCATCCAGCCGGGGGCCGTGGACGTAAGTGTGAAGAGTGACCTGTCCCCTGGGTGCCCGGCACTCTATATAGTCGCTTCGAACACTTTCCTTATAACCTCATCTTTATTGTAATCTTCCTCACCGTTTTTCGTCAGCTCATCAAACAATTCATATCGCTTCTGGATCAGTGAGGTGTACTTGTTACCAACAGTGTTAACTGCTAAAGCGATAATATCTCCCGCCAGAGACTTGCTCCTTGGGGGCAGATTGTTAAATCCAAATTTAACCTCCTTTATCGAGGCGACCTCTGTTTTCAGAACCTCTAATGTCTTCGAATCCGAGGAAATGCTAACGTGATCAAGCTCGTGTTGTTTTAGCTTGTCAAAATATCTCTGCCACAAATCTAGATCTCGGGAAGGCAGTTTTACGGCATCGCCAAGAACTGGTGCGGTCGTCTTGTGGGATATGGAAATAACGATATTTTTGAATGCGACAGCAAGAACCACTGTGTCATCGCTGTCTTGAAGCTTCAATGTATACGTGGAATCGTATTTCCACCGAAGATGGAAGCACGTGTAGAAGGAGACTCTCTGCCCATTGGACGTTAAAGGCCCCCGGCGATCGAAAATGTCTTGTTTTAACTCGCTAAATGAAGCGCCTTGTATTTTATAGTAGATGTACTCTAACCCACTTTTGTCAGGGGCGGATTCTTCAACAGCCTCAAGGGGTTCAGCAAACAATGAGTAAAGGCATTCCTGACAATAGATCACCTTCATACCTTGAGATTGCTCAGCATAATAGATGACTGGCTTTTGGCAGCGTGGGCACCACATATCTATTCGGTATTATACTCCAAATCCTCCACCTCCACCGCTGTAGCCGCCTCCGCTCCCAGGGTGACCTTCTCCAAATCCTCCGCCCCCGCCACCGTAATCACCTCCGCCGGCATGCCCTCCAGGCCCTCCCCCAAATCCTCCACCCTCACCACCGTAGTCGCCTCCGCTCCCAGGGTGACCTTCTCCAAATCCTCCATCTTCACTAGCATAATAACCTTTGTCCCCGTTATCTCCCGGAGTATTTGCACTACCCTCTAGGCCAAACGGATCGAGCCATCTCAGAGGATTATTGGTGACATAGGGGTATGCGTTTAGGCCCAGGGGGTTGAGGAGGAAACCGGTCTGGGCAATGGAAAGAGCGGTTGTGTGCTTTGCTGGTAAGGCGCCTCGTGCTGCCCCCGGCACCGGATGCCGGGCAGCTGTCAGGCCGGCCAGGTAACGTAACGCGATCAAACGGGGGTCAGCGGGAGTGCGCGGCCAGGGGTCTTGCTGGAGAAACCGCCCCACCCGGGCGTCATAGCCCCTGGCCCGCAGGTGGTAGAGGCCGCTTTCGGCATCCCAGTCCCGGCCCGTGAAGCGGAAAGAGGTGTCCGAGGAGCCGGTTTTTTCAAGGAGCGAGCCGAAGGCGTAGTAGGTGAAAGTGGCCTGGACGGTTTGGCTTTCGTCCACCAGGGCGATCACCGAGCCCAGGGGGTCGATCAAGGGGTTGAGGGTCTTTCCGGTTGAAGCCTCCCGGGAGGCCAGGACTTCATCCAGCCGGGGGCCGTGGACGTAGCTTTGGATAAGCGTTCCCACTCCATTGATCTCCCCCAGGACCTCCAAGCCATCGTGGAGGTACCGGGTAGTCACGCCCTGCACCGTCTTGGCTACTCGCAGCCCGTCCCCGTTGTAGGAGTACGTAATCGCGTGCTGGGCGGGAGGCGTAAGGACCAGGTCCGTGGGGCGTAGGGTATGGAGCCAGTAGGCCTGGCCGGGCACCAGGTTTGCAGCAGGTTGATACTCGCCTGTCCCCGGATTCCACTCAAGCACCTCGTCATAGTCGGTACCTTGCACCAAGGGAGCAAGGGAATCGGCCACGGGCAGGGCTTGAGGTTTGGGAGAAGTTACGGTACCGTCTACAAAAGTGCCAGGTTCATGCAATCGCGAAGCTCATTTCGGCATCTATATGGGTGGGGGTCACTGTCCCCCTTTAAAGGAGGATACCCGATGCCACGAAAGAGCCGTGAATTAACCGATGAAGGAGTCTACCATATCTTTAACCGGGGCAACAACCGGACGCAGATCTTCAAAGACCCCGAGGACTTTGAGCAATTCCATACCCTCTTAACTCAAGCCCGGGATCACTTAAAGACGGATATCTTTCACTACTGCCTCATGGGCAATCACTACCACCTCTTGATGCAGATCCGGAAGGCGCCGGACCTCGTCCGGTTCATGCATGCGGTGCAGCTCGGATATGTAAGATGGTACAAGAAAAAGTACCACGTGATGGGCCATCTCTTTCAAGGGCGTTACAAAAGCCCCCGGATCGAGGCGGAAAGCTACTACCTCCATTGCGGCCGGTATATCGAGCGCAATCCTCTTAAGGCTCACCTCGTCACCCAGCCCACGGACTACCCCTGGTCCAGCGCTCGCTACTATGGGTTAGGAAGGCCGGATCCTGTCTTAACTGAGAATCTTTACTATGCCGAGTTAGGCTCCACTCACTTGGAACGACAACAGCGCTATCAGGAGTTTTTGAAACTGCATGACCCGTATGAGGATTGGGTGGGGGAAGCACTTGAGACGATGTGAACCTGGCACGTTTAGAACAGGTACCGCTTATACCGCTTATACCGCTTATACTTACACTGACGGCTATTTCCTGAGAAAAATGCAATATAATGCTGCAACAAACGAAAGTAACACTATCGGTGACAGGATGTTATCTGGGAGAGCAGTAATGCTTCTCAACAAAACGCCCGCAAGTGGGATAGAAAAGAAAACTGTTATAAGTGCAACAACACGTCCGGGCGTGAAGGTCTGGCGCAGTTGTCGAAAAAAATCTTTTGTGGAAGTTATTTCTTTATGGTGTTTAAACAACCATAGCAGTGGGAGACTGTTGATCGAAAGGCAAAAAATTAATAGGTAAACGGAGGTTGCGACAGAAATTCGAAAACCAAGGCTAATGACCACGACACCAACAATAGTGGTCACCAGCATATATTTCATAATATAACTTGGTGTTTTATATTGCATAAACCCTACCGGTTTCTGTCACCAGGATCGCCATCTGGAACGATGGGCAAATCCATGCCAGGAGCTATGTCAACAGCTGTCGCTTCCATTCCAACAGCTGCTAGGTCTAAGATAAAGGCGAGTAGCTGTGCCGCAGGGTGAGGAATTCTATGAAGAGCGATGGCGCCGGCTTCAAAACCGATTCCCGTTAATGAGATAGCCTCAGCCGCTCTCCATCGCGCGAAGATTTCGGCAGCGTCTTCAAAACCGCGTCCTCGGCTTCTCTCTAACCCGAGTGGATCTTTGAAGAGCAAAGGACTATTATAAACATAGGAATAGTGATTCAACGCCAAAGGGTTGAGGAAAAATTGGAACTGGGCAGTGAAGATGTCTTCAAATAGATCGGTTGACAGCATAATCGGTGCTGCGCCTGGCAATGGGTGTTTCGCATCAGCCAGCCCAGAAAGGTACCGCAGTGCCATGAGCCTGGGATCCCCCGGCGTCCTCGGCCAGGGGTCTTGCTGAAGAAACCGCCCCACCCGGGCGTCATACGCCCTGGCCCGCAGGTGGTAGAGGCCGCTTTCGGCATCCCAGTCCCGGCCCGTGAAGCGGAAAGAGGTGTCCGAGGAGCCGGTTTTTTCAAGGAGCGAGCCGAAGGCGTAG
>JACPQZ010000043.1 GCA_016190205.1 Candidatus Omnitrophota bacterium | reverse complement strand
GGCTTCCAGCAGTTTACCCCTGAAGTGTCGGCCCCGCTTATTTCCACGCGCGAGGCGACGACGCAGGTGATGGTGCGGAACGCGGAAACGATCGCCATCGGGGGTTTGGTGCGCGAGACGGACGCGGATGTCGTGAAGAAGCTGCCGGTCTTGGGCGATATCCCCTTGCTCGGTTATCTATTTAAGAAGACCGAGAAGGGAACCACGAAGACCGATCTTCTCTTTTTCATGACGGTCCATGTCCTGGATGATAATACGACTCCGCAGGACATTTTGGTCAGTCAGGCCGGACCTCAAGGCGCAGCCAAGTAGGGGTTAGGCCCAAACTTTTCAAGAGACCACGACCGCTGGGTAAGTTTGCCCGGGGGGTGTGGTCTTTTTTTGCAAGCAGGCGAGGAGGGTTATGTCAAAGGTAATTCTGGTCAACGTGGGAGTGCATGAAAAGCGCATCGCCATTTTGGAGGACGGCGTCCTCGAGGAATACAACGTGGAGCGCACGGATGGCGAGCGGATTGTGGGAAACATTTACAAGGGAATGGTCAAGACGGTGATCCCGGGTATGGAGGCCGCCTTCGTGGATCTGGGCCTTGAAAAGGACGGGTATCTGTATCTTGCGGATATCGAGCGGGAATCGCACATCGAGGAACTTCTGGATATTCACGAGATGAAGCCTCCGCTCTCGCAGGACAGGATTAAACCGGGCGAGCCCATCTTGGTGCAGGTGGCGAAGGACATGATCGGCACGAAGGGGCCGCGGCTGACGACGGATATCACCCTTCCAGCCCGCTACATGGTCCTCATGCCCTATTCCAACCAGAAGGGCATCTCCAAAAGGATTGAGGACGAGGACGAACGGCGCAAGCTGCGCAGGATCCTGGACAGCCTCCCCGTGGGGTCCGAGATGGGGGTGATTATTCGCACGCTGGGGGCTAGCAAATCGGAAAGGGAATTCGAACGCGACGCCAAGTACCTGGTGCACCTCTGGCAGGAGATCGAGAAGAACGCCGCCCAAGCCAAGCCGCCGGCCCTGGTGCACAAGGAGCTCGATCTTACCCTGCGGACCATCCGCGATTTTGTGACGGAGGACTTCGATGAGCTGTGGGTGGACGACAAGAACGAATGGAAGCGCATCTTCCACTTCTTAAAACCCATGGTGCCGGATATCAAGCGCCGCCTCAAATTTTATGGCGACCGTCAATCGCTCTTCAGCAAATATCATCTGGAGGAGGAGATCCAGAAGATCTTTAACCACCGCGTCAACTTGAAATGCGGGGGCTACATCGTGATCGAGCAGACCGAAGCCCTCTTGAGCATTGACGTCAATACGGGGCGGTACACCGGCAGCCGGAATCTGGAGGACACGGCCATGCGCACGAACGTGGAGGCCGCGGAAGAGATCGCGCGCCAGCTTCGGCTGCGCGACGTGGGGGGGATCGTGATCCTCGATTTCATCGACATGAATCGGCCGGAAAACCGTAAAAGAGTGTACACGACCTTGAGCGACGCCATGGCGAAGCACAAGGCGAAGACAAACATCCTGCGCTTTTCGGAGCTGGGGCTCGTGGAGATGACGCGGCAAAGGGCCCGTCCCTCGCTGGAGCAGTCGCTCTATGAGAACTGCCCGCGCTGCGAGGGGCGGGGCCTCGTCAAAAACCCCACCACCGTGGTGGTGGACACCCTAGCTCACGTGCAGAAGATGCTCAGTGAGCATCGCGGAAGACACAGGGCCAGGATTACGGCGTGCCCTGACCTCGTGCGCCGTTTCCAGGAAAAGGAGCAGGAATACCTGCGGGCGATCGAGAGAAGCTTTCACGCGCGTATAGAGCTTGTGTCCGCGAATGGCCGTGAGCTAGAGGATGTGCGCGTTGAACTCTATTGACATTAACGCCGCCAATCCCTATAATCTAGACCAACCTTCCGCGAAGGACACAATAAGGGCTTAGATTCCAACTTATTATTAGAGAATAGGTTACATGACTGATCCAAATGCATTTGCCATTGTGGATGTGGGCGGCTCGCAGTGCCTGGCCCGGCCGCGCGAGGTCATGCGCGTGCCCCGGCGCAAGGAGCAGGTCGGGGCGCCTGTTACCCTGGAGGACGTCCTCTTTGTCCGGACGCCGGAGGATTTTGCAGTGGGCCGGCCGACCGTCAAGGGGGCCCGGGTGGAGTGCGAGGTCAAGGCGCACATCCGTGACAGGAAAGATATTGCTTTTCGGTTCAGGCGCAGGGAGAGCGTACGCAGGAAGCGGGGATTCAGACGTTCCTATACGGACTTATGGGTCAAGGAAATCAAATTTGGGGGCGTGAAGGATGGCGCATAAGAAGGGGCTCGGCAGTACCAAAAACGGGCGCGACAGCAATGCCCAGAGGCTGGGTTGTAAGCGCTTTGGGGGAGAGCTTGTAAAGAGCGGCGAGGTCCTGGTCCGCCAGAGGGGGACGCGTTTCAGGCCCGGATTTAATGTGGCCCGCGGCAAAGACGACACCCTTTTT
Organism: Candidatus Omnitrophota bacterium; assembly: GCA_016190205.1. Classification (GTDB taxonomy): domain Bacteria; phylum Omnitrophota; class JACPQZ01; order JACPQZ01; family JACPQZ01; genus JACPQZ01. The sequence goes on along the minus strand of JACPQZ010000043.1, from coordinate 34,428 downwards.
TCCCTCGTCCCGGGCGTGGTGCGTTATACGCCCTCCGGCACCATCCACGTTGAGGAGGCCAAGAGCGCAAAGGGAGCCTGAAGATCACGAGCCCGGCGTGGATGAAGCCAGTCGTTGAGGATGAACCTCAGCCCTGGCTTTTTTCGTCTATCGTTTCGCAGTGAATCCAACGACATGGGACCTGGGACTTGGGACCATCTAAATGTTTATAGACGAAGCAGTCATACACGTGGAAGGAGGGCGCGGGGGAAATGGGTCGGACGCGGTGCGGGTGCTTCGGCTCAAGCGTAAGCGCGTTCCGGAGGGAGGACCGGGGGGGCCGGGCGGGGCCGTGGCGCTCGTGGCTGATGAAAGGATCGCGACCCTGTTGGACTTAAAGCTTAAGCCCCATTATCGGGCCGAGGCGGGTCGGCACGGGGGCCGCAACAAACGCAGGGGCCGCACCGGCCGGGACATTGAGATCAGGGTGCCTGTGGGATCTGTGGTCGAGGATGAACGGCATGGGGATCACCTTCGTGACCTTGTGGTGCCGGGCGAGAGGCTTGTAGTCGCACGGGGGGGCCGGGGCGGAAGCGCCAATGGGCGCAACAGGCCCGCGACGGCCGGCACCCCAGGCGAGGAGCGCGCCTTGCGCATCGTCCTAAAGCTCATCGCAGACGTGGGGATCGTGGGGTTTCCCAATTGCGGCAAGTCCACACTCCTCAATGCCCTCACGGGGGCGAAATCCAAGGTGGCCGCCTACCCCTTTTCGACCCTAAGCCCTGAATTGGGCGTACTGGAGGACCCGGAAACTTACGAGCGCCTCGTCCTGTGTGACATCCCGGGCTTGATTGAGGGGGCTCACGCGGGCCGGGGCTTGGGAAGCACATTTTTGCGGCACATCGAGCGCACCCGGCTTTTGCTCCACCTGGTGGAAATGCAAGAGGCGGCGGGAATGGGTCCATTGGAAAGATTTGAAAAAATGAACTCGGAACTTGCCGGTTATGATAGAGATCTTTTGAAAAAGCCCCAGGTGGTCGTTGCGAGTAAAATGGATCTTAAGGGCGCGGAAAAACTGTGTCAGGAATTTCAGCGTCTCGTGGGCAAGCCTGTCTTGGGGGTATCTGCGCAATCAGGGTTAGGTTTAGGGGTATTGAGGCGGGACGTTTTTAAGGCGGTGAGGGCTTTAGCGCGTGATGAAGGGATCGCGAAAGGCGCATCTTAAATCGGCCGGGCGCGTGGTGATCAAGGTGGGTACGGGTGTGCTCACGGCCAGCGGCCGCTCGCTGGACACGCGTGTCATACAGGGCCTGGTCCGCGGGATCAAACGGCTCAAGGAAGAGCGCCGCCAGGTGGTCCTGGTCTCGAGCGGAGCGATCGGGGCGGGCATGGGGCTTCTCAATAAAGACAGGCGTCCGGAGGCCTTGGCGGATCTACAGGCCTGCGCGGCCGTCGGACAGGGCGAGCTTATCCATCTTTACAATACGTACTTCCGCCGCCGCGGGTATCTGGCCGCCCAGGTGCTCTTGACGCAGGACGATCTTCATCACCGGGGCCGGTACTTGAACGCGCGCAATACCCTCATGCGCCTGCTTGCCATGAACATCGTGCCGATCGTCAACGAAAACGACACTGTGGCGGTGGATGAACTTAAGTTCGGTGACAACGATTTACTGGCGGGTCAGGTGGCCGGGCTCGTGGAAGCGGATCTCGTCATTATCTTGACGAATGTGGACGGCCTCGTGCACCACGGGACGGGCGGTGTCCTCTCCGTGGTGGAGGAGATCACCCCTCAATTGGAGCGGGAACTCATCCGGGATGAGCCGGGCCAGGGACCTGGCACGGGGGGGATGCGTTCAAAGCTCAAGGCGGTGCGGATGGTGACGCAATCCGGCGTTCCGGCCGTCATTGCAAACGGGCGGGACCCAGCTGTCTTAAGGAAGATATTTACAGGCCGCGAGGCGGGCACGCTTTTTCTCGCCAAGGGAACGCGTTTAAGCGCGCGCAAGCGCTGGCTTGGGTTTAGCATGCGCCCCGGCGGGGATGTTGTGGTGGATGACGGGGCCTGCCGGGCCCTTACGGAAGGCGGCCGGAGTCTTTTGGCGAGCGGGGTGCGGGCTGTTTCGGGCCATTTCGGCGTGGGGGACTTGATTCGGGTGAAAGACTTAAAGGGCCATGAGTTTGCGCGGGGGCTCGCCAACCATACGCGGGCCCAAGTGGAGCGCATCCGGGGCATGAGCTCGGCCCAGATCCGCTCTGTGCTGGGGGAGGGGCATGGACCCGAGGTGATACATAGAGATAACTTGGTCCTATTATGAGTGCGTGAAGCGTCGCTCGTGAACCGTGAAGCCGTCAGCTTTCAGCCATCAGCTATCAGCCGTCAGCCGAAAGCCGACACAGGAATCGCAAACTTACATGGAGAGCATCGTTTGTCGTGTGTGCTGAGTGGTGAGTGATGAGCCTGGTCTCACCACCCATCACACACCCCTCATGACAGCCGGTTGACGAGTGATGGCTGGCGAGATACGCTTCACGAGATACGGGAGGCATGAGACGCCGATTGGGTATGCTGAAGTGACGATTCATAAAATTTGTGTGCAAGCAAAGCAGGCGGCGTCGACGCTTGCCCTTTTGGACTCGAGGGTCAAGGTCCGCCTCCTTCTTAAAATGGCGCGGGCGCTGGAAAGGGACTGGAGGGCCATTCGCCGGTCAAACGAGAAAGACCTTCGGAAGGCAGGAAGGTTTGGGCTCACCGCAGCCATGAAGGACCGGCTGTATCTCGATCACGGGCGGATTGAAGAAATGGCCGAGGCCGTCCGCACGGTCGCGCATCTTAAGGATCCCGTGGGCCGCGTGCTCAAGCGCTGGAGACGCCCCAGCGGGCTTTGGATCGAAAAGGTGAGTGTGCCGCTCGGGGTGATCCTCATTATTTACGAGTCCCGGCCCAACGTCACTGCCGATTGCGCGAGCCTGTGCCTAAAGTCTGGGAACGCTGTCATCCTGCGGGGCGGGCGGGAGGCCGTTGAGACCAACCGGGCTATTGTTGACGCCCTTAGGAAGCCTCTCGCCTCCTTCAATCTCCCGCCCGCCTCAATCGGTTTCGTTAAGACGCGGGCCTACTCGGCCGTCAACCTTCTTCTTAAAGAGACGGAGAACGTCAGCCTCGTTATTCCTCGTGGAGGGGAGGCCTTGATCCGCAAGATCGCCGCCCTCTCGCGGATTCCTGTCATCAAACACTACCGGGGCAACTGCCACGTCTATATCGACCGGGACGCAGATATTGGGAAGGCGGTTGCAATTGCCTATAATGCCAAGGTTCAAAGGCCGGGGGTTTGTAACGCCATGGAGACCCTGCTCGTGCACCGCCGGATCGCGCCGGTTGTCCTACCGCGGCTCGGAAAACTCTTCCTCGAGGCGGGAGTGGAGTTGAGGGGCTGTCCGGTGACGCGCCGCATCCTCCCCGGGATTAAAGAGGCGCGGGAACAGGATTGGTACGAGGAGTATCTGGATCTCATCCTCGCCGTGCGGGTCGTCCCCTCGCTGGATGAGGCGGTTCGCCATATCACGCGTTACGGCTCCCAGCATTCCGATGCCATCGTCACACGCAATAAACGCGCGGCGGAGCTTTTCGTGCATGCGGTGGATTCTGCCAGCGTATTTGTCAACGCCTCAACCCGGCTGGCCGACGGGGGGGTCTACGGATTCGGCGCGGAGGTGGGCATCTCGACCGATAAATTCCATGCCCGTGGGCCCATGGGGATCGAGGACCTCACGAGCTATAAGTACGTGGTCAGGGGGACGGGACAAATCAGAGAGTAACCAGATACCAGTTGCCAGATACCAGAAGATTCTAGATACCAGAAACCAGACGAAACCGTCGATCGGACATCGAACTTCGGACTTCGAAGGCAGATGTTCGAAGTTCGAAGTACGGACCTGGTATCTGGTCTCTGGTATCTATCTGGTTACTGGTTTCTGGTTGCTGGTATCTAATTATATTATGATGAGAATAGGTATACTAGGAGGTACGTTCGATCCGGTCCACAACGGCCACCTGGCTCTGGCCAGGGGGGCCTTGAATCTCCTGAAGCTCGACCGGGTGCACTTTGTGCCGTGCGGGACCCCGCCGCACCGGACTCGGGTTCCGGAGGCACCTGCCGAGGATCGCTACGAGATGGTGAGGCGGGCCGTTCAAGGCGAAGCCGCTTTCGAGACCTCGCGCCTCGAGCTGGATCGACCCGGAAGGTCTTACAGCATCGATACGGTTCGTATTTTCAGAGACCGTTTCGGCAGGGATTTGGAACTTTTCTTTTTAGTAGGAGCCGACTGCCTCGCTGATCTCGACTCCTGGCACCGTTTCTCCGAGCTGGTCAAGCTGTGCCGACTGACCGCGGTCTCGAGGCCCGGCTACTGCCTGGCGCGCATCCCGGAGGGAGTCTTGAGCATCGTGCTGGCCACACCGGATATCTCCTCAAGCGCCGTCAGGCAGAAGATCCAAAGAGGCGAAGACTTAAGGCCCTTCCTGCCCGATCCCGTACTTGCCTATATCCAAAGCCGGCGTTTGTACCGGAAAAAGCCGAGCCCGTGAGCGCTCACCTGGGGTATCTTCTCGGGATCTCATTTCTTTTAGGGCTGTCCGCGTTTTTTTCTATGTCCGAGACGGCCCTTTTTTCTTTAAGCCGTCTTCAGATCTGGCGCATCCGGCGGAAGAATCCGGCCGCCGGAAACCTTATCCATACCCTGATCACACGTTCCCGCCGCACGCTGACCGCCATCCTCATAGGGAACAATCTGGTCAACGTGATGGCGGCGTCTTTGGCTACGACGTGGGCGGTGGGTGTCTTTGGGAGCGAAGGGGTTTGGGTGGCCATCATTGGTTTTACGGGTGCGCTCTTGGTGGTAGGGGAAGTGACTCCCAAGATCTACGCGGTCCACCGCGCCGACTCGATCGCCGCGGCCCTGTGCTGGCCTCTGGATCTCTTCGCCCGCCTGACGACACCCTTGCGCGCGTGCCTCAAGTGGATGACCAACCCGTTCCTGCGCAATTTTCTAAAGCACATGGCCGCCCAGGAAAACTGGGTCAGTCAAGAGGAGCTCCGGGCCATCGTGTCTTTGAGTGCACGGGAGGGGGTGATCGACTCCCGCCGGGGCGAGATGATTGAAAATGTCTTCTCCTTTGGTGAAAGGCCTGTTAAGGAGATCATGACCCCGCATACGGATCTCGTCGCCTGCTCCATGCAATCCACACGGGAGGCCCTGGTAGAAAAAATGCGTGAGACAAGACGCAGCCACATCTTGATCTACCGCGAGCGCATGGATCAGATGGTGGGCTTTGTCTCTACTCGGGCTTTTCTTTTGGGGCCCGAGCCGGACTTTAGAAAGATGATACAGCCGCTTTATTTCGTTCCAGAAACCAGGAGGATCGGCGACCTCCTGACGGATTTCGAGCACAAGCGGATGGAGCTGGCCCTGGTGGTTGACGAGTACGGGGGGACGGCGGGGCTCGTGACGCGCGAAGACATACTAGAGGAAGTGGTCGGCGAGCTCTACGATGAATTTGAGCGGCCGGATGAAGGGATCGTGGATCTGGGCGGGGGCCGGTACCGGATCGGGGGCAACGTGCCGGTTAAGGATGTGAGCGAGAAGCTGGGTCTAGTCCTCCCGCAGCACGAAAATGTCGAAACCGTGGCCGGTCTCGTGCTCTCCCTGTACGGCCACATCCCGCAGGAGGGTATTCAGGTGAATGCGGGATCGGTTGCCCTCGAGGTCGAGCGTGTGATCGGCCGCAGGGTGACCTCCGTCCTCTTGACGCGGGGAAGCAAGGGGCGAATCCCGTGATGACCCAGCTTGTGTATGCAGGAGGAATCCTCATTTTTATGGCTGCGTCCGCCTTCTTCTCGGGGGTGGAAATGGCCTTCGTATCCGTTAATCAACTTCGGCTCAAACACCTCTCCGGCTTGGGCAACCCCAAGGCGGAGCGCGTGCGCGAACTCCAGGAAGAAAAGGAGGAGGTCCTGACCGCGCTCCTATTGGGCCACAATCTTTCGGTGGTAGGCGCCGTCTGCCTTTTTACGCTGATGGTGTACCCCTTGGGAGAGGTGGAGGCGGAATGGCTTTCAACCTTGATCATGACCCCTCTCGTCCTAATCTTTGTAGACATTATCCCCAAAGTAATTTTCAGGCACGAGGCGAATCAACTCATTTTTACGCTGGTGGATCCCCTGAACATTTATTTTAAGATTTCACGCCGGGTTGCCGGCAGTCTGCTTTTCCTTGTGAGGAGGCTCATCTTTAGCGTGGTACCGAGGGGGGCTAGTGTCAAGAGCCCCTATGTCGGAAAAGAGGAGCTGCGGCATCTCATCCAGGACGGCCAGGCGGAGGGCCTGCTGGAGCCCCACGAGCGGCGCATCATTGAGCGCATTTTTGAATTCGGGGCGATTACGGTCAAGGAGGTCATGACCCGGAAGGCGCACATCACGAGTATCGACGAGGGGGCAACCATCGCAAAGGCCAGGGAGGTCTTCAAACGTTCCGGGTTCTCCCGCCTTCCCGTGAGGTCACAGGACGGCAGATTTATAGGGATTCTGCATATCCTGGATTGCCTGTTCGAAGGCTTGGATGCGCCGATGGCTCCGCATGTACGTGAACTTGTGCTTATCAAAACCGATACGGTCGTGGAAAAAGCCCTTATTGAGCTAAGGGTACGCAGACAGAGGATGGCCATCGTGACCTCATCGTCCGGAGACGCGCTCGGGCTCGTGACCGTGCAGGACCTTATAACGTTATAAACACGCTAGTTGCTGGTCGCTGGTCGCTAGCAAGAAACAGTAAATAGCAACGCTAGTCGCTGGTCGCTAGCAAAAAAGCAGTCGCTCTTCGCTGGTAACAGGAAACCCGCCACTAACGACCGACGAAGTTTTTGTTTGCTAGCGACCAGTCCCTAGCGACGAGCGACGGACGTCTAATTTGCCATGTCAAATAGCTTGACACCCAGAGGGGGCGTATGGTAGCCTCTAACCCGTTAACGTACCACAACCTAGGACAGATTGAAGGGGGGTGAATTCCCTTGCAGGCCTATTGCGTTAAGTGCAAGAAAAAGACAGAAATAAAGGAAGCCCAAGAAGTTACGATGAAGAACGGAAGGAAGGCGGTCAAGGGCAAATGCCCTACTTGTGGGACCGGGTTGTACCGCATCTTGGGAACGGGTTCCTAACCATCGTTGCGAGCCCTCCTTCGCCCTTCGGGATTCGGAGGGCGAAGCAATCTCGAATCCTATCAGGAGTTCTCTATCTGATTTAAGAGGCATGCGTGAGATTTCGGCCGGGGCCCCCGAGCCAGCCCGCATGCCTTTTTATCTGTGTCCAGACACTCTGTCGTGTCTGCCAGACACGACAGAGTGTCTGGAGGAGGATGTCAGAACATCAACACGCTTGCCAAGGCCCGCTTGATCGCTCAAGCGGCGAGCGCGCGCAAGGCGCATGACATCAAGATATTAGATCTCCGCCGCCTGGCCAATTTTACGGATTACTTCGTCCTGGCGAGCGGAGATTCCGCCCCCCAGCTTCGAGCCATCACCGATCAGGTTGTTCAGGATTTCAGGGCAAAGAAATTGAGGCGCCCCCGGCGCGAGGGCAGCGAGAGGGGCGGGTGGGTTCTGATCGATTGTGGGGATGTCATCGCGCACATTTTTCATACTACCACCCGGGATTATTACCAGCTCGAAAACCTGTGGGGAGACGCGCCGTGCGAGACGCTCTAGAAGTCGAGGCTTTTTTCTGTGCACTGGATCCACAGCGATCTTGAGCGTCTCGTCGCCAAAGAGGTATCTTACCAGGGACGCCCGGGAGGGCTGCTCGAGATCCCCAAAGATCGCAGCCACGGTGACCTGACAACTTCTGCGTGTCTTACGGGTGAGGGTCCGAGCCGGACGCGGGGGTGGGCTTGGGCCCAGGAGGTTGAAGGGTCCCTCCATCGCTCGATCACGGGTGACGCGTCGCTTTCCCGGTCGATAGAAAAGGTGGAGGCCGTTCGGCCGGGATTTATCAATTTTTTTCTCAAACCCTCCTATCTCAAGTCTTTCCTTCCTCATTGGATACAAAGTGCCGGCGATTTGGGCCCGCTTCAGTTTGGAAACGGCGAGCGGGTGGTGATTGAGTTTGTAAGTGCCAATCCCACAGGCCCCTTGACCATCGCCCATGGCCGCCAGGCCGCGGTGGGCGATACCCTGGCCCGGCTTTTGCAGCGCGCCGGCTTTGAGGTCACCAAAGAGTATTATCTCAATGATGTGGGAAACCAAATGCGAATATTGGGGGCCTCCTTGTTTAGCCATTATCTGGAGGCGTGCGGTAGACCTGCGCAGTTTCCGGACGATGGGTATAAGGGCGGTTATTTAAGGGAGCTGGCCCAGGAGCTTTACCGGCGCGAAGAAGGGGGCTGGCTGGATTCGGAAGGCGCGCAGCTCGAACGGTTCACAGATTTTGCCGCATCCAAAATCCTCCAGGGAATTCGCGAGGATTTGGAGGAGTTCGATGTGCGCTTCGACGTATGGTTCAGCGAAAAGAAACTGCATGCCGGGGGGGCGATCGCGAAGGTCTTAGACCGTTTGCGTCAGGATGGGTGGCTTTATGAAGCAGAGGGCGCCCTGTGGCTCAAGTCCACCCGCGCGGGGGACGATAAGGACCGCGTGGTCAGGAAGAGCGACGGGGGCCTGACCTATCTCGCCGCGGACATTGCGTACCATCAGGATAAATTCGCGCGCGGGTTTAACCGGCTCATCAACATCCTGGGCCCGGATCATCACGGTTATGTCCCGCGTCTGAAGGCATCGGTCGAGTCCCTGGGGTTTTCGAAGGATCAGCTTTCGGTCATCATCGTTCAGCTCACGACGCTCTTCCGGAACGGGCAGCCTGTGCGGATGTCCACCCGCGAGGGAGAGTTCGTCACCCTCCACGAGCTCGTGCGCGAGGTCGGCCGTGACGCGGCCCGGTTTTTCTTTCTCATGCGGCGGTCCGAGAGCCCGCTCGACTTTGATCTGGAACTGGCGAAGAGCCAGTCCCAGGCGAATCCCGTGTATTATCTTCAATATGCCCACACGCGCATCGCAAGTCTCGGACGCTTTGCGGGGGCCCTGGGTGAGCCGGCAGCGGGTGATTTCGATCGCCTGGAGGCCCAAGAGGAGACCGAGCTCATGAGGCTCTTGTGGCAGTATCCGTATCTCCTGGTGAAATGCGCCGAGCTTTTGGCTCCGCACCTTGTGACGGTTTATCTTAAGGACTTGGCCCAGGCCTTTCACACTTTTTATGACAGGCACCGGGTGGTCAGCGACGATGCGTCGCTCACTCGCGCGCGCCTGGGGCTCGCGCGGGCAGTCCAGGCGGTTTTGAAAGATGGCCTGGGGATATTGGGTGTGACCGCCCCGGAAAAGATGTGAGGATGTGGGACGTTGGACGTGGGACGTTGGACGTCGGGCGATAGATGATGGAGGAAGGAAGAAGGAGGAGGGAGGATGACGAGAAAACAGAGTGAACGGCGGGCGCACCCCCGCATCAAGGCGAGCTTCGCCCTCGAGGTGACGCGGCAGGGGGCTGTCCTGGTTGCTTCTGCGGAAAACTTGAGCCGTTCGGGGATTATGTGCACCTTGCCGGAGGAGGTTCAGCCCATGACCCGCGTAAAGATTTCCCTGTGTCTGCCGCCGACCGGGCCGGGACCGCGGGAGGGAACCCGGGAGATCCGGACCGAGGGGGTGATCGTTCGCTGCGACCCGGTCGGGCCGAAGGGGCGTTTCGAAACGGCCATTTTTTTCCCGGCGCTCGGGGAAGAGGAAGCCCTCTCCATAGACCGTTTCGTGAAAGGCCGCCAGGCCCGCCAGACGATTTAAAGATACCACCGGCACGAGGTTCGTATGTCGTGGGCCATTAGGATCTTTGTGGATGTTGTCCTCATCCTCGGGGTGTGGGGGTTATTTGGATCGCAAAAGATCTTATTTCCTCCCCGCCTCAAGCTTGAGCTCGTACCCAGCGATGAGGGCATGGCGTACGAGAACCTTACCCTGACCACCGCCGATGGGATCCCCATTTCAGTGTGGCTCATGCATCCGGAGCATTCGCGGGGCCTCATCGTGGGCTGTCATGGCTACGGGGGCTCCAAGGCGGATTTATTCTGGGTAACCCGGTTCATATGCGACGCGGGTTACACACTCGTGCTTTTCGACTTCCGGAACCACGGAGAGAGCGGGGGAAGGCGGTCCACCCTGGGGAAGGATGAGATGAAGGATCTTGAGGCCGTGCTCGCGTGGGCGCGGACCGATGAACGCACGCAGGCGAAGCCCGTGGGACTCTATGGTTTTAGCATGGGAGGGGCTATAGCGATCCGACAAGCCGTCCGGGGTGCTGACATTCGGGCGGTGGTGGCCGACAATACCTATATCCATCTAGGTAAGACGATCAAGCGTCATCATAAGCTCATGTATCCGTTTCTCCCGGCCGCAGGACTTGCGGATGCCGCAATCTGGATGACTGAGTTGAGACTCGGAATGCGCTTCAGGGGACTCGATCCAGATCTTCATATCAAAACACTAAAGGCCCCTATCTACTTCATTCACAGCCGGGGGGACCGGACGATCCTGGAAGAGGAAGTGCGCGGACTGTTTGACAAGGTCCCCGAGCCAAAAAAGCTCTGGATTGCGGCCACCCAAGATCATATGGGGGCCTCGGCCTACCGGGAGGAATACGAAACGAGCATCTTGGGATTTCTGGATGAGCATATGGGTGAAAAGGGCTGACAGGCGGGCGGCGGTCAGCGTGAGCAAGATTGAGGCCATCGACCGCCGCGCAATTGAGACGGTGGGTATCCCGGGCCCCGTCCTGATGGAAAATGCGGGCCGGGGGGTGGCCGAGGTGGCTGCCCGCGTTTGCGGTCTCCGTCGGGGGGACCGCGTGCTCATCTTGTGTGGAAAAGGCAATAACGGGGGCGACGGCTTTGCGGCGGCCCGTTATCTAAAGAGTTGGGGCGCCCGCGTGGGTGTTTGGATGCTCGCCGGACGCGGCATCCTGTCGCCGTGGGCACGTCTCCATTATGATATTTCCCGGCGAGCCGGAGTTAGGCTCCGGTTACTGGGTCCGGGGGCATTGAACCGACTGAGGCAGGAACTTGTCCGAGCCGATCTGGTTGTGGATGCCCTCTTGGGAACAGGCCTTTCCCAGCCGCCCCGGGAGCCGTATGGCTCGGTCATACGTGAAGTGAATCGCTCCGGTTCACAGGTGCTTGCGGTGGATGTTCCGTCAGGGCTGGATGCCGATCGCGGCATCCCTCTGGGTGAGGCGGTGCGGGCCAAAGTGACGGCAACCTGTGGCCTTCCCAAAAAAGGTTTTTTCCTGAAATCAGCAAGGCCGTTCGTGGGAAGGGTTTGGGTTGTGGATATCGGCCTTCCCGAGTATAATGTGAGCTCATTATCGCATGCGTGAGCGGGCGCGTTTGCCGGCGTGGCTCAAGAAAGGCTGGCCGGCCGACGTCGGGGTGTACCGGCAGACCTCCGCCGTTATTTCGGAGCTGGGCTTAAACACAATCTGCGAGAGCGGGGCCTGCCCCAATCGCGTGGAATGTTACGCCGCTTCACACACGACCATTCTTTTGATGGGCTCGAAGTGTACGCGGCGTTGTCCTTTTTGTGATGTCCCCTTTGCCCCCGCGGGCGAGCTGGACCCCCTCGAGCCGGTCAAGACAGCATGGGCACTCCGGCGCCTGGGGATGAAATACGTGGTGCTGACTTCCGTCACGCGGGACGATCTCGCCGATGGAGGGTCCGCGCATATCGCAGCGACCGTCCGCCGCGTGCGTGAAGAGGTACCGGGGATCCGGATAGAAGTGCTGATCCCGGATTTCGCAGGGAGGATGGAAAGCGTGGATGAGGTCTTGGCAGCAGTGCCCGATGTCTTGAGTCACAACATGGAGACTATTCCGAGGTTATATCGAGCGGTACGTCCGGGGGCCTCGTTTGAGGCGTCGCTGGATATTCTCGCGCGGGCCCGTGCGGCGGGCGCGCATCCGATGGTCAAGAGTAGTCTGATGCTGGGATTGGGAGAAGAAGAAGAAGAGGTGCTTTCCGTGTTCGATGAACTGGCAAGTCATGGGTGCGAGGCCTTGTGCCTCGGCCAGTATCTTCAGCCTCCGACGAGCCGACTGCGCGTCAAGGAATATCTGGCTCCGGAACGCTTCTTTTATTACCGCGCTCGTGCCGAAGAGCGTGGGATACCCTGGGTCGAGGCGGGGCCCTTCGTCAGAACGTCTTACCGGGCAGCCTCCCTGCTTGAAAAGAGAAACGCCCGATGAAAAAAATAGTGAAACTCAAACCCGGTCCCCAGCACGAACTGCATATGCATGAGGCCCTGCGCCTCAAGCGCCTGCCGGCCTACCTTTTTACGATACTCGATCACATGAAGGCCGAGGCGCGCTCGCGCGGGGTGGACGTTATTGATCTCGGGATGGGCAATCCAGACCAGCCCGTTCCGCCTCATATCGTGAATGCCTTGTGCAAGGCCGCCCGTAAGCCCGACAGCCACCGCTATTCGCGCAGCGATGGAGCGCTGGAGAAAAACTTAAGGAGGGCCATTGCCCGATGGTATGACAGCCGCTTCGGGGTCAAGCTGGATCCCGAGCACGAGGTCTTGCCGCTTATCGGTTCCAAAGAGGGAATTGCCCATCTTTCCATGGCATTCTTGAACAATGACGATATTGCCCTCGTCCCCAGCCCCGCATACCCGGTGCATTTCAACGGCGTCATTATTGCCGGCGGGATTCTCTATAACCTGCCGCTTTATAAGGAGAGGGGTTATCTGCCGGACTTGGGCTCTGTGCAGAGGGATATTGTCAAGCGCTCCAAGCTTCTCATCTTAAGCTATCCCAACAATCCTACCACCGCAGTCGCTCCACTTGAATTTTTCAAGGATGTGGTCAAATGGGCCCAGGGGCGAAACCTTATCGTGTGTCATGACAATGCCTACTCGGACATCGTCTTTGACGGGTACAGGGCCCCGAGCATCCTGGAGGTCAAGGGCGCCAGCGGCTGCGCCGTGGAATTTCATACGTGTTCGAAATCTTACAATATGGCCGGCTGGCGCATCGGGTTTGTCGTGGGGAATGCAGAGATCCTGCGTACCCTGGAGAAGGTGAAAAGCTACATAGACTTCGGGCTTTTCCGCGCCATCCAGGAAGCCACCGTTACCGCCCTGACCGGTCCCCAGCAGTGCGTCAAACAGATCGTCGCCACGTACAAAAAGAGGCGTGATGTGTTCGTCAATGGCCTCAACCGCATCGGCTGGAAAGTCGACATGCCGCAAGCCACATTTTACGTTTGGGCCCATATCCCGCCCAAATACAGCGGGCTTACCTCCATGGAGTTTTCAGAGCTCTTAGTGCGGGAGGCCGGTGTAGCCGCCTCCCCGGGCACGGGCTTTGGCGAATACGGCGAAGGATTTGTACGTTTTGCCCTGGTGGCCGATGAGGACCGCCTGCGCGAGGCGGTCAGGCGCATCAAAGCCCTCCTGGAAGTTCAAACCTGAACTTTACCGCATATCCCTAGTTGTGTTATTATAATATGTTATGAAAAAAGGCGTGGTTTTCTGCCCAGAGGGTCTTGGGGTGCGTTTTTTGAGTTTTTTTATCTATCGCCTGGGACAGGCGTTGGCGTCCATGCTGGGCCGCCGGCGCTCTTATTGGCTGGCTGACCGCGTCGCAGACTTAAGGTTTGCCTTCTCGTGCCGGAACAGGGGAATCGTAGAGAGGAATCTTTCGGCAGTGCTCCATGCGGATGGCCGGGAAAAGGAGAGCGGCTCCTGCCGGGAGATCTTCCGTCAATTTTCGAGAAATGTCTCGGATTTTCTCCTCATCGACCGGCTGGACGGGGATTTTATCCGCTCTCATGTGAAGGTTCAGGGAAAAGAGCATTTAGAGACCGCGCTCGCGCGCGGGAAGGGCGCGCTTCTGGTCTCGGGGCATGTCGGAGGCTGGGAGTTGGGTGCGGGCATCGTGTCGAGGCTGGGTTATGACGTAAGCGTCCTGGCCCTTCCCCATGCGACGCCGGAAGTCACTGCCTATTTTAACCGCAGACGGTCTGCCGCAGGCGTGCACACGGTCAGCACCCAATTCGGGCTGCGCCGCTGTCTGGAGCTTTTGAAGGAAAACAAGCTGGTCGCTATTCTAGGGGACAAGGATTTTACAGGGGGGCAGGGCGTGTGGGTTGATTTTTTCGGCAGGAAGGCGGAATTTCCCAAAGGTCCCGCAGCGCTCGCCCTGAAATCGGGAGCGGCCTTTGTCCCTGTGTTCAGCCTTAGGGATAACGAGGATGGATATGTGTTTTCCATTGAGCCTCCCATCGCGGCCCCGGTGACCGGGGAGATTGAGCGTGAGATTCTCTATTTGACGGCCCGGTTCGCACATATCCTGGAAAAGGTGATTGCCAGCCATCCCTTCCAGTGGACGCTGTTTCTTCCGATGTGGCCCACCGGAGCACTCGATTCAGCAGGGGCGTCCGGGCGCCGGTCTTATGAACCTTTGCGTTCTGATTCCGGCGTATAACGAGGCCCGCGCCATCGGGGATCTCATCGACCGTTTAAGAGGATTGTTGTCTCCAAGCGACACGTGCGTGGTGATCGACGACTGCTCCACCGACGAAACAGCCGAAATCGTTCGTAAGAGGGGAGTCCGGCTGTTGGGGCATGCCCAGAGGAGGGGTAAGGGAAGCGCCTTAAGGACGGGTCTCGCCTTCTTTCTCGAGCATGACTACGAAGCGTGCGTGCTGATGGACGGGGATGGTCAGCACGACCCCCTGGATGTACCGCGATTTAAGCAAAAGGCTGCGGCCGAAGATCTGGACGTTGTGATCGGAGACCGCATGCAGCGTCCGGAAGGGATGCCGGTCTTAAGGCGGCTGACCAATCGGTTTCTATCGCTTCTCATTTCGCTGCGGGCGGGCGTTCAGATCCCGGACTCGCAGTGTGGCTTCAGGCTTTTGAAACGGAAGGTGGTGGAAAAGCTGGATTTTTCTTCCTCCAAATTCGAGATCGAGTCCGAAATGATTTTGCGGGCTGCGCGGGCGGGCTTCCGTATCGGGACCGTTCCCATCCGGTCGATCTACGGGTGGGAAGAGAGCAAGATCCGGCCGCTGCGGGACGGCATCCGTTTTTTTCGTTTTTACTTTAAGGACCTCTTAAGCCGTTGAGCCGCTCTTGGGATGAATGGCGCGAAAAGATGGTCAAGGGCCAGCTCATCGCACGCGGTATCACAGATTCCAGGGTTCTCGCGGCCTTTCGAAAGATACCCCGGCACCGGTTTGTTGAGCCGAGGCTTGCGGCCCATGCCTATGAGGACCATCCGCTTGAGATAGGCTTCGGGCAGACGATCTCACAGCCCTTTATGGTGGCGTATATGCTTCAGGCGCTGGGCCTTGTGGGCGGGGAGAGGGTGCTCGAGGTCGGGACGGGTTCCGGTTATGAAACGGCCCTGCTCGCTTCACTGGCGCAGGAGATTTTTTCCTGCGAGCGTATTCCAGAGCTCGCCGCTTCAGCCGAAAAGATTTTGAAGGAACTGGGGATCGCGAATGTGTCGCTTCGGGTGGGCGACGGCAGCCGGGGTTGGCCCGAAGAGGCTCCCTTTGACGCTATCATCGTGTCTTGTGCCGCCCCGCAGGTGCCTCAAACCTTGATGGACGAGCTTTCCGTGGGCGGCAGGCTGGGCATTCCGATTGGAGACGCCTCCGCGCAGGATTTTGTCCTGGTGGAGCGCACGGCCCAGGGCCTTAAGTCGAAGCAGCTGGGCGGATGCGTGTTCGTCCCTTTGGTTGGAGAGGCAGGGTTTCGTTAAGACTATGCGCATAAGGATGGCGTGATTTCTTCCATTTTAGAATGGACCAAGACGCTGGTCTTAGGGGCGGGTCCGTGGGGCCTTTTTCTCCTGGCGTTCGCGGAATCCTCATTTTTCCCTGTACCGCCTGATATTTTGCTGATCTTGATGGGCCTGGCAGCCCCCCAGCAGGTTTTTGGGCTGGCCGCGCTCACGACGGTTGGGTCTGTGCTGGGTGCGTGTCTTGGCTATGGGCTCGGGCGCTGGGGGGGCCGTCCGCTCTTGGAGAAACTGATGCCCCTGGCGCGCATTCAGCGCGTTCAGAATTATTTCCAGCGGTACGATGTGTGGGCGATCGGGATTGCCGGTTTTACGCCTATTCCCTATAAAGTTTTTACGGTGAGCGGCGGTGTTTTTAAGATTCATTTTTGGAGATTTTTTTGGGTTTCCATCTTAGCGCGGGGAGGGCGTTTCTTTCTCGTGGCGGCCTGCATTTATTGGTTTGGGCAGCAAGCCCAGGAGTGGATTGACCGCTACTTTGAGTGGTTTACCCTGGGGTTTGTCGTGCTCTTGATCGGCGGTCTCTGGGCACTGAAGTCGTGGGGGGGCCAAGCCCTTCCCGGAAAAAAGATTTGATGAAGAAATTCATACACACGAGAGTAATCTTTAGATTACGGGATGTAGCTCAGCTTGGCTAGAGCGCTTGGTTCGGGACCAAGAGGCCGTGGGTTCGAATCCCACCATCCCGACATTTAGCTGTTTATATAACAGGTCTAGGGATGGTGGGACTTGAAAGGAGCCCAACCCGCCGAATCCCGCCATCCCAATTTTGAGGTATCGATCTAATGGGTTTAACAACTTGGGTTGGCTGCGTCGCAGCGACGCTGACCACCCTGGCCTTTATCCCCCAGGTGGTGAAGACCTGGCGCACGCGCAGGACGCAGGATATTTCGCTTGCGATGTATGCCGTATTTACATTCGGGGTCGGGTTGTGGCTTGCCTATGGAGTCCTGCTCGGCGAATGGCCCATTATCGCGGCGAATGCAATCGTCCTTATATTTTCAGCGATCGTTTTGGTTTTAAAAATCAAACACGGGTAACCAAAGGAGGTTAAGATGATTCAGGTTCAGCAGAAGGCACCGGATTTTAAGGCGAAGGCCGTGGTAGGAGGAGAGTTTAAGGACGTTCAATTAGCGGATTACCGGGGTAAGTATGTCTTACTCTTTTTCTATCCTCTGGATTTCACGTTCGTGTGTCCCACAGAAATCACGGCATTTAGTGACCGCATCCAGGATTTTGAGAAGCGGGGCGTGCAGGTCCTGGCGGTGAGCGTTGACAGTCATTACACGCATCTGGCCTGGGTTCGGACCCCGCGCAAACAAGGGGGGCTGGGGCAGGTTCAGTATCCCATTGTGGCCGATCTCAATAAGCAGATCTCGCGCGAATACGGGGTGCTTCTGGAAGGGATGGGGGTGGCCCTGCGCGGGCTGTTTCTCATCGATCGCGAGGGGGCCATACGCCACATGGTCGTCAACGATCTCCCCCTGGGGAGAAGCGTGGATGAAACCCTGCGCATGATCGATGCCCTGCAGTTCTTCGAGAAAAATGGGGAAGTCTGCCCGGCCGACTGGAAACCCGGCGCCAAATCCATCAAGCCCAATCCCGTCGACTCGAAGAAGTATTTCGAGACCGTTAACGCCTAGATTCGGTGATCGGTTTTCGGTGATCGGTGATCGCAAGATGTTTGCGATTCACGATGACCGATCCACGATGACCGAACGGGTATGAGCCGGATATGAAGCGGTTGCACGCGTTATTCTCTGGCATGGTCCAGGGTGTCGGTTTTCGGTACACCACGGAGCGTATCGCCCGGCATTTTCAGGTCACGGGATTTGTAAAGAATCTACGCGACGGCCGGGTGGAAGTAGTCGCGGAAGGGGAGGAACAGGAGCTCAAGGATTTTCTGTCTGCTATCCGTGAGGGGGAACTGGGCTCCACGATTCGTGATTTGGAAATCGAGTGGGAGACTGCTCGGGGAACGTATGATAAATTCGGGGTGGCATTTTAAGAGATTACAGACGACAGACCACAGACCACAGACTAAAAGAGGTGGTTATCGTTAAGTCTTCAGTCTTCAGTCTGTAGTCTAAACGCATATGATTTACGTACTTTTCTCGGACTGCCATGGCAATCTAGAAGCCCTGACCGCTGTTGTCGAGGCGGCCCGCGCCTACAAACCGGATCGCTGGCTGTTCATGGGGGATGTGGTGGGCTATGGCGCCAATCCCCGGGAATGTCTGGAGCTCGTCCGGTCGTTAAACCCCGTGT
The DNA here is from genome assembly GCA_016190205.1 of Candidatus Omnitrophota bacterium. Classification (GTDB taxonomy): domain Bacteria; phylum Omnitrophota; class JACPQZ01; order JACPQZ01; family JACPQZ01; genus JACPQZ01. The sequence continues at coordinate 16,287 of JACPQZ010000043.1, read as the reverse complement.
GGGTGGCAGGCAATCATGACTGGGCAGCCGGCGGCAGGTTGGATTTTGAATGGTTTCGTCCGGCGGCGCGCGCCGCTATGCACTGGACGTGCGGCATTCTATCCGACGCGGAAAAGGAAGTTTTGCGCGGCATGCCGCTCAAAAACAAGGAGGGCCCCTGGACCTTGGTGCACGGCGGTCCAGGTCCCCTGGAAGAATTCCAGTACTGTTTGGATGCGGGCGATTGTATGCGCGCCCTGCTGGATGTCGGTACGCCTTTTTTGGCGGTGGGCCACAGCCACATTCCCATGGTGGGTGTGCAAGACCCCTTGGGACGCGTGTCGTTTTGGCAGGCAGCCGAGGGAAAGTTAAACCCTTCCCTGAAGACGCTGGTCAATCCGGGCAGCGTGGGTCAGCCCCGCGATTCCATACGTGAGGCCAGTTTTGCCGTGTTTGACGACAAGGACTTAAGTCTTAAGTTCCGGCGCGTAGACTATGAAGTGGAGCAGGCGGCGGAAAAAATCCTGCGGGCGGGCCTTCCCCACTTTCTGGCTGAACGATTGAAAGCGGGATGTTGACTGTGGGCGGCAAGGCTCCACGAAAGGTGTGCTTGGAAGTCGTCAGGCTTCGTCAAGAGATCCGACTCCATGACCGCAAGTATTACGTAGAGCATGCCCCGCAGATTTCTGACCGGGAGTACGACAAGCTCTATAAGCGGCTCAAGGATTTAGAGGTGCAGTACCCCTCTCTGGTGGAGCCGGATTCGCCCACCCAGAGGGTCAGCGAAAGGCCCATCACGGGGTTTCGCCCCATACGCCACCGTGTCGAGATGTTGAGCATGGATAACGCGTATTCTACCGCCGATGTTGAGGATTTTCATACCCGAGTCATCAAGAATTTGGGCCGTTCGCGCGTGTCTTATTATGTGGAGCCCAAGATTGACGGGTTGAGCATCTCGCTCACCTATGAGAAGGAAAGATTCGTCCACGGCGCGACGCGGGGGGACGGCGTGCAGGGGGACGACGTGACGATCAATCTCAAGACCATCAGGAGTATTCCCCTCGTTTTGGAACCGCCCCAGGGAGTTTCCCTCCCTGCGGTGATGGAGGTGCGGGGCGAGGTGTACATGAGCCGGGAAGGGTTTGAAGAGGTAAACCGCGAACGGAAAGAGCGCGGCGAGCCCCTCTTTGCCAATCCGCGCAATGCGGCTGCGGGGTCTCTAAAACTACTGGACCCGCGCCTCACGGCGGCGCGTCCCCTGGGACTCATGGTCCACGGCGTAGGTGCGCTGGAAGGGCGGGCTTTTGAAACACAGCAAGAGCTCCTGGAGTTTTTTCAGGGCGTGGGTTTTCCGGTCGCTCCCCGTGCCCTGTATTGCCCTTCCATTCGAGAGGTCATCGGGCGCTTGAGGGAGTGGACGGATGAAAGGCCGCCTATGAATTTCGAGATCGACGGCCTGGTGATCAAGGTGGATAACCGCAAGGATCAGGCCAAACTAGGCGCGACTTCCAAATCCCCGCGTTGGATGATAGCCTACAAATTTCCGGCCGAGCGGGCGGGGACGCGGCTTATAGATATCATCGTGCAGGTGGGGCGCACGGGGGCGCTTACCCCGGTCGCCATCTTGGAGCCGGTGCATCTTTCGGGGACGACCGTGAGCCGGGCGACCCTGCATAACGAGGATGAGATCGAGAGATTGGATGTGCGGATCGGAGACAGTGTGCTGGTAGAGAAGAGCGGGGAGATTATTCCAAAAATCGTCAAGGTCATTGAGAGAAAAAGACGGGGCGATGCCCGGAGATTCGCCATGCCGGAGCGCTGTCCGGCATGCGGCGCACCCGCCCGGCGGGCGTCCGGCGAGGTGGCGCGCCGCTGCGAAAACTCGGCCTGTCAGGCCCAGGTCAAGCAGCGGCTGGTGCATTTTGTCCGGAGAAAAGCGATGGATGTCGAGGGCCTCGGCACAAAGATGATCGATACCCTCGTAAACAAGAAGTTAATCCATGATGTGGCGGATTTATATGCTTTGAAATATGCAGATCTGGTCGTGCTTGAGCGCTTTGCCGAGAAGTCGGCGGAAAACCTCATGCGAGCCATTCAGGAAAGCAAGGAGAGGTCCTTAAGCCGCCTATTGTTCGGGCTCGGCATCCGTCATGTGGGGGAACGCGCGGCCGAGGTGCTGGCTTCGCGTTTTCGGAATATGGGGGCGCTGATGCAGGCGTCGCATGAAGAGCTTACGGAGGTCGAAGAGGTGGGACCCGTCATGGCGGAGGCCATTGTGCAATTTTTCGGCATTCCAGCGAATCGCCGCGTGCTTGAAAAACTCAAACAGGCCGGGGTGAATATGGCTGAAAAAGAATTTTCTAAAGTGGAAGGGCCCCTTTCCGGTAAAGGATTTGTCCTGACGGGGACGTTGACTTCGATGGCCCGTTCTGATGCGGAAGGGCTGATTCATCGCTTGGGAGGAGTGACCCAATTGTCGGTGTCTAAGAAGACAGATTTTGTGGTGGTCGGAGAAAAGCCGGGTTCCAAATATCAAAAGGCGCTGGCCTTAGGGATTCAGATTCTGCGGGAGGCGGAATTTCAGAAGTTGGTGGGGTTCAAGAAGTGAAACTGCTCGTGATCCTGACGTCCGTCATGCTCTTGTGCGGATGCGCCGCTCAAGACATGTGGGGGCGGGTTTTTCACAAGGAGAAGGGCCTGTCAAAGAGAGACCGGCTGGTCTCGCTGGGTCTCGTGAAACCGGATGCGACTCCGGCCGATGAGGAGTATCGATACCACTACAATTTCTGGCGTGTGTGGCATGCTGATTTAGTGGATCAGCTTAAGGAGGGCGGGCACGTGGATGACCGCACCACAAACCGGAAGCGGCTTCTCAAGGCGGCTGTGGAGACGCAGGGCCACCTGGGGAAGATGCGGGAACTTCTCTTGTCTGACAAACGGGACACCCTGGATACGCAGATCGAAACTTTGGGCCAGGCGGTCGAGGAGTTGTCTCAAAACCCTCCTGAAAGCCGGTTGAGACGACTGGGCCGTGAACTGGCACAACAAAAACGTCTGATAGAGCAGGACTATCGTTACAGCCGGGTCAAGGATATGATTAACCAAGGGCAGGAGTTCGAGACCACGGCCTACGAGGATGTCCTTGAGGAAGAGCAAGCGCCGGTTGAAAAAGCCCCTTGAAGAATTTCTCTACTTCCTTTCCGCGGAGCGTGGTGTTGCGCGCAACACGTTAGCCGCTTACGGAAGGGACCTCACGCGTTATCTAAACTTTCTCTCCGGGCAGGGAATCACCGACTTAAGCCATGTCAAGCGCGGCGACATCAATGCCTTTCTCCTGTTTGAGCGCGACCGGAAATTGGCGGCGAGTTCCGTGAGCCGCGCCCTCGCGGCCATCCGCGTGTTTCACCGTTTTCTCTGGCAGGAGGGCAAGATATCCGAGGATGTCACCAGCGTTCTTTCTTCACCTCACCTGTGGAAGCGAATTCCCGAGGTCCTGACCCAGGATGAGGTCGTGCGCATGTTAAAAGTTCCCAACATCAAACGCGTGCTCGGGCTTCGTGACCGCGCTATTTTGGAGCTCATGTATGCTACAGGTGTGCGCGTAGATGAGGTATCCCGGGTGAAGCTGTCTGACGTCAACTGGGAGGCCGGATATGTCCGCATCAAGGGCAAGGGCGGAAAGGAGCGGGTAATCCCCATCGGCAGGGCGGCGCGCGAGCTGGCCCAACGGTATATCCGAGCTTCCCGTCCCAGGCTCAACAGGCGGGCTGAAACAGACGCACTCTTTCTGAACAAGCTGGGGCGTCCCATCTCCCGCGTAAGTTACTGGAAGCTCGTAAAAAAATATGCCCGCCAGGCCCATATCAAAAAGCTGATTACGCCTCATACGTTGAGGCACAGCTTTGCAACGCATCTATTGGAGGGAGGCGCTGACTTAAGGGTGGTTCAGGAACTTTTGGGGCATGCAGATATTGCGACCACCCAGATTTATACCCATATCGACCGCAGCCGGTTGAAAACGGTGCATGAGAAGTACCACCCGAGACCCTGATCGTGAATCGTGAATCGTGAATCGTGAAGCGCAAGATTCGTGAAGCGTCGCTCGTCGATCGGTCATCGGTGATCGCAGGATCGTTGATCGGTGATCGTTTATCGGTTATCGGTCATCGCAAGCGCTGTTAGCTGTCTTCTATCAGTAAAAGCTGAATGACCAAGGTTTTTCTTTTCTTGCGATAACCGATCACCGAACACCGGTAACCGAAGGGGTCATTCGGTTGAATGGCGAGATACGCTTCACGAGATACGCGGCAAGCAACCAGCGACGAACGAAGCACGAAGCACGAAGCACGAAGAACGAGACCCGTTAATTGACTTATGTTGTGGCATGTGCTATATATACAACACTTTTGAGAGGGAGGAATGGCGCGCATGAGGGTCTTGAGCGGCACACGTCCCACCGATCGCCTGCATCTCGGTAACCTCTTGGGGGCGTTGGAGAACTGGAAGAAGATACAGAGCGAGCATGAAAGTTTTTTCATGATCGCCGATTGGCATGCCCTCACCACAGAGTATGAACGTTCCAAATCCATCCGCTCGACCGTAAGGGAGGTGGCAGCCGACTACATCGGGGCCGGCTTGGACCCGGAGCGCTCCGTTATCTTCGTGCAGTCACATGTCCCGGCGCATGCAGAGCTGCATCTACTGCTCTCCATGATAGTGCCCATCCCGTGGCTCACGCGCAATCCTACGTACAAGGAGCAGCTTAAGGAGCTTAAGGACAGGGACCTGGGGACATATGGTTTTTTGGGATATCCTGTGCTCCAGGCTGCCGACATCCTGGTCTACCGCGCGGGGCTCGTGCCGGTCGGGCAGGACCAGCTTCCGCACCTGGAGCTGGCCCGGGAAATCGCGCGCCGTTTTAATTTTCTTTACGGCACGTTTTTTCCGGAGCCGGAGCACCGCCTGACGGAGGCGCCTCGGGTGGGGGGGCTCGACGGGCGCAAGATGAGCAAGAGTTATAACAACTGCATCTATCTGGCCGATGACGAGAAGGCCGTGAAGCAAAAGGTGGCGTCGATGGTCACCGATCCCCAGCGCAAGCTGCGGACAGACCCGGGCCGTCCCGAGGTTTGCAATGTCTTCACCTTTCATAAAATTGTGAACCGCGATCAGGTGGAGACCGTTCATAGGGAGTGCACCACCGCGGCGCGCGGGTGCGTTGAGTGCAAGGCGGAAATGGCAGCGCGGCTGAATCAATACATGGATCCCATACGCGAGCGCCGCGCGGCTGTCATGAGCAGGAAGGGACGTATAGAAGAGATCCTGGCCGGAGGCGATCAAAAGGCCCAGGCTGTGGCCAATGAGACCCTAGCAGGAGCAAAGGATAAGGTTGGGCTATGAAAGAACGCACACCTAGTACTTCATGCCTCGTGCTTCGCCCGAACCCCGCTTCCCGCTTCCCGCTTCCCGGTACCCGGTACCCGATACCCGATACCCAAACACTGACTGTGCGGTCATGAAGTACCGCATCCGCGTGCCTATTTATGAAGGCCCGCTGGATCTCCTGCTTTATCTTATCAAGAAAGACGAGATTGATGTCTGTGATATCCCCATTGCCCGCATCACCGAGCAGTACCTGGAATACCTCGAACTCATGCAGCTTTTGGATCTGGAGATCGCGGGTGAATTTCTCGTCATGGCGGCGACCTTGATGCACATCAAGTCCCGGTCGCTCCTGCCGCCCGAGGCATTGCCGCCGGAGGAGGAAGAGGAAGATCCCCGCGGGGATCTGGTCAGCCGCCTCCTGGAGTACCAGAAATACAAAGAGGTGGCCGGGTTTTTGGGAGAACGCGAGACTGATCGGCTTAAGCTCTTCACGCACCGGCCGGAGGCGGGCGAGGTGGGGCGGGAAACCGAGTATATTGAGGCGAGCATCTTTGATCTCATCAGCGTTTTCTCCAAGGTGCTGGTAAAGCTGCCGGATGAGACCGGTCAGGGTGTTCCCGAGGAAGAGTTCACCATCGAGGAAAAAATGGGAGCAGTCCTGGAGGCCTTGAAGGTGCGGACCCAGATGCTTTTTACGGAGCTTTTGGAGCGAATGCGAAGTCGCAATGAGGTGATAGCGACCTTTCTGGCGGTGCTTGAACTTATCCGTGTGAAGGAGATCGTGGTGCGGCAGCTCGCAGCGTTTGGAGATATTTATCTCGTGCGGGTGGAGAAACCTTGATGGAACGCGCCCAGTTGAAGTCGGTCCTCGAGGCCATGATTTTTACAAGTGAATTCCCGCTATCGGTCGATCAGGCCAGAGAGGTTCTGGGTCCTGTCACCCAAGCCGAGATTGTGCAGGCGATCGAGGAACTTAGGGAGGAGTGCGGGGCCCAGGGCCGGGGGTTGAGGATCGAAGAAGTGGCGGGGGGGTACCGTTTTACCACGAAACCGGAGCACTTCCAGTGGCTCAAAAGGCTTATCCGGACGCGCCATGAGCGGCGGTTCTCGTTGCCGGCCTTGGAGACCCTGGCGATTATCGCGTACCGCCAGCCGATTACCAAGGGCGAGATCGAGTCTATCCGGGGCGTCAGTTCCGACGGTGTCCTGGAGACCCTGCTTGAGCGGGGTCTCGTCAAGATCCGCGGCCGCAAGGAAGGCTTGGGAAGACCCATTTTGTACGGAACGACCCAGGAGTTTCTGGAGTACTTTGGCTTGAAGTCTCTGGAGGACCTGCCGAAGTGGCGGAAGGATGAAACGGCTGAAACACCACTAACCGATGAACAAAGACAACCCATTCAAACTCCTCAGACGGCGGATTGACCGTCTGGATCACAGGATTCTGGACCTTCTAAACCAGCGCACCCGGCTCGCCATCACGATCGGGCGGCTGAAGAGGCAGCATGGGCTGGGGGTCTACGTGCCCCATCGGGAGACGACTGTTTTAAGGAAGCTTCTCGGGTCGAACCGCGGGCCCTTAAAGCCGCGTGCCGTGGAGGCGATATTTCGGGAAATCATGTCCGGATCCCTGGCGGTGGAAAAAGAGCTCACCATCGCCTACCTGGGCCCGGAGGCCACCTTTACGCACCTTGCAGCCATGAAAAAATTCGGCGACTCCGTTAAATATTACCCCTGCCGCGCGATCAGCGACATCTTCACCGAGATAGAGCGTGAGCGCTGCGAATATGGGGTGGTCCCGATAGAAAACTCCATTGAGGGTGCCGTTAACCATACGCTGGACATGTTCGTGGATTCGCCGCTCAAGATCTGTTCCGAGGTCCTCTTGGAGATTTCTCATCATCTCTTGAGCCGGGAGAAAAGCCTGGCGCGGGTGCGCAGGGTCTACTCGAACCCGCAGGTATTTGGGCAGTGCCGCCAGTGGCTCGAGACGCATCTCAAGCACGCGGCGCTCATGGAGTGCTCCAGTACTTCAGAGGCTGCCCGGAGGGCCGCCCGGGAAAGGGGGGTGGGCGCCATCGCGAGCGAGCTCGCAGGCAAAATATACGGCTTAAAGCCGCTGGCCAGTTCCATCGAGGACAGCGCGCACAATTGGACGCGATTCTTGGTGATCGGGCGTCAGTCCAGCGGACGCACGCGCCTGGATAAGACCTCCATACTTTTTTCCATCACCGACCGGGTGGGGGCGCTGCAGCGCATGCTCTACCCGTTTCGCAAATATCGGATCAATCTCACAAAGATAGAATCCCGTCCATCGAAGAGGAAGGCTTGGGACTATTACTTTTTCGTAGACCTCGAGGGCCATGTAGAGGAGCCCAGGGTTCGCAAGGCCCTCAAGTCTCTGGAACGTTCCTGCCGGTACCTGAAGGTGCTGGGTTCGTATCCGCAGGCGCGCTCGTGAACGATCGTGGCGCGTGAAGCGTGGCGCACCACATGCGTGAAGCGTCGCTCGTGAAGCGTGAAGCGCAAACGTAGTAACATCCGATTGCGAGATACGCTTCACGAGATACGAGATACGCACGAAGGGGTGTGTGTTGAGGGGTGTGTGATGTGACAGTCTCATCACCCATCACTCACCACTCACGACAGGCGATAGACGAGCAACGGTTTGCGAGATACGCTTCACGAGATACGAGATACGCGGCAAGCGAAGGACGCAGTACGGGAGGAAGCTATTTACGTGAAGATTAATCCCCGCGCAAGCATTGCTAAAATCCGGCCCTACGTGCCGGGCCGGCCCATCCGAGAGGTGGTCCGCGAGTTGGGCATGAAGGACGTTATAAAACTCGCCTCGAATGAAAACGCGCTGGGGCCCTCTCCGAAGGCGCTTAAGGCAGTAAAATCTTATCTGGATGAGATCCATCGCTATCCAGATGGAGAACTCGTGCGCGAGCTTAAAGAGAGCCTGGCGGGGTCATTGGGGGTGGATTCCCAGGAGATCGTTCTGGGCAACGGATCCAACGAGATCCTGGAGCTCGTCACGCGCGCCTTTGTGGAACCACAAGATGAGATCCTGACGTCGGAGAGCACATTTCTGGTATACGAGGCCCTCGTGCATGTCGCGGGGGCAAGGGGCCGTTTCGTGCCCCTCAAAGATTATCGTTATGATCTTGACTCCATCGCAGGCCAGATCTCGGAGAAGGCCAAGGTTATTTTTATCTCCAATCCCAATAACCCTACCGGCACTGCGCTCGATCGGGACGAGGTCAATGACTTTTTGCGAAAGGTACCCGAGCGGGTCCTGGTCGTATTCGACGAGGCCTATTATGACTTCAGCGAGCTGAAGACCTTTCCAGACCTCATGCGCGATCGTCGGCCAAACGTGGTGGTGGTGCGTACATTTTCCAAGTCGTACGGTCTTGCGGGCCTGCGTATCGGGTACGGAGTCGCGATGAGAGAGATCGCTCGTTCCATGAATAAGGTCCGTCAGCCCTTTAATGTAAATTCTCTTGCCCTTGTAGCGGCAAGGGCCGCGCTGGAGGATACAGATCACCTCACGGCGACGCGCAAGATGGTGGAAAAAGGGAGGGCCGCGCTTGAGAAGTCTTTCCAGGCGCTCGGGGTGTCCTACGTCAGGAGCGCCGCTAATTTTGTTCTCTTCACGCTTCCCCTGCCGAGCAAACAGGCAGCGGCAGCTTTTCTCAAACAGGGCGTCATCGTCCGGGAAATGGATGCCTACGGCCTCAAACGGGCCCTGCGGGTCACCGTGGGCACTGAGGCGGAAAACAAGCGTTTCGTGAAGGCCTTGGAAACGGTCATTCAGCTTAAGCCGAGAGTAAAGGAGCGGACGGCATGATCATCGTCTTAAAACCTGATATCACGCAGAAGCAGATCGACCACATCGTGAAGGAGGTCAAGAAGCTGGGACTGAAGCCCCACGTCTCCAAGGGGATTGAGCGGACCATCATTGGCGTGGTGGGGGAAGAAGAGGTCCTGAGCACGAAGCCCTTGGAGGTCTTCCCCGGTGTGGAAAAGGTCATGCCCATCCTCAAGCCCTATAAGCTGGTGTCCAGGGAGTATCAGCCGGAGGCCTCTATCATCGATTTCGGACGGGGCATCAAGCTGGGCGGTAAGCGCATCCACGTGATGGCCGGTCCGTGCGCGGTGGAGACGCAGGAGCTTCTCCTAAGTATTGCCCACAAGGTAAAAAAGAGCGGGGCCACCTTTCTGCGCGGCGGGGCGTTTAAGCCGAGGACTTCTCCTTACAGTTTTCAGGGGCTGGGTGAGGAGGGCCTGAAATATCTCAGGGAGGCCGCAGATCACGAGGGGCTTCTGGTGGTGACCGAAGTCATGGATACGCGGGACGTGCATCTCGTGGAGCGTTATACCGACTGCCTCCAGATCGGTGCCCGCAACATGCAGAACTTTAACCTGCTTAAAGAAGTAGGGCTTTGCAAAAAACCCGTGATGCTCAAGCGGGGCTTAAGTTCGACGGTAAAAGAGTGGCTGATGTCCGCGGAATATATCGTTTCGACCGGAAATCCCAACGTCTTCCTGTGTGAGCGGGGGATACGCACCTTCGAAGATTCAACGCGCAACACGCTGGACCTCTCCGCAGTGCCTGTGGTCAAGAGCCTGTCTCACCTCCCCATCATTGTGGATCCCAGCCATGGGACCGGTCAGCGGCACCTCATAGCCCCCATGGCCTGCGCGGGCGTGGCCGCCGGTGCAGACGGGATTATGGTGGAGGTGCACCCCAATCCGGAAAAGGCAAAGAGCGACGGCGCCCAGGCCCTTCTCCCCGACATGTTTGATGATCTGATGCAGGCGATGAAGGGAGTGGCGCGCGCTATTGGCCGTGAAATCTGATTCGTGGATCGTGAATCGTGGATCGTGAATCGCAGGCTTTTACTACGCACGGTACTCTACACGCAGTACGCTGTACGCTGTACGCAGTACGAATCACGCATATCTCTCGTAGGACGTGCTTGACATGAGCCCTAAACGCGGGAAGCCTGTGGTTGCCATCGTCGGCATGGGCCTCATAGGAGGGTCGCTGGGTCTCGCGATCCGGAAGGCGCGGATTGCTCGAGAGGTAGTCGGGATCTGCCGCCGACCTTCCTCCATCGCACCTGCCATCAGGATGGGTGCCTGCGACCGGGGAACGATCCGCCTGAAGCAGGGTATCGACGGTGCAGACCTCATATTTTTGTGCACTCCTCCGCAGGAGATCATGCGCCTGGCCAGGGTGATCGCGCGGCAGGCGGAGCCTGGCGTTGTGGTCACAGATGTGGGCAGCACGAAGTCGCTCATTGTCCGGAACATCGAGAGCGGGACACCGGATAGCTTTCTTTTCGTGGGAGGGCATCCCTTGGCGGGTTCGGAGCAGGCGGGGCTAAAGGCCTCCCGGCCCGGCCTTTTCCGTGGTGCGACATGGATCCTGACCCGTTCGCGCCGGACTTCACCCAAGGCTATCGCCTCGTTGGCCAAATTTCTTTCCAAGCTTCGAGTAAGCATCGCGGTGATGTCACCGCAGGAGCACGATGAGATACTCGCTTTAACAAGCCATCTGCCCCATGCGGTGGCTGGGACCCTCGCCGGGAGCCTGAAATCCAGTCACTTGCGTTTCGCGGCGGGGGGATTTAAGGATGTGACCCGGATTGCCTCCTCCGATCCTAACCTTTGGGGCGAGATTTTTCTATCCAACCGGCATGAGGTTGCCGACGCGCTATCGCGTTTTAGGCTTAACCTTGGTCAGGTGGAGCGTTGGATCCGTAGAGGGGAAGGCCGCAGTTTGGTAAGATTTCTGGTGCGCGCAAGGGCGCTGCGGGAAAAGATACATGGGATCGGGCAGCCCTCTCGTCACGATTGACGGCCCTGCAGGCGCCGGGAAAAGCGAAGCAGCCCGCGCGCTTGCGCGGCGGCTCCTGGTGCGGTACGTAGACAGCGGATCCATCTACAGGGCCATCACCCTTGAGGCGCTGGATCGGGGTTTCGATTTGGATGACACGCAGGCGCTTCAAGAGCTGGCCGCGGAACTCAAGATTGAGGTGGAAACCGATCCGGCCAAACCGCCCCTGGTTAAGGTAAACGGCACTCCGGTCACCACGCGCCTCCGGTCGCCCCGGGTGGACGAAACTGTCTCGCTCGTCGCTAAAGTGCCAGGCGTGCGGCAGGCGGTTACACGCTTGTTATGGGACCTCTCTCAAGGCGCAGTAGTGGAAGGGCGGGATATGGGCAGCGTCGTGTTTCCGGGGGTACGGAAGAAGGTTTTCCTGGACGCGAACTTCGAGACCCGTGTGGAACGCAGGTCAAGACAGGCCGGGGATTGGGGAAGTGATTCCACGGAGCATATTGAGGAGGATCTCAGGACGCGCGATGAGATCGACCAGTTACGCGAGTCAGCTCCTCTGCGCATTCCTCAAGGAGCGTTGGTGATAGATTCCACGAGGCTATCGGTAGGCGAGGTGGTGGATCGCATTGTGCTTTATTTGAATTCAAAATAAATTAAAGGTTGGGAAAAATTAGTTGTATCCTGTATACTGTTAGGCACCTTTTGAGGTCCCTATGCAAGTCGAAGTGGCTAAGGATTGCGGCTTCTGCTTTGGCGTGAAGCGGGCTGTTGAAAAAACCGAACAGGTCCTGGCCAATTCGCCCAAGGGGACCGTGCATTCGGTGGGACACCTGATCCATAATCCGCCCACCATTGAGCGGCTCGAGCAGGGCGGGCTCAATGTCGTCGATGATCTTTCGGAGATCGAAGGGGGCGGGACGGCCTTGATTCGCGCGCACGGGCTGCCTCCAAAATCCATTCAGGAAGCCCAGGACAGGGGATTGGAGCTGTTGGATCTGACCTGTCCCCTTGTGGTAAGGGAACAGCGCATCATTCGGGAGCTCCTGAAGGATCGCTATGAAATAGTCATTTTGGGCGAGCCGGAGCATCCCGAGGTCAAGTCCCTCTTCGGATTTTCAGAAGGGAAGGCGCATATCGTCCGGGGACCGGATGATGTCGACGCGTTGAAGCTCCTGGGCCGTCGCGTGGCATTTTTGTCGCAGTCCACGCAGGGCATGGGGCAATTCGTCCGGACTGTGGATCGGCTTGAGCGCACGCAGAAATATCTGGAGCTTAGAATTTTCAACACGATTTGTTTCGAGACCATTAAGATGCAAAAGTCAACGGCCGAGCTCGCCCGGGAAGTGGATGTCATGGTGGTGATCGGGGGACGCAATAGCGCAAATACTAAGGAGCTCGTGGAGTTATGCCGGTCCCATCACGTCAGGTCCTATCACATTGAGACGGCGGCGGAGCTCAACCCATCGTGGTTCGATGGGATTGAGCGCTGCGGGCTCACGGCCGGCGCCTCCACCCCTGATTGGGCCATCCGCGAGGTCAGGGAAGCGATTGAGCGCGTGGGATCTCAAGTGGAACTGAAAGTCAAATAACCATGAAAAGGAGAAAGGAAGATGAGGATATGAAGTCTGATTTGGCGGAACAGGAGGCCCCTGTCGACAAGGGCATGGAGGAACTCTATTATCAGTCTTTCAAAGATTTCCGGGAGGGGCAGATCGTGAAGGGGACGGTCGTCGCCGTCTCTGTCACGCACGTCAAGGTGGATATTGGATATAAGTCGGAAGGCTCGATCCTCTTGCAGGAGTTTTCGGATGTAGGCCAGCCCCAGATAGGCGATGAGCTTCAGGTTTTGATCGAGGCCCTCGAAAACGAGGAGGGCCAGGTGGTTCTCTCCAAGCGCAAGGCGGATCGCGTGGCGGGGTGGGACCGCATCATCGAGAAGTGCGAGGAGGGCAGCATTGTCGAGGGCAGGATCTTCAAAAAGGTTCGCGGCGGACTCATGGTAGATATTGGGATGGAAGCCTTTTTGCCCGCCTCGCTCGTGTCCATCAAGCCCTTCAAGAATCTGGATCAGTTCATAGGCCAGCAGCTCAAGTATAAGATCGTCAAGCTCAACAAACGGAGGAAGAATATCGTCCTTTCTCACAAGGATTTCCTCTTGGACGAGCGGCGCACGAGTCGCCGAAAGGTCTTGGAGACGCTTGAAACAGGACAGGTGCGGAAGGGCCGCGTGAAAAATATCACCGACTTCGGGGCGTTTATTGATTTGGGGGGCGTGGATGGACTGCTCCACATTACCGATATCAGCTGGAGCCGGATCGGTCACCCTTCGGAAGTCCTGTCGGTGGGATCCGAGATCGACGTGACGATACTTAACATCGATAAGGACAATGAGAAAGTTTCCTTAAGTCTCAAGCACCAGACACCCAACCCGTGGGAGGGGGTCAGAAAGAAGTACCGGGCGGGTGACAAGATCAAGGGCAAGGTGGTCAACCTCATGCCTTACGGCGCGTTTGTCGAGATTGAGAATGGCATCGAAGGCCTGGTGCACATTTCGGAGCTGTCGTGGACCCGGCACGTGGCCCATCCATCCGAGATCCTTAAGGTGGGGGATGTGGTGGAGGCCGTGATTTTGAATGTGGAGTCGGAGGCCCAGAGGATCTCTCTAGGTTTGAAGCAGCTGGAGACGGATCCCTGGGGCGGGGTCGAGTCAAAATTCTCCGTCCATCAGAAGGTGAAGGGGACAGTCCGCAACCTGACGGACTATGGCGCCTTTGTAGAGCTGGAGCCCGGTGTAGACGGCCTCCTGCACAGTTCTGATATTTCCTGGACGAGGAAAGTGACGAGCCCTGGAGAGGTTTTGAAAAAGGGTGATGAGATAGAAGTGGTCATCCTTTCCGTCGATGCCAAAGCGAAGAAGATCGCGCTGGGCCGGAAACAGCTCGAGGAGGATCCCTGGCCCTCCATCGTCAGGGGTTTTAAGGTGGGGGAGAAGATCAAAGGGGAAATCTCTAAAATCACGAACTTCGGGATGTTTGTACATCTGCGCGACGATTGCGAGGGCCTTGTGCATCTCTCGCAAGTTCAGGAGCCCCAGGCCCACCAGCTTGCCACGTCCTTCAAGGTCGGCCAGGAAATCGAAGCCCGTATCATCAAGATTGATGAGGGGCAGCGCCGCATCGGCTTGAGCCTGAAGCTTCAATGAGCACATAACTTATGGAGCCTGAAAGGCTCCGTAAGTTATCCGTGCGAATGAAGTCCCGAGCGAGACCGAATTGAATGAGGTCGAGTCGAGGGATCTCACCAGCGTTCTCAATGGACATTCAACGGCAGATTGAACTCATCTCATGCGGCTCTGCGGAGCTTTTGAGCGCAGGCGAGCTTGAGGAAAAACTCAAGCGCGCTGACCATGCCCGCAAGCCCCTCCGCATCAAATTCGGGGCCGATCCCACCCATCCCGATCTTCATCTCGGTCACACGGTCGTTCTTAGGAAGCTACGAACTTTTCAAGAGCTCGGGCACCACGTCGTATTTATCATCGGAGGCTTTACCGCCCGTATTGGGGACCCGAGCGGCGAATCCCAGACGCGTCCGCAGATCACGCGAACAGAGGTCGACCGCTGCGCCCGGACGTACCAGGAACAGGTGTTCAAATATCTGGACCGGAAGAAAACCGAAGTCGTAGACAACAGCGATTGGCTGGACGAACTCAAATTGGAGGAGGTCATACGGATCGCCGCCGGCTACACGGTGGCCCGGCTCGTGGAGCGCAATGATTTTGAAAAGCGTTTAAAGGCGAAGCAGCCCATCGGCGTGCACGAGTTTTTGTACCCCCTCATACAGGGTTATGACTCCGTTCGAGTCAGGGCGGATGTCGAGATCGGAGGCACCGACCAGAAGTTCAATCTCCTGGTGGGCCGAGAGCTCCAGCGTCAGGCGGGCCAGGAACCTCAAATCGTTCTCACCATGCCCCTGTTGGTCGGAACGGACGGACACGACAAAATGAGCAAGAGCCTGGGGAATCACATTGGTATTCAGGAACCTCCCAGTTCCATGTATGGAAAGATCATGTCGCTTTCAGATAAGCTGACCGGTGAATACGCAGACATTTTGTTTCCCGCTGCGCGTCTCTTCGATTCCGCCCGTCCCTTGGAAACGAAGAAGGATCTTGCTCGGCGGCTGACAGAAGAATGCTGGGGGGGCCAAAAAGCCCTGGAGGCGGCGTGCGAATTTGAGCAGGTGGTGCAGAAAAAGGAGATTCCGGGCCGGGTAACTGAATATGCAGTTCCGCGGGATAAAGTATCGGACGGCAAGGTGGACCCCGTCTTCCTGGTGACAGATTCGGGGGGTGCGGCAAGCAAAAGCGAGGCCCGGAGATTGATTGAGCAGGGAGGTGTAACCCTAGGTGGCTCAAGGATCAAAGAATCCAAGGGCCTTATTGATGTGGAAAATGGACAGGTTTTGAAGGTAGGAAAGCGGTTCTTTAGGCGCCTCATCGTTAAAGTTCCTTGACAAATATATCTTATATAACTATTATAGGGGCACATGATTCGCTATTGCTTTTTGGAGGATCTCTTCTAAAAGCCGGCCTTGAGAAGCGGTAACATGGCACCCTCAAGGGTGCTCTTTTTTTGCCTTCATTTTTTCTCTTTAGTTTTTGTATCAGAAAAGATTGCTCTTTGAAAAGTCGGTGCAGGCCAACGTCAACTCTTTATTTTTACGGAGAGTTTGATCCTGGCTCAGAACGAACGCTGGCAGCGTGGATTAGGCATGCAAGTCGAACGATGGTTTGAGCAATCAAACCAGAGTGGCGAAAGGGTGAGTAACACGTGGGTAACCTACCTTTGGCATCGGGATAACATGTCGAAAGACGTGCTAATACCGGATACGACACCGGGGACTTTGGTCCTTGGGGTGAAAGATGGCCTCTACTTGTAAGCTATCAGCCGATGAGGGGCCCGCGGCCCATTAGCTAGTTGGTGGGGTAATGGCCTACCAAGGCGATGATGGGTAGCTGGTCTGAGAGGATGGTCAGCCACACTGGGACTGAGACACTGCCCTGACTCCTACGGGAG